>JBBQAT010000039.1:0-30158 GCA_038316625.1 Burkholderiales bacterium
CCTTTGCCGTCAATTGGATGACCGAGCGAGTTAACCACGCGGCCGAGGAGTTCCGGTCCGACCGGCACTTCAAGAATGCGGCCGGTCGTCTTGACCGTGTCGCCTTCGGTAATGTGTTCGTACTCACCAAGAACCACCGCGCCGACCGAGTCACGCTCGAGGTTCAGCGCCATGCCGAAGGCTCCGCCGGGGAATTCCAGCATTTCGCCCTGCATCACGTCGGCCAGACCGTGCACTCGGCAAATGCCGTCAGTTACCGAAACGACCGTGCCCTGCGTGCGGGTTTCGGCGCCTACGTCCAGATTCTGAATCTTGCTCTTGATCAGTTCACTGATCTCGGACGGATTCAATTGCATGAATTTCTCCTAGTTCTTAAGCGCCGTGGCCATCGCATCGAGCTTGCCGCGAACGGAAGCATCGAGGATCTGGTCACCTACCGTCACCTTGATTCCGCCAATCAGCGCCGCATCCACCAGAACTTGTGGCTGGAGTTTGCTGCCGAAATGGGATTCAAGCTGACTCATCAGATTTTTTAGTTGTGCATCGTCGAGAGGGTAGGCGCTGGTCACAACCGCCTCCTTGACTCCCTCGTCTGCGCTCTTGAGCTGCTCGTAGATTTCCTGAATCTGCGTCAGGACGTCGATTCGCTCGTTCTCGGCCAGGATGCCGACAAATGAAGCCAGCTCCTTGTTTCCGGCTTCGCCGGTCAGAGAAACAAACAGATCCGCGACCTGCCCGGCGGAAAACTTCGGATTACCAACGACTTTGGCCATTTCAGCGTCTTGCGCAATCGCCGCAAGCCGCTTTAAACGATCTGACCAGGCCGTCAGCGCCTGACTTTCCCGCGCCAGCCGAAAAACCGCCTGCGCATAGGGACGAGCGATGGTGACAGATTCAGCCATGAGCGTTACAGATCCTGTTTGATCGCAGAGAGCATGTCAGCGTGCACGCTGGCATTGACTTCGCGGCGCAGGATCTTCTCGGCACCGGCAATGGCCAGTTCGGCAACGCGCTCGCGCAGCCCTTCCTTGGCTCGCGCTGCGGCCTGCTCGATTTCTGCCTGGGCCCCGGCAACGATCTTTTCCGCTTCGAGACGGGCCTGTACCTTGGCATCCTCGATGATCTGCAGGGCGCGCTTGTCGGCCTGGGCGATCACTTCAGCCACTTTTTCCTTGCCCTCGCGCATCGTTTCAGCGGAGTGCTTGGCTGCCAGATCGAAGCTTTGCCGGCCACGCTCGGCGGCGGCGAGGCCTTCGGCGATCTTTGTCGCACGTTCGTCGAGCGCCTTCATGATGGGCGGCCACACGAACTTCATCGTGAACCACGCCAGAATGAAGAACACAACGATCTGAGCGAACAGAGTTGCGTTCAGATTCACGGTTATCTTCCCCTTGAAAGGTTGATGGGAGATGTCCGATTATTTGAGGACGAACGGGTTGGCAAAGGCGAACATCATGGCGATACCAACGCCAATCAGGAAGGCCGCGTCGATCAGACCAGCCAGCATGAACATCTTGGTCTGCAGTTCGTTCATCAGCTCAGGCTGGCGGGCCGACGCTTCGATGTATTTGCCACCCATCAGGCTGATACCGATACACGCACCGATAGCACCCAGACCAATGATCAGACCGCAGGCCAGCGCCACATTACCCAGAACAATTTCCATGACCACTCCTTCAATTGAGTTACTACGTTAACAATCAGAACAACAACAGATTAAAAATCAATGCCCTTCATGCGCCTGACCGATATACACCAGCGTCAGCATCATGAAAATGAAGGCCTGCAAGACCACGATAAAGATGTGAAACAGAGCCCAACCCGTACCGGCGATCACGTGCCCGAGCCACAACAGCGGGCCGGTCAGACCACCTGAACTGCCATACGCCGCACCCATCAGCGCGATCAGCATGAACAGGAGTTCGCCCGCGTACATGTTGCCGAATAGCCGCATGCCGTGCGACACGGTCTTGGCCAGGAATTCGATCATCTGCATCAGGAAATTGGGGATATAGAGCAGCGGATGGTTACCAAACGGTGCCGTGAATAGCTCGTGCACCCAACCGCCCAAGCCTTTGACTTTGATGTTGTACCAGAAACAGAGCAGCAGCACGCTGACCGACATGCCGAGCGTCCCGTTCAGGTCCGCCGTCGGCACCACGCGCAGATAGGCGTGGGGATTTCCGGTTAGGGTCTGCCAGATCACTGGCAGAAAATCGACCGGCAGGAAATCCATCGAGTTCATCAGGAAGACCCAGACGAATACTGTCAGTGCCAGCGGAGCCACGAACTTGCGCGACTGCTCGTTGTGCACAATCGACTTGGCCTGATTGGCGCACATTTCCAGCAGGATCTCGGCAGCCGCCTGAGCGCGTCCGGGAACGCCCGAGGTAACGCTCTTCGCCACGCGCCACATGAAGTACAAGCCGCATACGCCCATCAGCACCGAGAAAAAGACGGTATCAAGATTGATGACGCTGAAGTCAACAATCGAAGTTTGTGCATGCCCAGTGGTATTCAGCTGGGTCAGGTGGTGGACGACATATTCGCCGGCGTTGGGCGCGTTTGCTGCAGCTTCGTGACCAGTAGCCATGTTCAGGACTTTTTCCAAAAAGCTAAAAAACCTGCTTGCAATGCAAGCCCCAGTCCGATCAGCATTGATGGCCAATGCAAATCGGCGTATTCCTTAACCAAAAATACCAGTAACCCGATCGTTGCTGCATTCTTGACGAATTCGCCAAGGAAAAAATTGGCAGGATACGAAGCACCGGGGCGACTCGCCACGATTTTCAGGCGCAGGGCAAACAAGAGATTGGGGAGGGTACATGCCACTCCGCCCAATGCTGCCGATATAGCCCCCCGCGATCCTACAATCAAACCCGCCGCTAACGCTGTAATTATTGTTGCCACTGCCTGCAGAAGGATAGCTCTGAACATTAGTGCAATACAGAAAAAGTAGCAATCCGCTGCAAGTCGTTTAGTCTACTATAAGACTTAAGAAAACACACGTCAATGTCTATTAGCACAATGCGATAATGTAACACTTCATCACCCATAAAACAGCCTCAACGTCTAGCGCAGTCGCTGCAGAATACCCTCAAGCTGGTCGAGATCGCCGAATTCAATGTGAATCTTACCCGCCCCCTTTTTGTTGGTTCGAATCTCCACCTGCGCGCCCAGAACGTCCGAAAGCTCCTCCTGCAGTCGCAATACATCCCGATCCGGCTTCCTGGCTTCGACATTTTTCTGCGGCTTCAGCGCATGTTGCGCCAGCCGCTCGGCATCGCGCACCGACAAGCCTTTTTGCACCACACGCTGGGCTAACTGGATTTGCAGCGCACCCGACAAAGGCAACAGCGCGCGTGCGTGGCCCATATCGATTTCGCCGCGCATCAAAAGTTCCTGAACAGGCGCGACTAGCTGTAATAGACGCAGAAGATTGGACGCTGCCGGTCGCGAACGGCCCACGGCGTCGGCCGCCTGCTGATGCGTCATGGAGAATTCGTCGATCAGTCGCTGCAAGCCCTGCGCTTCTTCCAGCGGATTCAGGTTCTCGCGCTGGATGTTCTCGATCAGCGCCATGGCCAACGCCGACTCATCCGGAATTTCGCGGATCAGGGTCGCAACCTCGGTCAGTCCCGCCATTTGAGCGGCGCGCCAGCGGCGCTCGCCGGCGACGATTTCGAAACGATCTTCCCCCAGCTTGTCGCCGACCGGACGGACAAGAATCGGCTGCATCAAGCCTTGCACGCGGATTGATGCGGCCAGCTCTTCAAGCGAGGCACTGTCCATCTGGGTGCGCGGCTGATATTTGCCCGGCTGCAAATTAGCAACCGGCAGCGAGCGTTGCTGCTCCTTGCTTTGCGTTTCGTTACCGGCCAGCAGTGCATCGAGTCCGCGACCGAGTCCCTTCAGTTTCATGCGACTGCTCCTTGTTCGAGGGCGGCACCCACAACTCCGTCGCGCCGATCCAGAATCTCCTGCGCCAAAGCCATATAGGCCTGCGCGCCCTTCGAGGCCTTGTCAAAGGCGATTACCGGCTTGCCGTAGGACGGCGCTTCGGCTAGCCGAACGTTGCGCGGAATGATGGTGCTGTAAACCTTGCTGCCGAAGTGGTCGACCAGTTCAGCGGAAACCTGTTGGGTCAGCGTCGAACGCGGATCGAACAGGGTGCGCAGCAGACCTTCGATCTCGAGCTTCGAGTTAAGCTTAGCGCGTACCTTCTTGAGCGTGGCGACAAGATCGGTCAACCCTTCCAGCGCGTAGTATTCGCACTGCATCGGGATCATCACCGCTTCGGCGGCCACCAGTCCGTTGACCGTCAGCATGTTGAGTGCCGGCGGGCAGTCCATCAGGATGAAATCGTAATCATCGAGCGCCGGAGCCAGCGCATCGCGCAGCCGGAATTCGCGGCCACCCATCTCGATCATTTCGACTTCGGCACCGGCAAGTTCGCGGTTGGCGGGCAGGATGTCGAAACCGAACTCGGTCTTGACGCGCGCTTCGGCAAAGGTCGAGCGCCCGATCAGAATCTGGTAGACGGTCGGCAAGGCCGCACGCTTGGCTATACCGCAGCCGGTAGTGGCATTGCCCTGCGGATCGAGGTCGATCATCAGCACGCGCTGTCCAAGGGTAGCCAGGCAGGCGGACAGATTGACCGCTGTCGTCGTCTTGCCAACACCGCCCTTCTGGTTGGTCACAGCCAGTATTCTTGCCAACTCAACTCTCCCCTTGATGCTTTGCCGGGCAACTCAAAACCACCAGATGCCGCTCGCCTTCAACGCCCGGCACCACCAGGCGATGCACGGTATCAACCGCGATGTCTTGTGGCAAACGTCCGATTTCCTCATGTGGCCAAACGCCCTTCATGGCCAGCCAGCGCCCGTTCGGAGCCAGAAGATGGTGCGAGAGGTTTACAAAATCGGCCAGTTCTGAAAACGCGCGCGAGGTGATCGCGGTAAAACCAATCGCTGGATGATACTGTTCGACCCGCCCACAGTGAACGGAAATATTCGGCAATTCCAATTCAATCGCCGCCTGTCTGAGAAATGCTGCCTTCTTTGAATTGCTGTCGAGCAGGGTAACCTGCAACTCCGGGCAGGCTATGGCCAATGGGATTCCGGGCATCCCGCCTCCGCTGCCGACATCGAGCAGACTGCCTGCCGGGACGAAGGGCAGCACCGCGAGCGAGTCGAGCAAGTGATGGCTGACGGCTTTGTCCTGTTCGCGCATTGCGGTCAGGCTGTAGGTCTTGTTCCATTTGTAGAGCAGGGCCGCGTAGGCGAGGAGTTTCTCTTGTGCCGCTGGCGACAGTTCGACGCCCAGTGCGGCCAAACCTTTTTCTAGCTGAGCCGCCGGACTCATGCCGTCCTGCGCGCCATATCAACGCCGCCACGCTTCAGATGGACCAGCAGGATAGAAATGGCCGCCGGTGTCATGCCCTGGATGCGCGAAGCCTGGCCGAGAGTCTCCGGTTTGTGGCGCATCAGTTTTTGCACGAGCTCGGTCGACAGGCCACCGATCACGGTGTAATTGAAACCCTCGGGGATACGCGCTTCTTCGTTAGCCAGACTCTTGGCCACTTCCTCGGTCTGCCGGTCAATATAGCCCTGGTACTTGGCCTGGATCTCGACCTGCTCGACGACCAGGGCGTCCGGCAAGTCGCTCCTCGTTTGTTCTCCGACCGACAAGGTCATCAAACTGGCGTAGTTTACGTCGGGCCGGCGCAGCAAATCGTGGAGAGTGTATTCGCGCTCAATCGGCTTGCCAAGCACGCGAACCACGTCTTCAACCGGGACTTTCGATGGATGCACCCAGGTCGACCGGAGACGTTCCTGCTCACGGGCAATCGCCTCGCGCTTCTCGCAGAAGGCCGTCCAGCGGGCGTCTCCGACCAGTCCAATACGGCGTCCGTGCTCGGTCAGACGCATGTCGGCGTTGTCTTCGCGCAGCGAAAGGCGGAACTCGGCACGACTGGTGAACATTCGGTAGGGCTCGGATACACCGCGTGTAATCAGGTCGTCGACCAGCACGCCGAGATAGGCCTCATCGCGGCGCGGCGTCCATGCCTCCTTACCCTGCACCTGCAGTGCGGCGTTGGCGCCGGCCAGCAAACCCTGCGCCGCCGCCTCTTCGTAGCCGGTGGTTCCATTGATCTGTCCGGCGAAGAAAAGTCCGCGAACGGCCTTTGTTTCGAGCGAGGCGTAAAGCCCCGTCGGATCGTAGTAATCGTATTCGATGGCGTAACCGGGGCGCAGGATGTGGCAGTGCTCTAAGCCACGCATCGAACGCACAAAGGCCAGTTGCACGTCGAACGGCAGACTTGTCGAAATCCCGTTCGGGTAGATTTCGTGCGTCGTCAGACCTTCCGGCTCAAGGAAAATGTTATGGCTGCTCTTACCGGCAAAGCGGTGGATCTTGTCTTCAATCGACGGGCAATAACGCGGCCCAACGCCCTCGATCACGCCAGCATACATCGGCGAGCGATCCAGGTTGGAGCGGATGATGTCGTGCGTTTTCTCGTTGGTGCTGGTCACCCAGCACGGCAGCTGTCTCGGGTGCTGACTGGCGTGACCGAGCAGGGAGAATACGGGCAGCGGATCATCCGAATGCTGCTGCTCCATCACCGAAAAATCGATGGTCTTGCCATCAAGGCGCGGTGGCGTACCTGTTTTCAGTCGCCCGGCGGGCAGTTGCAACTCGCGCAAACGCACCGCAAGCGAAACCGAAGGCAACTCGCTCATGCGGCCACCGACGGTATTCGACATCCCGACATGAATCAGTCCGTTGAGGAAGGTTCCGGCGGTCAACACCACGCTGCGCGCGGCGAAACGAACTCCAAGCTGAGTCACGGCACCGACGACGCGATCCCCTTCAACCAGTAGATCGTCGCAGGCCTGAGCAAACAAGGTCAGGTTCGGCTGGTTCTCCAGCCGGTGGCGAATCGCTTGCCGGTAAAGCACGCGATCAGCCTGCGCGCGCGTAGCACGAACTGCCGGGCCTTTACTTGAATTGAGGATGCGGAACTGAATGCCGGCTTCATCGGTTGCGGAGGCCATGGCGCCGCCGAGCGCATCGACTTCCTTGACCAGATGCCCCTTGCCGATACCACCAATCGACGGGTTGCAACTCATGGCGCCGAGCGTATCAAGATTGTGCGTAAGCAAGAGCGTTTTCACGCCCATGCGCGCGCTGGCGAGCGCTGCCTCGGTGCCGGCATGGCCGCCACCGACCACGATCACATCAAAACATTCTGGAAACTGCATGAAGAATCCGCATGGACCGGAAGGGCTGAAGGGATGCGGATTCTACGCCAATTCGCTGAAAAATAACAGGTTTTTCACCCCTGACCAAGCACGTCAATCTTGGGCACGAGCCAAAATACCCGCTCTTAAGTAGTGATCACCCGATTGCAAGACCCGCTGGCGCTTGCCCACCCATGCACAGTCGAGTAATGTTCTTCACATGGCCGCTCCCGACCCCAAGAATACCGCCGAACTGCTTCAGCGCATAAGCAAGGAACTCGCTCGCATGCGAGTATTGCTCGTGGATCGGCATACCAGCGCACGCAATACCCTGCGCATCATTCTTTCGAACCTTGGAGTAACCGCCGTACATAATGCGGGGACGGCTGCCGAGGTGTTGCGCCAGGTCAAATCCTTTGCCTTCGACATTATCCTTACTGACTATCACCTTGACGACGGTCGCGACGGGCAGCAACTGCTTGAAGAGCTGCGACAGAAGCATCTGATTTCGCTATCGACGATTTACATGGTCATTACGGCAGAGCGCGGGTATCACAACGTTGTTTCCGTTGCAGAACTGGCACCGGACGACTACCTGATCAAGCCCTTTACGGCCGAGCAGCTTCAGGCGCGCCTGGTCAAGTCGATTTACAAAAAGCAGTTTTTTGAGCGGGTTTTCGCTCACCTGGACAAGGGGGCTTTTGCGGAAGCGCTGGCGGCCTGCGAGCAGCTTCTCGGCAAGGAGGACTTGTTTCTCTACGACACCCTCCGGTTCAAGGGCGAAATCCTCAACACTCTTGGTCGGCACGAAGACGCGAAGGCCGTCTATCAGCAGATTCTGGATAATGCCGTTGTGCCTTGGGCGCGTATGGGACTGGCCATTGCCAGACGCGGTTTGGACGAACTCGCTGATGCGGAGGAACTGGGTGCCTCAATCATCGAGGACTTTCCAGAGTATCTTGCCGCGTACGACTTTGTTGCCAGCGTGCGCGAAGAAATGGGGAACCTCGAGGAAGCGCAAGAGGCCCTACTCAAAGCCGCTGAAAAATCGCCCAATAACTCGTTGCGGCAACGCATGGTCGGTGATGTTGCCGTACGCAACAACGACCTTGCGACAGCAGAACGCGCCTATGGCAAGGTGCTTGAGCGCCATCGCGGGTCATCACTACGGATCATCGACGACTACACCAACCTCACTCGGGTGATGCTCGACAAGGGCAATACGGACGGTGCCAAGATGGTTACCCAGGAACTCCGTCGCGACTGGCGTGGCAACAAGCAAGGCGAACTGGCGGCGATGATCATGGACAGCCTCTGCCTGGACAAGCAAGGCGAGCCAGCCAAAGCCAAGCAGGCGCTAGAGAAGGCGCTCGTTTTGCACAGTAGCCTGCAGAGCGACGATACGCAGAAGGAGTTTTCGCAGAAGATTGCCGTCGATCTGGCGCATGCCTGTCTAGCGGCGGGCGACGATGAAAGTGCCAAGCAAATCCTGAGCAAAGTTGCCGCCGAGAACCACGAAGACCGTAGCATGATCGCCCACATTCAGGGCGTTTTTTCCAAAACCGGCAAGGAAGAAGCGGGACAGTCATTGCTTGCCAAGGTCGGCAAGGAAATCGTCGACCTAAACAATCGCGGTGTGCTGGCCGCACGCAGTGGCGACCTCGACACATCGGTGCAGATGCTGATTGAAGCCGCCGACCGCGTGCCCAACCTGCAATTCCTGGTCAATGCAAGTAAGGCCATCTTCACCCTGCTCGACCGCAGGGGCTGGAACGAGCCGATGGGCCAACGTGGCATACGCTATTTACAGATGGCGCTGGCCAAGGACATGAACAACGTCAAGGTCATTTCGGCACGTGAACTCTACCATCAGGTCGCACGAAAATACGGAATAGAAGTCGTGCCGATTGGCGGAGCCCGCAGCTCGGGCGACAAAGGCGGAAGCTAGCGGCAAACGCCATTTATCCGGCCCGGTCGTTCGATGTCTTGGTGATCGTTCTGAGCAAAAACCGGATCGGCGTCGGCAGTGCAGCCGTCTCGACCTCCCCATAGTCCAGCCATTGCCATCCGGCTTCAGCGACCAGAGCAACCGTCACTTCAACCGTGCACAGCAAAGGTTGAATGTGCAGATGAAAATGACTGAAGGTGTGCTTGATGCTTGCCAGCGAGCGCATGCCGACCAGTCGAAGGCCATGACGCTGAGCAAACACTCTCGCCTCGGCCACTCCGCCTTCGGGCAAAGTCAACAACCCCCCCCAGATGCCTGCCGGTGGTCGGCGTTCAAGCAGGATGCGCTTCCCATCCGTAAGCAACAGCAGAGTCGTCTCGCGTTCAGGCAAAACCTTCTTGGGTTTGGCGACCGGCAATTCGGCCTGTCGCCCTTCGCGACGGGCGATACACAGGTCGTGCATAGGGCAGGCCGCGCAAAACGGCTTGCTCCGCGTGCATCGCGTGGAGCCGAGATCCATCAGGCCCTGGGTGTAGACCTCAATGTGCTCGTTCGGCAGCAGGGCTTCCGCGAGCGACCACATTTCCTTCTCCGTTCGCGCCGATCCGGGGAAACCTTCAATGCCAAAACACCGCGCCAGCACCCGCTTGACGTTGCCATCAAGGATCGCTGTTCGCGTTCCGTAAGCGAAAGCGCTGACTGCCGCCGCCGTTGAGCGTCCAATTCCCGGCAACTCGGTGATGACCCCAGGGTTTTGGGGGAATATTCCACCGTGGTCAGCGACTATGGCCCGCGCGCAACGATGCAGATTGCGAGCCCTCGCGTAATAGCCCAGACCGGCCCAATACTCGAGCACCGAATCGAGCGACGCCTGCGCCAACGTGTCAATCGAGGGAAAGCGCTCGATGAAACGGGTGTAGTACGGTATGACCGTACTCACCTGCGTTTGCTGAAGCATGATCTCGGACAGCCAAATGCGGTAGACGTCCCGAGTGTTCTGCCAGGGAAGGTCATGACGACCGTATTGCCGTTGCCAGGCAATCAGCCGAGATGAGAAAAGCTCTTTGGAATTGCTCATGAACTCGTACGACAAACTGAGAAAGCCCGCGCAAGTTCCTCGACAGCCAAACGCGGCAAGGCGATAATCCGACTGATACGAATCGTGCCAAGGGAAACCACCGGCATCATAGAACTCCTGAACTTCTCTGCGCAGCATTGATCTTAGCATGCCCCTTCAACACACCCCGAGCGCCCGATGACCCAGCCAACGCCTACAGAAAACAGCCCCGAGAAGCCAACGGCCGTTGCCGATCTGCCTTGTCAGACCTGTGATAACGGGCAGGTTCTGGCTGCCAGGGGTCAATGTTGCCGCGACTTCCGCAGCACACTCGGCAACTTTGCCACCGGCGTAACAGTTATTACCGCCTTGTCGCCCGACGGTGAGCCGATTGGCGTAACGATTAGCTCTTTCAATTCAGTCTCACTGGATCCTCCGCTCATTCTTTGGAGCCTCTCGCTCAACTCACCGAACATCGAGGCCTTCAGCAGCGCGAGCCACTACGCGGTCAACGTGCTTTCGGTTGATCAGCGGCATATTTCCGACGGCTTTGCGTCGCGCAAGAGTGACCGTTTCGCGGGCCTGTCCTTCAGCCGGGGACTCAGCGATGTTCCGCTGCTCGACGGATGTTGCGCCTGGTTCGAATGCACCAACGAAGCGCATTACCCGGGTGGCGATCACCTCATCTTTGTCGGACACGTCGAGCGTTTTGCGCAGGGCGACGCGGAAATGCCGCTGGTTTTTCACAATGGCGGCTATCGCACACTCGATATCAACGCATAGTGGATTATAAAAATAGAATTTCGACTTCACACCTTCATACTTAACCTGCAGATAAGCAAGGATCAACCATGGCGGACACACAGTATTCTTCGAAAATGATTTTGGTGGCCACAATTGTGGTGGCGGTCGTTCTGATCCTGGTCATCTGGCCACTTTCGATGATGGGCAAGGGCAGTGTATCTTCAGGATCTGGTGATGATGCCGAATCGCGCATCATGCCCGTAGCCCGGGTGGAAATGCAGAAAGCCGCTGTAAAGTCGGATGGCAAACCGCGAAGCGGTGAGACGATCTACAACACGGTATGCACCGCTTGCCATGCGGCTGGCGTCGCTGGAGCGCCAAAGACCGGCGACAAGGTGGCCTGGGGACCGCGCCTGGCCACCGGCGCTGCCGCTTTGCTTGCGTCGGCGACCAACGGCAAAAACGCCATGCCGCCGCGAGGTGGCGGTGCCGACCTGACCGATGCCGAACTCAAGGCGGCAGTAGAATACCTGACTGGCAAGGCGAAATAGCCGAATCGGCGCGTTCAAAAAAGCTTGAAGGTGAGGCCATATTCGACCTCACCTTCTGCGTTACGGCCGGGGCCACGTTGGCTTAATTGGACAAGCCAAAGAGTCTCGGTGTGATGAGCCTTGCTAACGCGGCTTTGCGGCCAGGGGAATAGTCATGCAAAAGCGAGTGCCTGCGCCAACGGTACTCGTTAATTCAACCTCCCCTCCCAACAGCCCCGTCACAATACTGTGCGTTATGCTCAAGCCCAACCCGGCCCCCCCCTCGTCAGCATTGGTGGTGTAGAAGGGAGAAAAAACCTTTTGCAGTTGATCCGCAGGAATGCCTCTACCATTGTCTTCAACGATCAGTTTCACCGTGTCGGAATCAGGCAAACTCGCTGAAATACAAATCTGGCCGCTGGCACGGCCGGCCAAGCCGTGAATAACAGCATTGTTGACCAGATTGATCAACACCTGCTCCAGCGGGCCTGGGTAGCTATTTAGTACGATATCGTCAGAAACTGACTGATTTACAGTGAATGGCGTCTTCTTTAAGGTCGGCATCAAGGTCAACAACACCTCGCTGACAACGGTGGACAAGGAGAAGCGGCGCACCTGGGTACTTGCCTGGTCGAGGGCAATCTGCTTGAAGCTGTTGACCAAGTCAGCTGCACGATGCAGATTCCGCTCGAGAATATCGGCCCCATCCAAAGCATCGGCCAGATAGCTGTTCAGCATCGAACGCGAAAGGCCGCTTGTGAATTTTTCCGCAATGATCCGGGTGTTATCCATCAGCGTGGTAGCAGCCAACAACCCGTTACCAATGGGCGTATTGAGTTCATGGGCCACGCCAGCCACCAATGATCCCAAGGCCGCCATTTTTTCGGCTGCCACCAGCTTCTCGCGGTCTTTCCTGAGAGTTTCAATAGCCAGTTCCAGGTCGTTGGCACGTTGCGACAGCGTGATTTCCGCCATCTTTTGCTCGGTAATGTCCTGCAAAACGCCCACCAGGTAGACTGGCTTGCCTCGAGTATCAAACATCGGAATCTTTTGAGTATGCATATAGCGCGTTCCCGATTTGCGCAAATATGAAACCTCTTCCGGAATATCAACAGGCACGCCATTGGCCAGAATCTCGCGATCAGAGGCATGAAAACGGGCAGCCACTTCTTCAGGGTAGATATCGAATGCCGTTTTCCCCAGCAAAGAGCCGGGTACGGCGCCCAACCAGTCATCTGCGGCCCGATTGCGGCGGACGTAGGCCAAACTCTCGGCATCCTTGACAAACAGGATGTCTGGCAAGTTGTCGATCAACGTTTCCAGAAAACGGGCACTTGCTTGCTGCTGGCTACGCCGCTCGTTCAACTCGCTGATTATGCCTGGAAACAGCCGCAGGGCTCGCAAACTTGCGTCAACCAGGTTTGATTTCGAGATGACAGCGGCCGACAATTGGGTGTGGGTTGCCAGTCCATGCGGGTTACGCACCAGACGCAAGGAATCTTGTAGTGCGCGCTCGGCCATCATTTCCAGCGGCTGATATACCGAGGCTTCCATCCGGCCGTCTTCAATGGCGACCAGCGCTTCGGGCAATGCATCAAAACCAGTGACCAACACCTTGCCCTGCAAACCCAGATCGAGCAATGCATCATGGACACCAAAGGCACTTTCATCACTGGTGGTGATGATGGCATCAAGCAAGGGATGGGCAGCCAGCGCCAAACGTGCCAAAGCCTCTCCCTGGACGCGCAAAGGTGTTGGTGAACCCCAGTCCAGTTCGACTTCATGCACCAGTTCGATTTCGGGATAACGCGACAATACGCTGTGCAGTCCTTGCGTCCTCAATAAGCCGGTTTCCATATTCTGGTTGCCTTGCAGGTGGGCTATCCGGCCTTTGCCGTTCAAACGCTGGCAAATGTAGTTCGTAATACCCGCCTGCCCGCCAACGTTATCAACACTCACCGTCGTAATGTCGACGTCGCCCCCCACCGACCCGTCAAGCGCAATCACCTCCACGCCAAGCATCAGGGCTCGTTGCACAATGGCCTGCAAATCGGCATCCCCCGAAGCGACAGGTCTTAACATCAGCACATCTATTCGTTCATGCAACAAGCTCTTGATTTCTGCAACCTGCTCATTCAGTGTGCTGACCGGACGATCAATAACCATGATCCCTTGCTGACTGGCTTTGATCAGCAGATGGTAGCGAAAGAATGTCCAACACAGCGCATCCAGATGAACATACCCGATACGTATTTCAGTCGGCCCCTGCGGAATCATTTCTCGATTTAGCAGGTCGGGACCCTGGTCCGTTTCGACGGGCACGAAACCGGCAATAAAGCCCGAATTAGCCATCGTGCCGCCCTGCCTGCAAAGGAAGCATCAGACTGAATCGCGTACCGTTTCCCGGAGCGCTGCTGACCTCGATTTGTCCGTCAAGAAAACGGGTGACAATGTTGTTGGAAATGCTCAAGCCGAGACCCGAGCCCCCTTTGCCAAATTTCGTTGAAAAGAACGGATCAAAGATCTGTTTGATGCGCTCCGGCGCAATACCTGCGCCGTCATCCTGTACCACCAGCTCGATCCAGCCTGGCCGCGCAACCCGAGCCGAAATCGTGATCAGTCCATCGGATCGCCCTTCAAATCCGTGAATAACCGAATTGTTGATCAGGTTCATCAACACCTGTTCCAGCGGCCCTGGGAAACTATCCAGAGTCAGGTCGGCTGGGATATCCTGCCGAACCACGAAGGGCGTCTTCTTCAGTGAAGGAGATAGGGCAACCAGCATGTCCCTTACGACTGTCGCCAAATTGAAGGTCCGTGCTTGTGAACTGCTTTGGTCAATGGAAATCTGCTTGAAGCTTCGAATCAGCTCTGCTGCTCGTCGCAGATTGCGCTCTAGTATTTCGATCCCTGTCACGGCATCGGACAAATAGTCCGCCAGCATTGAGCGCGTCAGCCCAATTCCGTTTCTTCCTGCCAGACTTCGCGTATGGTCGGAATACGTCGTTACTGCCATCAGCGCGTTGCCAATCGGCGTGTTGAGCTCGTGCGAAATGCCGGCGACGAGAACGCCCAACGCGGCCATTTTTTCTGCCTCGACCAGTTTTTTGTGGTTTTTTTCCAAGGCCAGATTGGTTTTCTCTAGTTCAACCGTGCGTTGCGCCAATGCTTCATTCGCCGCCTTCTTCCTGGTAATGTCTTCAGAAATGACCATCAGATAATCGGGCTTGCCCATGGCATCAAATATCGGAATCTTTCGGGTTCGCGTGTAGCGCTTTCCAAAACCTTCCAGAAAGGACTCTTCCTCAGCAATCTCCAGAGGGACGCCGCGGGCCAGAATGCCGTAGTCTTCAGCATCGTATCTGGCAGCGACTTCTGCGGGGTAAAAGTCGTGAACGCTTTTCCCCAATTGAAAGCCATGGGGCGTATTCAGCCAGGCTTCGCGCGCCCGATTGACACTGAGGTAGCGCAGGTCCTTCGCGTCCTTGACCAGCACCATCGTCGGCATAGCATCAAACAAGGTCTCGAGAAAATTGGCATTCTTCTTCTGTTCCGTTGCTTGTTGGTTCAAATCGGCGGCGACTTCCGGAAACACCCGAAGCGCACGCATGGCAGCAACTCCGATAGTCGCTCGCGTCACAAGATCGACATCCAGTAGGTGGTGAGAGAACGTAGTGACTTCACCCCTGGTCATCCCTGTCGCCAGATCGAGCGCCAGTTGGGCCATCCTGTCCAGTGGCTGGCTTGCCGTGACTTCCAGATCGCCGATGCCCACCGCCGTAATGCCTTCCGGCATGCCGTCAAAACCGGTCACAATAATCTTGCCCCGATACCCCAATTGCCCGAGAACGGTATTCACGCCCAGGCCGCCTTCGTCTGTTGCGCTGATGATGGCATCCAGGTCTGGATGTGCATGGAGAGCGGCCATCGCCATATCCCTGCCCTGAAGGTAATTTGGCAAGGTTGACGACCAGTCAAAGGCCTCGGTGAACACGAGGTCAATATCCGGGAAACGGCGCAGCACGCTTTGCAGTCCCTTGTTTCGCTGCACTCCGGCCGCAGTTCTCAAGTCACCCTGTAGATAAGCGATCTTTCCTTTACCCCCTATTTTGTTGAAGGTGTACTCAGCCAATTTTGCCTGACCACCAAAGTTATCCGCAGAGACTGAACACATGCCGGTCGTACCGCCCGGCACGCCGTCAATGGAGATCAGGTGTACGCCCTCGCTTTGAGCACGCTCGAGGATCGCCAGCAAACCGGCGTCGTATGTAGCCACGGGCCGAAAGAGCAGCACGTCAACATTCTCGCGGAGCAGACTTTCTATTTCTGCAATCTGCTCTCCAATGTTCGAAATGGGGCGATAGATTAACTCTACGCCCGCCAGCCTTGCCTTGACCCGCAAGTGGTACTCGAAGAAATTCCAGCACAACCCGGAAATATGGACAAAAGCCATGCGGGCTACTGCGAGTTCGCCAGACGCGCATCCTGGGGACGCTTTCATCATTTCCTGCCGTCGGCCGACGATCCATTCAAGAGGGAGATAGTTGGATGTTCCACGGTCACGTCCTGTGCTGAGTTGATCGATTCCTTCGCACCTAGCGAGCCAACGGCTCTATCTATTGATCGAGAAGGAAAGCCTCGAACTGATCACACGTAAGCGGTTTTGAGAAGAAATATCCCTGTCCGTCACAACACCCCAGCAGTAGTAACTTTTCGCATTGTTCTTGCGTTTCAACGCCCTCGGCGACTGATTCCAGTCCTAGTTGACTCGCCAACTGAAGCACCATTCCCGCTATGCTGTAATCCTCATTCAAACCGTCTTTTCCACTGACAAATGCACGATCAATTTTCAGGCGATCAACATTCATCTGGCGCAAAATGTTCAGCGAAGAATAGCCCGTGCCGAAATCGTCAATTGCGATGGCCACACCAGCGGCGCGAACGGCCGACAGCTTTTGTTCGATCAGTTCGATGTTGTCAATAGCCACCGATTCGGTCAATTCAATTTCGACGTTCTCTGGACTTGCCTTGTGGTCACCCATCGCAGCAATCAGTTTTTCCACAAAATCCGGCTCACGAAACTGGACATGGGAAACATTGATAGCCATCCGGAAGCGATCATGGCCAAGGTCAACCAGTCGCTTGAGAAACCGGAAAGCACTGCGCGTAACCCAGTCGCCAATGGCTACCATCAGCCCGGACTGTTCTGCCAGCGGGATGAAGCGGTCCGGCGGAATAAACTCCCCTTGTTCCGTGCGCCAGCGCAACAAGGCTTCGGCCCCGACAACCCGTCCACTCGCCAGATTGATGAACGGTTGATAGACAAGGAACAATCGCTCTGCAGAAAACGCGGTACGAAGCTGACTCAGCATCTGCATCCGCTCGCGGGCGGCTGTCGCGTGCGACATTTCAAAGAAGATGGCTTTGCCGCGATTGAAGGTCTTGGCCTGCTTTAATGCCACCCCGGCATTCTTGAGCAACTCAACGCCCTTGAGTGAGGGATCGGTAAGGCGCATCAACCCGGTCGTCGCGGAAAGACGAAAGCTCTCCTCACTCATCTCGAATGGAGAGGAAAACACCTCGGCAATACGCTCGACGTTAACCTCCTCCCTTGCACCAAGAATTCCGAAAACATCGCTCCCGATACGCGCAACGACAACGGACGGCGAAAAGGAACGACGCAAGCGATCAGCAACCACCCGCAACACGGCATCACCAAAGTCCTGATCGAGAATGCTGTTGATGTCGGCAAAGTCATCGATATCAACCAGCGCCAAGGTGTCCCGTGCGTCCGAACGCTGATCGATTCGAGCCAGAAAACTGTTACGGTTTGGCAGGTTGAGGAGCGGATCTTCGAAGGCCAGAGAACTGATTCTCTGATAGAGCTGTGTATTCTCGAAAGCCACCGAGATGTTGCTGCAAAACACTTCCAGCAGCTCACGATTGGTATCGCTGATTTCATGATTGACATCGACGAATACCACCAGCGACTGGTCACCAGGAACACTGAAGAAAAGGCAGGTTGTTGTGCCAAAAAGATGACAGCGATTGCTCAGCGTCGCGGTCAGTTCACGACGCACGCGTTCATCGGGAATACTCGCCAAAGGCTGGCCGATCCAGGTCGAGTAAAGCCCGGCAGCGGCCAGTACGTAAGGTGATGCGTTGGTGATTTCTGAGGCAACGCAGACGACGCCCTCCTCACTGACACCCAGCAACGCGCATATCTGGGTAATTACCCCCTCGGCAAACCGGCGAATTCCCTTGGGTTTGCTTAACTCGGTGCTGGCCGCCACGATCAGCTCAAGTCCGCGACGATTGATCTCCAGCTGGTGAATCTGCGAGTACGATCGAACCGCAACGGTCAGGCAAGTAAATAGCCGAACCCGCGTCAAATCGGACTTAGATTTGTAGTCATTGATATCGTATGAACGGATCGTATCGATCTCTGGCGCATATCCCGGCTGACCCGTACGCAGGATGATGCGTATCGAATGATTGGCCAGCTCATCACGAATGAAGCGCACCAGGTGCAACCCGGAATCCGAGGACTCCATTACAACATCGAGCAGAACAACCGCGATATCGGTGTTTTCCTCCAGGCATGCCCGCGCTTCGGTGGCCGAATAAGCGTGTACAAACTCCAGAAAACGACCTTCAACAACAACACCCTTCAGGGCCAGCAAGGTCGCCTGATGCACATCGGGCTCATCGTCAACGATGAGTATTCGCCATACCTGCTTCTCTACGCTGGGCGCTGGCACTACCTCGTCAACAAAGGCAAGCAGATCGTCGTCCGGGTTTGACAAAAGCATTGATGCGCTCCGGTATGGTGTCAGTTATTGCCAAACAGAAAGACCTCACTCTAATCATCCAAACAGGGTTGCGCAAGCAATTCAGGTGAAGGACTGTTCATTGAAGATCGCAGCGTGAATCCGACCGCGTTTTCGCCTGCAGGAGGAACTTGCACATAAAAAAGGGGAGGCCTCATTCGGCCTCCCCTTTTGCGTTGCGCGGCCCTGTGGACGCCGCGCAACGATGGTAAATCAATTGCTGGCGATTACTTCTTTACGACCGGCGCGGCGGTTGCAGGAGCGACAGCAACGTGTTCAACCTTCTTGGCTTCGGCCTTTACTTCCGGTTTGACCGCAGCCGGAGCGTCAGCCACTGCTGCAGGCGCTGCTGTATCGGCTGGCGTCGCCTTGGTCTTATGCGCAATCTTGTGCTTGGCCTTGACCTTCTTCATTTCCGGCTTGGCTTCATCTGCCTTCATTTCTGTTTTGACAGCCGGAGTTGCGGCCGGCGCGGCGACAGAGGCAGGAGCCGCCGCGACCTGCTTGACGGCTTCAACCGGTTTGGCCGGTGTGGCAGGAGCCGACTGAGCGAAAGCAGCGGAAGTGAAAGTGGCAGCGATGGCGATGGCGATGAGGTTCTTAAGCATTTTCGTCTCCTAACGTTTATGTGGGTTTGTCACTCAGTCGCTTCGATTCGATTCGATTTCGTTGCGGCCTTGTATCCACTAACGCGGGGAGATTCCATGCGGATGTCAATGATTGGGTAACGCCTGGTAGCGCTACGTGACAGTGCTACCTGTTCAACCACGATCGAAGCGGCGGTAGATGTCAGAATGACAATCGGCCCGCTTTGCGGGCCGACTTTCTGAAACTCGGCTCAGCCGGGAAACTCGGCGAACTTCTGCCCAGTGGAGGCCAGTACGCCGAGCCAGGCCGGACTGGTAAGGTCGAGTTGTTTCTTGCGGCTGGTCAGTAGCTCAACCGGCACGTGGGTAAAGGTGTCGTGTTGCAATCCGATAACCAGGCCGGTCTTGCCGGCCATTGCCGCGTGCACGGCGTTGCGCGCGAAGAAGTCGCAAAGGATGGCGTCCTCGGCACAGGCTGGAACACTGCGGACGAGGTAGCTTGGATCGAAGTAGCGCAGGGCGAAGGGAATGTCCTCGGCCTTGAAGTACGCCTCGATACGCTCCTTCAGGAAGAGCCCGATATCCTTGGACTTGAGATTGCCGGAGGCATCATACTGATCGCCGCCGGCTTCAATCAAGTGCTGGCCGGCACCTTCGGCAACAAGAATGACGGCGTGCGCTCGGCTGAGCACGCGCTTCTTGAGCGCGGCAAGGAATCCGTCTTCGCCTTCAAGAACGAACGGGATTTCAGGCACCAGCGTGAAGTTAACGTCCTGGCTGGCGATGGTCGCGCCGGCGGCGATAAAGCCGGCGTGGCGACCCATGATCTTGACGACCGAAATGCCGTTGTGCACGCTGTGCGCTTCGGTGTGCGCGCAGTTGATCGCCTTGGCGGCTTCGTCGACGGCGGTAACGTAGCCGAAGGTCCGCGAGACGAAGGCGACATCATTGTCGATGGTCTTCGGAATGCCGACCACAGCCAGCGCGTGCCCGCGCCGCTTGGCTTCCTGGTAGATCTCTGCGCCGCCGCGCTGAGTGCCGTCACCGCCAACGACAAAGAGCATGTTGATCTTGCGCCGGATGAGATTATCAACGGCGATGTTTACGTCCACCGGGCCGCGCGAGGTGTTCAGCTTGGTGCCGCCTTCTTTGTGGATATCTTCGACAAACGCGGGCGTCAGCGGGATGGGCTCCGACCCGCGCCAGGGGTCGAGCCCTCGATAGCCATCGACGAAGCCAACGATCTCGCGTACGCCATAGCCATGGTGCAACTGGAGTACCAGCGAGCGAATGACATTGTTGAGTCCGGGACATAAACCGCCGCAGGTGACGATGCCGGCACGGGTTTCTTTCGGGTCGAAAAACAGGCGCTCACGGGGGCCGGCGACTTCGAACAGAATTTCTTCTTTCGGCGGCGCGTCCGGATCGGCAATGACGTTGTAGAGTACGCGAGCCTTGTCGCTGACATGATGGGGCAAGGGAGACGGAAAACGCGCCTCGCCAAGAACGGTAATGTTCATGATTGATTTCCCGAAGAATACGTCGAAGAATTATTCCAAACCGAAGTATCCTCGTCGCCGGGCACACGGTCAAACTCGATAATAATGCGCTGCAAAACCAGCACCGCGCAGAACTCCGCAGGTCCACGAATCGGGCAAGAGGCGCATGAAATGGCGATCTACAGAACTATGCTGTGGAGAGTGGCGTAAACATTGGCTTCCAGGGCAGTAGTCTGGAGAAAACATCCCATATTATCCGGTCACGACGACTCCGCCGTCGGGCTGTAGATCGTAACAGCATTGCGGCCGTTTTCCTTGGCCCGGTACATGGCTTGATCTGCGTGCCGCGACAGTTCGAGCAGATCAGTGCCCGCTTCAGGATAGAGCGCAATACCGATGCAGGCCGAAACGATCAGGGTTTGACCTTCAAGCACGAAGGGCTGGTTGATCGCCAGACGAAGCTTTTCTGCCACGACAGAGGCATCCAGATCATCCTGGATGGTGTGCAGCAGGACAACGAACTCATCGCCCCCGATGCGGGCGGGCATGTCGGATTCGCGCAGCACGCTGCGAATGCGCTCGGCAAACTCCTTAAGCAGCAGGTCGCCAAACACATGCCCGAGGTTATCGTTGATCAGCTTGAATTTGTCGATGTCGATGAACATCAGCGCCAACCGAGTTTCATCGCGGCGCGCGGTACTCAGGGCTCGTTCCACGTGTTCGGCAAACAGAAGTCGATTGGGTAGACCGGTCAGGGAATCATGCTGCGCCAGTTGTTCCAATTCGGCACGTCGCCGCTGCAACTCTGCCAGTTGTTGCCGGATCTGGTTCTGCATGCGGTGGAAACTGCGCGCCAGTACGCCGATTTCGTCGTTACGCTCCAGCGGCAAACCACTGACCGGATACCCCTCGGCGAAGTGTTGTACCGCCCGACTCATGCTGTTGATCGGCCGCGTCACGGCGCGCGCCACGAATGCGGCGAGCAGGATGCAGACGGCGCAAAGGATGAGCACGACGCGCAAGGTAACGACTCCAAGTTTGTCCGCCTGTTCCAGAACGGAGGCAAAAGGCTGCGCCAACCCCAACACCAGCTGTGTTTCATCGGAGGAGAAAGCGACTTTCCGGGCGATGAATGCGGCCACTACGGGAGCCTTGGCATAGGGCCCGTCCCTGGCTTCGATCAGCAACTGGTCGGCGCGGCCAGCAACGAGATCCTGGGTCGGGGTGAATTGCTCCTGGACCAGCACACGCCGGCCCTTGTCGAAACCGAAAGTCTGTGCCGGATCAGGATGAATCAGGAAGTCACCATGGCTGTTGGCGAGAAAGAGCTGAAAATCCTTCGGCAAATCCGCCGCCAACATGGCGAAGGTTCCGTTCAAATCAACGTTGATCACTACGACGCCAAGCGCATTGCCGTGCTGGTTGATCACCGGCATGGCCAGTTGCACCGTCGGTTGTTCAAGGCCCGAATGCGCGCCGCGCTCATGGTTGATCACGATGCGCGACAGGTAGGTTTCGTTGGCCGCAAGTTGTAGTGTGTCGAAAACGTACTGAAAATGTCCCTTTTCTTGCAGATCGTCGGCCAAAACACGCATCAACCGAGGGCCGTCGCGATCAACGCGCACGCGCTCGATTCCGTTCTCCTGGTCAGAAATCAGTCGCACCTGAAAATAACCCGGATTGGCCTTCATGATGAGTTCGAACAGATCAGCCAGTTGATCCAGTTGCGCCGGCTCGCCCTCTTCCAATGCAGAAATGGCCGCCGGATGATTGGACAGGATTTGCAGGTTTCGGGAAATCTCGTCGCGGGCGAGCATGATGCGTCGTGCAAGGACCTTGGTCGACGTCAACAACTCGTTCTTCGCCGATTCGATCAGCAACACCCGACTAACGTCATACGCATAATAGCCGGTCGAACCAGCGGCCAGGACGACAACGGCCGCCAGTACCACTCCCAGCCTTGGCGCAATACCGAACTTCATGGCGCCAGCACCTTGCTGGCGCGATCACCCGACATGATTCGCTTCCACAGGCTGATTCTGCGCTCGACATTCTCGACCGGCTGCAACCAGATCAGGTTATCTCCAGCTGGGTGGTCTGGCAATGTCGATGTCGTATTACCCAAACCCTGGCGGGCGCTCAGGACCTCGCCCGGTTTTTCTTCCAGCAGGTAGTTGATCCAGGCTTCAGCCAGTGCCTTGTTGCGCACCCCGCGCGTGATTGTCCAGCCGTCGAGCCAGGCCAGCGCCCCTTCCCGGGGAATCACATAGGCCGCATCAATCCCAGCCGCCTTCATCAACTGCATCTGTTGCAAGCCGTAGTTGGCGAGCATCAACACGGCGCGACGGCTCTTGAACAGATCGACCGATTCATCCGGCTGGGCATAGAAGGTCAGCACATTTCGACGGAGAGCGATCAACTGGTTCACAACGGCCGGCCAATCCTGATCGCGGAGGAGAAATGGGGTGGCAATTCCCAGTGCTTGCGCGGCTAACGAAAAACTGTGAGTTCCATCGTTGAACGCGAGCACCTTGCCGCGATAGCGCGGGTCCCAGAGTGCGGAAATGGATTCAGGGGCTTCTTTGATCTGCTGGCGATCATAGATCAGCCCCATTTCTGCATAAGTATAGGGGATCACAAACACCTTTCCCTCATGCACTACACCGGGAATGGCATCCAAATTACGGAAATGCGGTAACTGGCGCGAAAGATTAGGCAGCGCGGCGGTGTTGATCGGAACGACCAGTCCATGACGGATGTAACGCTGAAGTTCGGCGGTATTCACGGCGAACACATCAAAATCACCGGCATTGTTCTGGCTGATTTTCTGCCAGAGCACATCGTCCGAATCGATGATCGTAACTTCGATCTTGGCTCTCGTTCGCTGCTCAAAGGTCTTGACCACATCGGAGTCGGCGTATCCTGGCCAAGCCAGCACGCGCAAAGTCTCACCGGAAACACTAGGCGTCGACAGAAGCGCCACAAACAGCAGCGCAATATAGAGAAGGCCGTAATGAAACCGAATCATGATTTCAGCCCATCAACGAGGAATCTACCGCTTGGGTAATTTGTTAATTTTTCATTGAGTTGCCGGCAGCGATTTATCTTTGGTCTCCAATTGTGGCTATTGGTTCAGGTTTTTTGATGGATTCTGGAAAATACCTTTCAAATCACCGGATATTTTGCCGCAAACACCGCACCCATAAAAAAGGGCGCCACGAGGGCGCCCAACAGGGATGCTACTGAGGAAATTTTTAGTGGTGGTAGGCTGTTTCGCCGTGTGAGGTGATGTCCAGACCTTCGCGCTCTTCTTCTTCCGGCACACGCAGACCGATGAAGATGTCGACCAATTTGTAGGCCACCAGCGATACCACACCGGACCACACGATGACCGTTCCTACGCCCCACAACTGGCTGATAACCTGCGCAGTCATGTCATAGTCACCAACCTTGTTGGCAACGTAGTCATAGACGCCCGTACCACCCAGTGAAGGGGAGCAGAACACGCCGGTCAGAATGGAGCCGAGGATTCCGCCGACGCCATGGACACCGAATACATCGAGAGAATCATCTGCACCGAGCAGGCTCTTGAGACCATTGACGCCCCACAGACAGACCACGCCAGCCAGCAAGCCAATGATGATGCCACCCATTACGCCGACGAAACCAGCCGCAGGAGTGATTGCCACAAGACCAGCCACGGCACCGGACGCTGCACCGAGCATTGAAGGTTTGCCCTTTAACATCCATTCCGCCAACATCCAGGACATCGCCGCACAAGCCGTTGCCACCCAAGTGTTGACCATCGCCAGAGCGGCACCACCTGAAGCTTCGAGTGCGGAGCCAGCGTTGAAGCCGAACCAGCCAAACCACAGCAGCGACGCACCGATCATGGTGAAAGTCAAACTGTGCGGGGCCATCGATTCACGGCCGTAACCAACACGCTTGCCAATCAGGAAGGCACCGATCAAACCCGCCACGGCCGCGTTGATGTGCACCACGGTACCGCCGGCAAAGTCCAGCGCACCTTTTTGGAACAGGAAACCAGCCGTTTTGCCCGCCGCTTCGCCAGCCGCTGCGTCAATGTAGGCATCCGGGCCCGCCCAGTACCACACCATGTGAGCCATTGGCAGATAGGATAGGGTAAACCAGATCACCATGAAGACCAGGATGGCAGAGAACTTGGCACGCTCGGCAAAGGCACCGACGATCAGCCCGCAGGTAATCGCCGCGAAAGCGCCCTGGAAGATAACATAGGCCAGTTCGGAAATAACCACGCCCTTGCTGAAGGTTGCCACGACTGAATCAACGGTAACACCTTTCAGGAACAGCTTGTCCAGCACACCGATGAAGCTTCCCCCCTCGGTAAAGGCTATCGAGTAGCCATAAACCACCCACAGCACGCTGATCAGCGAGAAGGTGACAAAAACCTGCATCAGCACTGAAAGCATGTTTTTGGAGCGGACGAGACCACCATAGAACAAAGCCAGGCCGGGGATCGACATCAGGATAACCAGCGCTGCACTGATCATCACCCAGGCGTTGTCGCCCTTGTTTGCGACCAGAGCGGGAGCAGCGGCCGGTGCCACGGGAGCGGCCGCTACGTCTGCTGCAGCAGCGGGTGCAGTCGCCACAGCCGTTTCAGCCGGAGCCTTGTCGTCAGCCCAAGCCTGGGTGCCGCACATGATGGCCCCTAGCAGGGCCAGTATTGCGAATAGATGTTTCATGATGCTCTCCTCACAGGGCTTCCACACCGGTTTCACCGGTGCGGATGCGGATGACTTGTTCGATATCGAAGACAAAGATCTTGCCGTCGCCAATTTTTCCGGTCGAGGCGGATTTTTCGATGGCCTCGATGACCTGGTCAACGAGTTCGTCGCGAACGGCGGCTTCAACTTTGACCTTGGGCAGGAAGTCGACGACGTACTCGGCGCCACGGTAGAGTTCGGTATGTCCCTTCTGCCGACCAAAACCCTTGACTTCGGTAACCGTGATGCCTTGAACGCCAATGACGGACAATGCTTCACGAACCTCGTCAAGCTTGAAGGGCTTGATTATTGCGGTAACCATTTTCATGATGGGCTCCAATTCTGGGGAAGAGAAAGAATTCCCCGGTTACATAAATTTGTCAGACCAGTGAATGACGGGAACAAAATCGAGATCACAGGGGCTAATGGCGAGAACAGCTTTTTTCATCAGCAACTCCTCAGTCGATATTGAAAGGTTGTGAATCTTTGCAAGGATCACTAAGCATTTGCCGTGCCAGAATAAATAACACCTAAAATCATGTTGTTGCGATTGCTTCAGGGCACCAAGAGCTGCGCGATGCACTTCGCTGACGCGCCAGATCGAGGCTCCGCACCAAGGTAGTGCCGACCTGGTGCGTTGACGCGCTGTGCTAAACTAAAACCGTTCAAAAACCCGTTCCAGGAAAGGTCACCGCGATGCTCGACCCCAAAGTGTTTGAGGAATTCAGCGCCCGACTCGGTACCATCATTGCCGCCAGCCCGGTTGCCGACGTGGAAAAAAACGCCCGCGCATTGCTCTCCAGTTTTTTCACAAAACTTGATTTGGTCAACCGCGAGGAATTCGATATTCAGGCCCAGGTGCTGCTGCGCACGCGAGAAAAGCTCAAAGCGCTTGAAGAGCGCGTCGCCCGGCTGGAAAGCCGGAACGGCGGCAACGACTAAATAACTCGCGCAGGACTTCATTCTTTTTTCATCGACCGAGTTCTTTTTGCACCTCCTGGAGACGGAAGGTGTAATCCAATAGCTTTTTAATAGGGAGCCTTCTGTGGACTCAAAATACATCCTGGGCATTGCCGAACTCGACTCGCAGCACGAAGGAATCGAGAGCATCTGCATTGCGCTTCAGGAAGCAGTTGAGGATAAGGATCTCTGGCGGGATCTTCTTGAGAAGTTATCGGAAAGACTGAGATTCCACTTCTATGCGGAAGAATCGATCATGAAGATTTTTGCATATCCGGAGTCTCAGGAACACAAAAAGTCGCACCTTGAAATCGTTGAACTGATCGAAAGCTACAAGAACATGAGTCTGACTGACGCAGACATCAGGAAGCTGAGAGATCAACCCATGCAGGTTTTCTCGGAACAAATCTTGGCCCAGGATATGAGATTTGCCTCGTTTATCAGAAGAAACAAGGAACGCTTGGGAATTCAGTAGTAAAAGCACCGCCCAGTGAGAACACAATGGCGGCCAGAAATCTGAGCGCCTGCGCAGCAAGCTGGACGAGCCGAAACCAACCAGCAGTTACGATGTAAGGCTGACGAGCGCTGTAGGAGACGATCACCCCGGACAGCGGAACCTGATCAAAAAAAACGGCGTGGAAATCAAATTCCACGCCGTTTCGAATAAAGTCCCCGCGAATGCCGTTAGGCCGGCATCCTGAACCGGAGTTCAGTTGAGTCACTTTCCTTCCGCATCAGGCCTACCCGACTTTGGGGCACGCACAACAGCAGCTTCAATGGTTCGTGACCGACGCCAATTAGCATTGGTTCAAGGAATATATGGCCTTGACAAACACCGCAGGGAACAACCGTCTGAGGCTTAAAGCAACTTTTCCTGCGGTGCGAGCACCGCTTCAAGCTTTGCCTCCATGTCGGAAATTCTACGCTTTACGGCGCCGAAGTCCAGTCCTGTTTCTGGCACGAGAACCGGCGGCATTGGGATCGCCGCTGGCTTTTGCGAAAGGTGTTCGTGTGCGATGTTCAATGCGGCCATGACGGCAATGCGCTCGGAAATATTGCTCTTGGTCTTCTCGGCAATATCGTGCATCTTTTCATCGACATAAGCTACCGCAGCGAGCAGTGCGTCCCGCTCTTCCGGTGGGCAGGCAACCCGGTATTCCTTGCCGAGCAGAGTGATGTCGAGATGATTGGCTTCGTTGGGCATGGTCACATTCAAACGGTGGCTTTGGCTTTCGGCAATTGCTCGGCCAGTTGTTCGATCCGGCTTCGTGCCGAATCCATGCGCTCAGAAAGGGTCTTCTTGTCGCTCTCTGCGGTTGCGAGCTGCTGCCGCAGTTGCGCATTCTCCGCTCGAAGCGTACGACAAAGCGACGCCACCTGGGCAATCTTGCTTTCGAGCGCGTTGAGTTCGTTAACCATGGCCGGGACTATAGTTTCAAAAACCTAGTGAAGTCAAGGGCTAAGCACTGATTTTAAATGTTAATTATTTCACGGAATGCATTTTGTCGACCGTCAGAATGAGGCTTTCGCTATAATTACCGGCTTCGCGGCTATCTAAGAGCGGAGAAACGTACAAGGTGCCGCACCGCAGGATTTTTCAGATTCCCTGCCGCGGTTAAACGGGAAACAGGTGCGTGTCCACACGACATCATGCCTGTGCTGCCCCCGCAACGGTAAGCGAGTGAGGGTGTGTCTGCAAGCCACTGGGCGAAAGCCTGGGAAGGCGACACATCAAGACTCGCGAGCCCGGATACCGGCCTTCGTACAAATTTGACGGAAGTGCCGCGGGGAGGCGGACACGGAATGCATCGCACGGCCTACAAACGCCCGCGCCCATCTCGACAGTTTTTCTTCTTCGCGCAGTTCCGATTTTCAGTCAGCCGACGTGCGGGGACGCTTGTCGACCAACGGGAGAAATCTGATATGCATCCACGTTTTAATTTGGCGGTTGGCGCTCTGGCGTTTATTACGGGCTTCTCAGCTATTGCGGCTGCGGCCGACAAGGAAACTGAAACTGTCGTTGTAACTGCCACACGAATAGCAACTCGTAGCAATGACCTGCTTTCAGACGTTTCGATCATTGATCGAGAACAACTTGATCTTTCGGGAGCAAGCACGCTTCCAGAGCTAATCGCGACTTTACCTGGCATTCAAGTAACCAGCAACGGAGGAGCTGGTTCCAACGGTTCATTTTCGCTACGTGGCACTAACACGAACCAGACACTGGTGCTCATCGATGGACAAAGGATGTCCTCTGCGACTACCGGCGCTGCAGCACTTGAACACCTTCCGCTGGAGCAGGTGGAACGCATCGAGGTGTTGCGTGGCCCGGCAAGCTCTCTGTACGGGAGTGATGCCATTGGTGGCGTCATTCAGATTTTTACGCGACAAAGGGAAGGTGCGCCAGCTCCCAGCGTTAGTTTGGGTGTAGGCACCTATCGTACTCAACAGGGCTCAGTCGCTTATGGTGGAAAGTCCGGGGGCACCAGTTTCAATATTCAGGTAGGCTGGGAGGGGAGCAACAGTTTTAGCTCGATCAAGGAAGCCAAGGGTGGGTTCTTCGATATGTTCAACCCGGACAACGATAGCTACCGCAACAACAACCTGTCCGCACGTTTCAGCCACAAACTCAACGACAGCCTTAGCTTCGGTGGAGAGATCCTGCACATTGATGCAAAAAAACATTTTGACGCAACAAACTGCGATGATTTCGCAACGGTTTGTACGGCCAACTATGACAACCGCCAGAGGCAGCAGCTCTCTTCCTATTCCGCTCATGTCGCCTACCGTGCAGCACCGATATGGAAGACATCGCTTCGTATAGGACGAAGCCAGGACAACTCGCTTAACTGGCGCTTCGATCCGGCCGCCGTTGCGCAGGAAACGCAGCAACGCTATGACACAAGGCAGGATCAACTGGTATGGCAGAATGATTTCGCACTGTCGCCTGCAAGCAAGCTGATGGCAGCCGCTGAATGGCGGAAGGTGCATGTGGATTCAACCCAGACCTTCATCCACTCCGATCAAACGACGCGTTCGCTGGTCCTAGGTTATCAGGGCAATTTCGGAGAACATTCCTTGCAGGCTAGTGCACGTCTCGATGATATTGAGCGTCTGGGTAGCCACAACAACGGTTCGCTCGCTTACGGTTATCACCTCAACGACGCTTTGACTGCACGGTTCGCACTCGGGACTGCATTTCATGCCCCAACTTTCAACGACCTTTACTGGCCTCTTGACCTAGTCAATTTCTTCCAGGGAAATCCGAACTTGAAGCCTGAGAAGTCGAGGAATAAAGAGGTGGGCCTGAGCTACGAACGTGCTGGAACAGTTGCCGGAGTGACCCTCTATCACAACACGGTGGACGATCTTATCGATTATGTGCCGGGTGTCGCACCTTCCTATATCGGTACGATGGCGAACGTCAATAACGCAACTCTCAAAGGTGCCTCGTTGAATTTCTCGCATCGAATGGGCAACTGGGAATTCCGTACCAATATCGACATTCTGAGTGCGAAAGACAGCGAAACCGGGAAAACCTTGCAGAGGCGCGCCAAACAGACAGGGGTTGTCGAGGTTCGTCATTACCTTGGAAATTTGAGTCTTGGAGTGCAGGCTCAAGGTGTCAGCAGCCGCTACAACAACTCGGCCAATACCCAGAAACTCGCCGGATACGGGTTGCTCAACCTTGATGCCAACTACCACTTCGATCATGACTGGAGCGTGTTTGCAAAAATAAACAATCTGTTTGATAAAGATTACACGCTGGTTCGCAGCACGCTAAACCCTTACAACGACTACGCGACTCCGGGGCGGAATCTATTCGTCGGTATTCGTTACCAGCCGAAATAAATCATGCCCACCCGCCGCCGCGCCCTGTTCATCCTCGCCGCCCTTGCCGGGCTGGCGTTGCTCAGCATGGCGCTGGCGCTGATGGTGGGCAGTATCAATATCCCGATCAGCGAAGTTTTCTCCACGCTGTTCAGCTCGCAAGACACCATGTCGGCCGAA
>JBBQAT010000040.1:0-30091 GCA_038316625.1 Burkholderiales bacterium
GCCAGTAACACACCACGCCCCCCGGTGCCGGGGGACTAATGTAACCGTCACCAGAGAACGACCCCCCACTCTCGGTTTCAATCCACGCCCCCCGTTGCCGGGGGACGAAAGATCCACCTTGGACACGTCCAGCCGCATACGGAGTTGTTTCAATCCACGCCCCCCGTTGCCGGGGGACGAAAGGTCCCCCTGCGTGAAAGAAACGGCTAAGGACATCGTTTCAATCCACGCCCCCCGTTGCCGGGGGACGAAAGAAGCGAACAAGGAAGAGGCGGTCAAGCGCATCGGTGTTTCAATCCACGCCCCCCGTTGCCGGGGGACGAAAGCCTTCATCTGAAACCCATTCTTGCGACTGGGAAAAAAGCTCGCATTGCGCGAACCCACAGACGACGACAGGTAAAAATCATACCGTGCAAAGCGCACAAAATGAAAAACATCGGAAATTCAATGAGTTTCACGCTCCGCGAACCTCCCGGCTTATTCAGTAACACTAAGGGTTCGCGGAAACGCGTCATAGCACCAGCGGCTCATCAAAATTAACCGCTTTGAACGCGCCATGCTCTTTGACTTCGCACCCTCGCCCGTCTGCCAATCGATAAAGGCGCAAGCAATCCTCTTGGGCATTAATCTCGGCCAGCAAACGCCGTTCAAGCTCCTCATATTGCATGCGATCCACACGGCATTCAAACACCGATTTCTGAACGCGCTGCCCGATTCCTTCACACACTTTGGCAACGCGCCGCAATCGTCGGCGACCCTCGCGAGATTCTGTATTCACGTCGTAACAAACAATGGTCAGCATGATTACTTGAGCAAAAAGGGTAGATAGTTCTCGGCGTCGCCACGAATCGTTCGCGCCAGCAAGCGCGCCTGGACGTGGGGCAACAGGCCGACAAGGACAGGTTCACTCAGCAATGGATGGCTCAAAGACTCCTGTTTGCGTTCCTGATAAGCCACCAGCACGGCCTTTCTGGCATTTCCTTCCAGCATTACCGCCCCGCCCTCTCGCTCGACAAAATCTTTCGGGCCAATCTGTTCACGATTGATGAGAGTCAGCGCCAAGCGGTCAGCAAGAAAGCGGAACTCCTCCATCAGATCGAGTGCCAATGCCGCCCGGCCTGGACGTAATGCATGCAGGAAGCCGATTTGCGGATCAAGCCCGGACGCTTCCACGGCCGAACGACAGTCGTTCATCAGCAAGGCATAGATGAAGGACATGAGCGCATTCATCCGATCCCTCGGCGGACGGCGAGTACGCCCATCCATCTGGAAAGCGCTCCGCGCATCGGGCCGGACAAGAAGGTTGAGCGCCGAAAAGTACTGTCGCGCAGCCTCCCCCTCAACGCCGCGCAAAGCATCCAGTGTGATCGTCGTCGGCAGCGCCCGGAGTGATGCCGCAAGATCGTCTGCTCCACGCGCCAACGCCTTGGCTTCGTTTTCATTCTTGCTTTCACGCGCGCCACGCAGCAGCACCTGACGACAATTGCGAATCTTTCCAGCGATGCAGTTACGTGCAACATTCGTCGTAAAAACCCCGTCATCACTGCATTTGTATTGCGCCCGACGCAGCAGAACATTGCCCGAAACAGCGCCTTCAAGACGCGCCTTGAAACGGCCATTTTCATTCAGCAAAACAAGAGCAACACCTTCATCGGCCAATCGGTGCATCAACGGCAACGACACTTTGACCAGACCAAAGCAGACGACGGCACCGAGATGATGCAAAGGGACGCGCAGTCGGGTTTCGTGCTCAACCTCCAGCCGCACGGTATCGTTATCCAGATGAAGATAGCTTTCAGGAATCGTCACATAAAGCGTGTTTAGCAACTGCATTCAGTCATCCTCGGAAAACAGGCGATCCAGAACATGCCGCTGCCGTTCACTGTCGGCAAGAACTTCCGGCTGACAAAGGTCGTGCAAGGAACATGCACGGCAATGGTCATCGTTGCGCGGTGGAGGCAAAACGCCATGCATCAGCATGGCGCGGATTTCGGCAAGCGCCGTTTCAACGCCCTGTCTCAATTCAGGCGAGATCAACACTTCACGGCGGCGGCGCGAGGTCGCATAGAAAAGTGCGGCCTCGGGTACCGAGCGCCCGGTCATTTCCTCAAGGCACATGGCCTGCGCCGCCAACTGAAGGTCATCGCAACGGGCGATTTCCGCGCGCTTGTGGCGGGAACCCTGCTTGTACTCCACCGGATACGGCGTCCCGTCCGGCAGAAACTCGACCACATCCGCCTTGCCAACCAGCCCGAGTCTGTCGCAAAACAACGGCAAGGCGCGCTCGACGCGCAGGCCGTCGCGGATTTCAACGCCCGGATCGTCGACCCGCTTGTGCAACGCCTGCCCGCGTTGCGTGAAAATATTCTCCTGAAACACCTGCTCCAGATGAATCAGACCGCACTGGCGCGGGCAATAGCTCCAGTGCTGGAGGGCGGAAATGGCAATGGGGTCGAAGGGTTCGATCATCGAGAGTGCACTAGCGCAAGAACTTCATTAAAATCCGTTGTCTACTGCTCAGGAGGAAACTGCATGATGCTTACTTACCAGGACGTCGCCAACGAGGCCATGAAGCTCTCCCCGGAGGAAAGGGTGAATCTGGCTGAAAAGCTGTGGGTAAGCGTCGATACACCCGAAGCCATTGCCTCCGCCTGGGATGTCGAAATCGAACGCCGCCTGGTCCAGATAGATTCCGGGGACGTTGAAACATACCCCGCTGACGAAATCATCGCCGAACTGCGCGCCAAGTTGCAGTGACGCAAGTCCGCCTGCACCCGGCTGCCCGGCGCGAACTCCACCGGGCCGTCGACTGGTACATTCGCGAAGCCGGCACGCGCATTGCTGCCGGCCTGATCGACGATTTCGACCAACTGCAATTGCTGATCCGCGAACATCCTCACATTGGCTCCCTCGGAAAATCCGACACGCGAAAGCTGGTATTCAAGCGCTATCCCTACACGCTGGTTTATCGGCTAAAGGGCGACGTAGCCGAAGTGCTTGCCTTCGCCCACCACAGCCGCCGTCCGGAGTATTGGACGGGGCGGCGGTAGCGACGAACGCCATCACACGCGCTTGATCAGTGTCACCCCTGGAGGCAAGGATGCATCGTCCACCATCACCTCGTAATCCGTGAAACTGCGCGGGACCTCAGCATCAGCTTTGCGCTTGATGCTGATCCGGTCAAACAGTGCATGTGCATGAGCGTTGCCGAGTTCCGAATCGTGCTTGAAAACGTAGAGACCGCGCGTTGCCATTTCACCGCGTGCCGCTGAACGATCATGCTCGAACATCTGCTCTAGCGCCTGCCAGAGCAATTCCAGGTCATCTTCGCCAAAGCCGGTTTGCTTGGCGAGGAAGGATGAAACAAAGCCGTGGGCGACGTAAATGCCGTAGGGGACGGTGTGTTTGCGGCCCATGGTGCGGTTGTCACCTTGCTGCTTTTCGGCTTCCGCTTCGGTGGCGACTGCCATGCGGGTAATCGAATGCTCCTGAGCGATGATCGGATCGACGGAACGAGCAAAGGTGAGTTGCACCGGGCCGCGCACTTGACCGCAGTTGATGCCAGTGGACATCACTGCGCCAAAGGTGCGGACATCGTAGAAATTGGCGCACATCCACTTGCGTGCGTTGTCGACGGTGTCACCGCTGCCTTTCCGCTTTTTGTCGCCTTTAAGCTCTTCCTCGGCACCGATAGCGACGTAGGCTTTCTCATGCGTCAGGTTGAGAACGGCCTTTTCCTTCACGTAAATGTCGAACGGCGGCGTTTCGCCCTTGACCAGCCCGACGAAGTTGCGGACTTTGCGTTTCAATGAAACATCGGTCACCAACCCGTGTCCGGATTCGGCGTCCAGACGCGGCAGGTTGCCGGCATCCGGGTCGCCGTTGGGGTTGCCGTCGCGAACGTCAAAAACGAGAACGAAGTCATAGCGGTTGGTTAGGCTCATTTGGTTTCTCCCTTGGTGGATTCAGTAGGTTGACTGGTTTCGGGTTTGCTGAAAAAGTCCTGACGCTGATGGTAGTAGCCGAGTGCAAAACGGCCTTGCTCGGGCAAATTCAAATGTTTCGGGAAATCCTGAAGACCGCCCATGATCTCGCCGACTAGCCGCTCGAAATTGACGGCACGCCCCCGGTTGGTGAGTTTGGCCAGATGGTGATTCTTCAAGCGCAGCAAAGTCGTGAATACGCTCACCGGCGTACTGGACGCCGCACCGTAATAGCGTTCGCGGATGGTGGCGTTCAAGCCGGGGCTGGCTTCTTCCTGAATTTTTTCGAGCGCCGCGAAGAGGCGTCCCAGCCGGTAGGCGGGGCTGGTGTTTTCTAGGTCGAGCATGGGCAACAACTCCTTGTCGAGAGATTGATTTGGTTGGAAACGCGGGGAACGATTGAGGCAGGCCTTGATGACGGCGGCGCGCAGGTAATTGACGTTCTGCTCGGCCCGACAGCGCAGCACCGCCGAGTTCAGCCAGGTGGCCGGGAACGGGCTTCCTGAAAGGACGGAGCGCATGATGTCACCACCGAGATTCGGCGGAATGTTGTCTGCCTTGCGCAGCGCCGCGCAGGCCGTCAGCAAGCGGAACAAGCTCGGAAATTCGGGATCGTTCGGCCCGCGCACCATTTTCAAGTCGTCGAACCATTGCCGGATGCGCTTTGCGATCTCGTGCAGCGGCGCGGCGTGCCAAAAACGCACGGAAACCCTAGCCGCGTTGGGAGCCAATCCGAGCACATAAAACAGTTTCTCGCCGCGCCCACCGTCGAACTGGCCGGACTGCACGGCGTTCAGCAGCGAGCGGACTTGCTCGGTACGTGCATCCGGATCGTCCTGCTCGCCGAAAATCGCGGCAAAGCCGCCTTCGGCGTCGGCGTCTTCCTTCTGCGCCCAGAACACCGTAGATGCATCGCCGACCTGAAGACGCTGGCGCGAACCCTTTTCAAGCAGGTGATTAAGCGCGGTGGTGTAGGCAAAGGCAACAGCGGGGCCGACCGGCGCATTGTCTCCCTGCGCCTTGTTGAACGAGGTAAACGCCTCGAGGTTGAACGACACCAGCGTCGCCCCGGAACTCTGCGCCCCCCAAACGCCCTTGATGGCGGTATGCAGGCGTTCGGGCACGACCGATTGACCGGTGACCAGACAGATGGCTGCGTCGCTTCCCGCCTCGGCGTCGTTTATGCACCCGGCCACGACCGCCGGTCGCTGACAGACCAGTTCGCCGTTCAAGCGAAAGCTCATGACCGGGTTGATCTCGGCGATTTCCGGCCACAACGGATCTGCAGTCAGTGTGGCCTGCCATAAACCGGAATAGAACGCTTCGACGGCGACGATTCCGGCATCGCCACGCGCGGACTCTGGCAGATCAGCGATGCGCTGCCGGAAGGCGGCCAACTGCTCGGCCACGCGCTCCGACTTGCCGCGCGTATCCACGCCAAGAACGTATTCGGCAGTGTCCCACAGCAAATTGGCGGCAACACCGGACGAGCGCTTCACGCCTTTGGGAACCAGATAGCGCTTCGCTGCCTTCTTCTTGCCTTCGCCTTGCCGCGTGTCGGTAATCCCGAGGGGACGCCCGTCGGCGGTCAGTTCGATGATGAAGGGGATTTCCTTGTCCTCCAGCCCGAATGCAGGCAAACGACGCGCCGGATCGGGATCGGCGATCCGGCGCTGGTAGTATTCGTAGAGCGCTTGCAGAATCATCCGGTCACCTGCGCTTTCGTCAGGTCGATGACGCCACGCTGCATATCTGCACGAAAGAAACGGGGCTTCGGGTCATCGCGGCTTTCAAAATCCATGTCGTAGAGCATCCACCCCAGATCGCGGCTTTCATCCAGCGCTTGCGGCTCGCTGGCCGGATCGTCAACCAAGCGAAAACGGGCAGCGAATTCGCGACAACCGAGGTAGGGCTGATTCACACATTGCCCTTTCTCGGCTCGACGCTGAAACATCTCGCGGTACTTGGCGGGATTCGCCGTCGCGTCGCCACCGACCGGGATCAATTCCGCGTGGAGCCGGTAAGCCACATCGCGCAGGAACAAGCCGGCGCGTTGCTGTCGGTCTTCCTCGATGTACAGCGCCAGATTGCCTCGTCCCGCGCTCATGGCGGTCTGTGCGTTCCGCACCGACACCTTGGATGCCACCTCGTTGCGCCGCACGCTGATCCAGCGAATCGCCTTCAAAACCTCGATCCGCTGAACCTCCCAGCGAATGGCCGGCTTCCACAGAATGGCCTCGAACACCGAACGCGCCGCCGATGGCGTCATCACGTCGTACGACACCCGCTCGACCTTCATTTCCGGTCGGGTGAAGCAGGCAAAATCACCCGATACCTCTAGGCAAAAACTTGTCATCGCGCCTCCTTTCGTCAAGTTGTTGATATTCTCTCAGGGCAAAGGCTCACCAGATGAGCCCGCCAGGGTCGCCCGGTGCACCGTCGACATTGATACCCAGCACTCGGTCGTACAGCACATCGCTGGACTGAACGTACAGCCCCGGACAGTCGCCGCCCAAGGGCTCGACATCGTTCTGGTCGATCAGGCGACGCAAGTCGTTCTGATAGATGTTCACGCCGTAGCGTTGCAGCTTGCGCAACAACCAGCGATCCGGGCCGTTTTTCTTGAGTGTGTTCAGCCAGAGATCGATTTCGTCGTCTGCATCTTTTCGGCGATAGCGAACGAAAACCGTCGCGCCGTCGTTTTCGTCGATCAGTCGAAAGCGCTCGGCAGCGATCCGGAAGTTAACGTCGGCCACTTTGCCGACTCGAAGCAGATCGCAGATTTCTTTCGCATCCAGATTGGCGTCGCCGTAGAACTGGCTGAAATACTCCGCAAAGCGCTCTACCGCCATGGGATCGCAATCGGGCGGCAATCCGGCCCAGAGTAGCCGTGTCGCCTGTTCCGCCATGCGCAGCAATCCGGGTGGTGCAAATTTGGGCGGCACAAACACATGAACCTCGCCTTTCTCCAACCGCCCTTCTCGGTTGCAGCGCCCTGCTGCCTGGGCAATGGAATCCAGCCCAGCCAGCGCACGATAGACGACAGGGAAGTCAATATCGACGCCTGCCTCAACGAGTTGTGTACTGACGACCCGGAGCGGGGCGGGCGTTTGGCCGTTCGTCAACGCGTGCCTACGCGCAGTCAATGCGTTCTTGATTTCGGTAATGGTGTCGCTGCGATGCTGCGCACACATCAGCCCGGAAAGATGCCACAAGCCCAGGCTACCTTCTGCTTTCATCCGTTGATAGAGTTCGCGAGCATCGGCACGGCGACCAACCACGGCCAATACCGCTTCGTGGCGGGCAACTTCGGGGGCAAGTTCGTCCCAGCTGCGTGGCGTTTTCAGGTCGGCGGGAATATGAACGCGTACCCGATCCAAGGCCGCGTAGAGACTCGGAACGTCGTCGACAATTTCCCGGATTTCACCTTGTGCGAAACCACGTAGCTGACGGGCGAGGTCGAAGCTGCTACGGGTTTCCAGAGTGGGTTGTGTCGCCGTGCACAGCACCAGCGTAACGCCGTAATCCTTGACGAGCAGGCGCAGTACATCGATCACCGGCTGAAGATACGCCACCGGCAACAGTTGCGCCTCGTCGAGAACGATCACGCTGCCGACGACGTTATGCAGCTTGCGGCAACGCGACGTTCGACTGGCGAATAGGCTTTCGAGCAATTGCACGTTGGTCGTGACGATCAGCGGCGCATCCCAGTTTTCGCAGGCCAGTCGCGAGCGGTGCGTTTCCTTGTCCGACTCCGTTTCGACGTTGCTGTGATGCTCAATCACGTTGGCGTCGCCGAAGATGCTCCGGAAGATGTCCGCCGTCTGTTCGATGATGCTGGTGTAGGGAATCGCGTAGATGATCCGACGTTTTTTGTGGCGCAGCGCGTGCCGCAGGGCGAACGCCAGGCTGGAGAGTGTCTTACCGCCGCCAGTCGGCACCGTCAGGCTGAAAACGCCGGGAGATTCTTCCGCCTTGGCGAGGCATGCTTGCAGCACCTTGGAGCGCTGACGATTGACCGCACTGCCGACTTCTCCTCTCGCGGCCACGTCCTTCACCATGCTTTCCATGCGCTCTGCCAGCCGCGACGCCATTTCTTCGAGCGGCATGAAACCAATACGTGCCTTTGCCTTAACGGGCGACATGAATTCTTCCGTGTCGAGGAAATCGGCGTCCACAAGACACGAAAACAGCATGCGAACCCAGAGTGCGAATCGGCCGGGAATACCCGCCTTTTGGTCGGTCGGAATACCGGTAACGTCCGGCACAGACAAATCGGGGTTGAGTATGGCGAAGGGAATATCGGCGGCTAGCGTGTCGGCGATTTCACGGCGCGAATCGTCGCGTGCGAAGCGCTCATTCAGGCCGCTAAACCAATTGTCCAGCCCGGCATGGTGTCCGGCGATCACGTAGCTCAGGACACTGGCAACTACCGGGCCAAAGCGTTGGTCGATCTCGACGAGGTGCTGCTGTGCCCACAGCGCGCCCGCCGCCGAATGCGTTTTCTCCGGACCGGAAACCCGGCCTTCGATGTGGGCGTCCGGATCGCCACATTGCCGGATGTAGCACTGAAAACCTTGACGATATTTGCCAAGGTCGTGCCACAAACCGGCCAGCGCCGCCCAATCCGACGAATCGAATTCGGCGGCGAACTCGGAGGCAAGCCTTGAAACACCGAACACGTGGTCATCCAAGCCATGCCAGGTCAAATGCCCATTATCGTTCCGTACATGAGCGACAAAAGGCGGCGCTCCGTCTTCATTGTTTTCCTTCTTATCGCACATCGGCATACATCCTCGCCGCATCGACAAGCAATTCCGCCACCCTCTCCCTCAACGCCTCCGGCTCCACCACTTCGCAATCCGCCCCGTATTTGAGGATATCCATCAGCAATTCCGGATCGCTGCTATACGGTACTTTCAGCTCGTATGAGCCGTCTTCCAGCAATTTACCAATCTGTTTCCGGTGCCATTTCTCGCTGGCAACCCAGCGCGCCCGCAGCGGCGAGAATCTGAGCGTGGCCCATTTCACATCCGTACCCGAGAAAATCCCGTAGCCGGACCCCAATACGTCATTGAGTGTTTTTTCGGGTACGTCGATGGCTTTTTCTTCAAGCAATTCGACTCGCTGGATGGCGTCGATGGAAAAACTTCTCAGTTCATTTCGCAGGTGGCACCAAGCGTCGAGATACCAGTTGTCGCGGTAGTGGATCAGTCGTTGCGGGGACAATTCTCGCTCGGTGCTTTCGCCCGTGCCGCGTGCGGAGTAGTGGATGATCAGCCGCTTGCGGCGCAGCAAAGCGGAACCGACAGACTGAAAATTGTCCAGATGCACTTGCCGTGCGCCCACAGTAAGGATGCGGATGCGTCTGACGACTTCTTCGGCGGGGTTATCGGCAACACCGATCAGTGCGGTCAGCCGGGAAAGCAGTGGCTTGATGTGCGGCCCGAGCAAGCCACCCGTATCGAGATTGGCGAGCAGGTGCTGCATGGTGAGCAAGGCGTGGATTTCTTCGGCGGAAAACCACAATCCAGGGAGTTCGTATTGCCTGCCGATTTGCTTGGTCGCACGGTCAAAACGATAGCCGCCAGCTTCGCGGTCATGGATGATTGGAGCATTGAGCCGGTCGCGCAGGTAGGCGAGATCACGCTTGAGCGTCGCACGGGAGACTTCAAGCTCGCTCATCATCAACGGGAAGGAGACTACGCCCCGTTCGTTGAGCATCTGGTCGATCTTGTAGAAACGCTCGATCTGGTTCATACCGCTCCCTTGGTTTTGTGGCAGAGAGGAATGAACTGAAAACCTCGCGCCCGGCTCGAATCCTGAGCCTTATGCTGCATCTTAGCTGGATTGCCAATGTCGTGGCATCTATCCAAAGGCATACACGGACAATTCACCCTCCACGTGAATGGTGATATGGCTACCGTCTTCTTCGAATCCGCGACGAACGACGCCAGCAGGCCGGTCTCTCGAGTGCCGTGAAATTAGGGAATGACCCACAAAACACCCGATGCGCCTTGTTAAAAAGCGCCGTGTCATAGTTTGAAACGCCGACTAGGCGGTCGAAAAATCGTTGCATAAAATTCATTCGATACGGCTCGCGTTTTCGTGCGGATTGAAACACCAATCGTGTGTACGATTGGTGCTGATCTCGGAAACACGAGTATCGAACGCTTAAGGCTCACCAAATGAGCCCAATAGTTTGCCTGACTGAGTCAAGCGAAAAACCGAAAAATTTCAACAAGCAGGCCAGGAACCAATAAACACGGCACTCTTTGACACATCCGCTCCGAAAGCTAATATCCATGCGGTTCTCGCAGCACACAACCTGAAGGTTGCCTATCGGCGGTCGTTTCAAAGGGGCACGGAAATTTGTGTTTCTTATTCCTCCAACCCTATGAAGTAAGAAATTTATCGGGTGTACTGGACTGAGCGGGTATAGAAGACCACTCAAAACTTCGTCGGGCCGAAGCAATAGGCAAGAACGGAATACTACATAGGTTGCTAATTCACCCCTCATTTCTGGATGTTCCTGCGAAAGCCGCCTAGTATGAAGTGTCAGCACCTAAAGGCAGTTCGTGCCGTCGAGGACATCACTTCAACACGGTTGATCGTTCCGTCCTGGATCAAGATTTGCGTAATTGTCAGAGTGCTCACTCGTGACGTAAAGGAGGCCCAATATGACTTGGGATCTCAGTTCAATCAGTAACTCCATCATCATTCTGATCGTTGTTCTGCTCTTTGCCTTCGCCATCAGAATCTTCCGCGAATATGAACGCGGTGTCGTTTTCACCCTTGGACTTTTTTCAAGTGTAAAGGGGCCGGGGTTTGTATTGATCATTCCAATAATCCAGCAGGCCGTACGGGTCGATCTTCGTACCGTCGTCCTGGAGGTGCCGACACAGGATGTAATCTCTCGGGATAACGTCTCCGTAAAGGTTAGCGCGGTGGTTTATTTCCGCGTTGTAAATCCTGAAAAGGCCATCATCCAGGTCGTTGATTTTCTTAACGCCACAAGCCAGTTGTCACAAACAATGCTCCGCTCTGTGCTGGGTAAGCATGTATTGGATGAAATGCTTTCGGAGCGCGAACGGCTGAATCTGGATATCCAGCAAGCACTGGATGCACAAACCGATTCATGGGGTATCAAAGTCTCCAATGTGGAGATCAAACAGGTCGATTTGACCGCAACCATGATACGAGCGATTGCCCGGCAGGCCGAAGCGGAACGCGAGCGACGGGCCAAGGTCATTCACGCCGAAGGCGAATTACAGGCTTCGGAAAAACTATTCCAAGCCGCCGAGGTGCTGGCCAAGGAACCGCAGGCCATCCTGCTGCGCTATCTGGAAACGCTGACGGTCATCGGCGCAGAGCAGAACACCACCATTGTGTTCCCGCTCCCTATGGACCTTTTATCCCCTTTCCTGCGAAAAGCCAAAGAAGGTAGCGGCAATACGCCACCGCTTTGAATCGCCTTGTGCGGATAATTTGAAGAGTGGGGTGCATAAGGCGTGCAGATTCGCTCTAGTAGGCAGTCATGCTGAAACGCGTGAATATACCGTCATTCCGGCGAAAGCCGGAATCCAGCGGTGCACTACTGGCTCCGCATTTCCTTCGGTCAGATTCCGGGTCGAGCCCGGAATGACGAAGCTTTGTGTCTATCTGTTTCAACATGACTGACTACTAGTCGGCGCGTACGGAAATACCTGACTCTCCAAAACTCGCCCCGGTTTATTCTGCGGCACCTCCGTAATTCCCGCCGTTTTCAGCGCTAATTACGGATATACAGCCGGACAGTTCTTTGTGAGAATCAGATTCGTATTCGGGTGCTTGTTTGTCGAGTTCATCAATACGATGAACGCCTCGTCTGGATACCTCGCTGCAGAACTGGCATAGAGAGTGCATTTTGTGTGCCAGCGTGTTGATCGGTTTAAGCCGCCCGCCTTGGTGAGGCGGAAATTTGTTTTTCGGATGCAACGACATAAAGGAGGTTTTATGAACAAGTCCCTACTCACGCTCGCTATCGCCTCGCTCATTTCCTCGGGAGTCCTTGCTGCGGATGAGTTTGCGAACACCAAGGAAGCCGAAGCGATGGTCGTCAAGGCTGTTGCTGCTGTCGCCGCCGACCGCGCTACGGCCTTCAAGGAAATCACTGGCAAGGACAAAAAATGGGTGGACCGCGACCTTTACCCTGTGGTGTATGACATGGCTGGAAAATGCCTTGCCCATGGCCAAAACGAGAAGCAGGTCGGCAAGGATCTGATTGATCTCGCCGATGCCGATGGCAAGGAATTTGTCAAGGAGCGCGTCGCCCTGGCTAAAAGCAAGGGCAAGTTCTGGCAGGACTACAAGTTCACGGACCCGGTTACCAAGAAAGTATTGCCGAAATCGGCGTACTGCGAGAAGACGACTGACGTCATCGTGTGTGCCGGGGTCTACAAGCGCTGAACCGCTTTTGTACCGTTGCTCGTGGCGAGACAGACCCTCGCCACGGTTTAGCCTCCATAGGGATCAATCATGAACGTCAAGACAAAGATACTCATTCCATCGATTGTTGCGATGATGCTGATGCTTTTGCTGGGTATCGTCAGCTTTTTTGGCATGCGATCCTTACAGCAGGCGCTTGATGATGTCGCCTCCAAGGGCATGGCGCATATCGAGGTTCTGAATGAAAGTCGTGGCGAACTGTTCGCGGCTAACGTCGGAACCTACCGGTTGTTTACCACGATGGGAAATTTCGATGAGGCACGCATCAAGAAGGAAACCGAGACCATCGTCACTCATGCTGACCGGGCCATCGCATTGCTCACCACGATGAGTAACAGTACGACCATCGAAGATAGCGAGCGAAAGGAACTCGGTGCGCTGACAGAACCTTTGGCGAAGTACCGGAAGAATGTCGCTCAGGCTATCGATATGGCCGATTCTGATCTCGCTGCGGGCACCGGCATGATGCAAGCAGCCGACAAGCGCTTTCTGGAGATCGATAAGCTGCTGAGCGCCATGATCGGAGAGCAGAAGAAGGAGGCCGAAGTAATGCTAGCTGCCGCCTCGGCGCGATCAACGAATACTATCATCCTTAATATCGGCGTCTTCCTGATCGGATTGTTAGCCACCATCTCGATTTCGCTGTTGCTGGCCGGGAAGATCGTCAAATCCATGCTCAGTGCCATACATACGGCGGCGTCGATTGCCAGTGGGCAGCTCACCAACGACATTAGCACGTCGGTCCAGGACGAAACGGGTGATCTCTTGCGCACGCTGGCACGCATGCAGGATAGCCTGCGTCAGTTGATCAGCCAGATCGGCACCAATGCAAACAAGGCCGGATCATCGTGCAGCGTCATGGCTGGAGCATTGAATCAGATCAGCGAATCGGTGGCCGGGCAGAACAGCGCTACAGCAGCCGTCGCGGCGGCTGTTGAACAGATGAGCGCCAGCATGGGCAACATCAATGACAATGCCAGCCAGGCCTTGACCGTCAACAAGGCGTCGTCCGAATTGGCGGCCCAAGGTAGCACGGTGATCCAGAACGCCTTTGACGAGATGACGAGAATTGCCAGCACGGTCAAGGATGCAGCCAACGTCATCGAACACGTGGGTCAGCAGTCCCAAGAGATATCTACGATTGTCGGCGTCATTCGTGAAGTCGCGGATCAGACCAATCTCCTGGCGCTCAATGCGGCAATCGAAGCGGCTCGCGCTGGTGAGTCGGGCCGGGGTTTCGCCGTTGTCGCTGATGAAGTGCGAAAACTGGCCGAGAAAACCACACGCTCAGCAATGGAAATTACGCGCATGATTGCTGCTATTCAGGATAGTTCGGGTCAAGCCGTCAGCAGCATCCATCACGTCGCGAAGCAGGTTGAAACGTCCGCCAATTATGCGGGAAACGCCCGCGAATCCATCGAGCGCATTCAAACCAATGTCGGGAAAGGTATGGGGTTTGCCAAGGACATCGCGTCAGCCATCGAGGAACAGTCACAATCGAGCAATCTGATTGCCCAACAGGTGGAGGAAATCTCCCATATGAGCGACAAGAACGCCCAAAGCGTTAGCCATGTGGGCCAGGCCATGCGCGAACTGGAGGCTGACTCTCAACTATTGCAGTCAACCGTGGCGCGCTTTACGGTTTGAGACAACAGTATTTGACGGCCAACTCCACCTGGTGAGCGGTCGACGGAGGTAGCTTGCGATCAAGGTGCCTCCGACGGAATTCTGGCAACTATCTGAACCAGCTAACCGAGCCAATTTCTCATTGAACCGAACGGAGAAGCACTACCCGTTATTGTTGTTGTTGTTATTATTATTGTTATTGTTGTTATTCGAATTACCCCCGCCGTCATTCTCCTTCTTGCGCGTCGCCGCGTCGGCGGCGGCCAGCCCAGGCAGGGTCAGCATCAGCCCGGCGGTGCCGAGCATGACGAGTTTTCCGGTGCTCAGATATTCCTCGCCATCGATCACCGATATCTTGTTGCCGTCACACCAGATCGTTCGCGGCTGGTTGGCTTCGGGTACGGCAAAACTCCTTACCACTTTGCCGCCGCTGTAGCAGTCGATCATCGATTTGCTGTAGATAACGCAATCGCCCGTCTTGTGGCCTCGCCCGGCCAGCCAGCGCACCAGCCACTCTTCGGTGACGGTGCGTTCGTGCTTGTCGTCCAGACGCAGGGCGTTGAGGAAGCACTCGACGGTATAGGCTGTTCGTTCAAGATCCGGCGTACTCACGGCGTTTCTCCCGGTTTGGTGCTGGTCGTTGGATAGTTGAACTCAAAATTCTGGAACGGCAGGTTGATGGCCTGGATATGGTAGAAGGCGTTGTTTTTCTGCTTCTGGTAATGGTACTCGCGCAGGAAGAGCGTGGTGAAAAACAGGTTGTTGCGCACGCCCCGGCGGTAGTGGTCGCGGTGCACTTCGATAAGGCCGGAGAGATCGGCCATCAGGAAGTCGGCACCGAGTTTCGCGCTTTCTTTCAGGCAACTGGCGAAGAGCTGGTAGGTGAAGATGTGCTCTTGTTTGGTGCGCTGTTCGTCGCCATAGACAACCGGTGTGTCGCGCAACATCTGCAGGTAAAGCGTGTTGCGCAGAAATTCCGGGCAGTTGGCGTCAAAAATGTTGCGTTGGGCATGTAGCACGACGCGGTCGCCGGGGACCAGCGTGTGCCAGGTCGACTTCGCCTTAAGCAATTGCGAGGTGAGCGGGATCAGTTCGTCGCCCAATTCCAGCACAAACGCGCTGTCGCTGTAGAGTTCCTGCAGAATCGGATCGACGGCAATGATCGCCTGGAGCGTATTCTTGTCCTCGGCCAGATCGTTGGGCAGGCGAATGCTGGCGACCGGGGCGTCAGCAGGCTGCTCGAAGGCCAGCGCCGGATGCATGCCGAACCGGTATTGCCGTGCGTCTTCATGCTGTTGTGCGTGAGAAGAGGCCGGGAAGGAACGCGGATTTTCGGCATAAATCTGCTTTTGCAACTCGCAGGTGTACGAACGCCCGCTGGTTTTCAGGGACACATAATCATTAGGAAGTGCCACCCTCTCCTCCCCTTTCAAGGGGGAGGCTGGGAGGGGGATGGGGCCGAATTGGCCGCACTGCTGCTGCAGAACCGTCGCCTTTTCCCCATCCCCACCCCAGCCCTCCCCTTGAAGGGGAGGGAGAGGTTGTTGATGCCATTGTGAGGCGCTGGCGCTCTGATGCTTGACCACCGGGCAGCCGGTGTGACACAGGCTGAGGTGGTCGCAGCGCTGGCAGCTCTCGTCAAAACCGTGCGCCTGATGGATGCGTTCGATCTTGCGCGCACCGTTGGCCAGGATGTCTTCAATGCTGTCTGAAAACACGTTGCCGTAATGGAATTCCTCGATGCCCTGCCCGCGTACGCAGGAGTAAACCGAGCCATCGCTTTGCAAGAGGTAGAAGCGTTCGCCGCAATTGAAGGCGTTGGTGCAGTAGCTCGGCTTGAATTCGTCGAACCAGTTGCGACGCAGGCCGTCTTCGAGGTCGGTACCGGTGAACTCCGCCTTGAGTGCTGCGTAAAGCGCCAGTTGCTGAGCCGGCGTGGCGGGCGTGAGTACGGCGTCGCCTTTGCTGGCGCGGTTCATCGCCGAGTCGAAGGCAAACATGATGTTGAACTGGTTCATGTCGAAACCGAGTTCGTCGTGGATGAAACGGATGTCCTTGATGATCGCCGGAATGTCGTTCAGATGCTCGCTGCACAACGTGGCGGAAATCTTCTTTGCGTGCGGGTAGCGCGCCAGCAGGCGGATGTTCTCGTGTGTCTTTTCCAGCCAGTCGCGCCCGCCGCGCGTGGTGCGATAACGGGCGTGCAAGGCCAGCGGCAGGTCGATGCTGGCGCTGATCGAGACCTTGTGTTTGTCGAACAACTCGTAGAAGGGCGCGAACTTGTAGAGGTTGGTCTTGATGTGCGGCACCGATTTCCGGTGGCCGAGTGCGTTGATCGCGTCGAAGTTTTCGCTGTAGTGGCTGCGGATCAAGGTGAACAGTTCGTCGAGCGTGGACTGAGGCAAGGTCGTCACCTCGCCGCCATGCAGCGAGACGTTGAAGGCCAGCACACCGGCTTCGCGCAACGCATCGAGTGCATGACGCAGCGTGGCAACGGCGCGCCCGGCGTCAACCTTCAGCGCCGCCTGCGTCGTCTGCTCACCGAGGTAGCAATAGGCGCAGTCGAGGTTGCAGCACAGCGTCGGCACGTAGAGCAAGTGAATGTTGCGCCGGAAGTCCGCTTTCATGCGCTGCAACTCAGGCATTCGCCACCGCCGAGGAAGCGCGACGTACCTTTTCCGAAATCCGGGCGACAACCTTATTGAATTTGGCGGCCTTGTTCGCGGCGATCTTGTCCTTCTTGCGAGCGTTGGTGGGAAAGCGCTCACGCTCGATCACGAAAGGGACGGCCTTGCCCGTTTGCAATGAAAGCGTGCCGTTTGCCTCGGAAAGCTTGATTTCCGTCACATTGGCGTAGTAGATGATCTGGTCGCCGCAGATGAGATAGCGCGGCCCCAGACTCAGAGTCCGCCCACCCGCCAGATAGATCATCGCCGGAACGATCAGCGCCAGCAGCCCGAACGGGAAGAGCAGTTTGCCTACAATCAGCGCGACCAGCAGGCTGACGAGAAAGGCAATCTTGCGCTTGCCGGTAAGGCTGATCCGGCTTCCGTGCTTGTATTTGAACGATGCCAGCTTAGGCTGTTCCAGATCCATGTACCACTCCCGTCTCTTTAATCCGGTCGAAGTATTACCTGTCGTCCGGTCGGGGTCAAACTACGATCGCCTTGACCAATCATGCAGGAGCCCAGTTCCACTGGGCGATTGCAGTGGTGGAGAACAACCGCCCATCGCGCAGATAAACTGCGCTCCGACAAAAACCGGTAGCCACCGAGGAAGCAAGACTAATCAGGACTCCTGCCGCAGTGCGGGCAGCGCCCGGAACGGTCGGTCCCGGCATCGAGTATCGCCGCCGTTGTGATGGCCGTCGGTAAAGCAAAAACGCCGATTCCGACCAGCACGATTGCTCCGGCCAGCGCTTTACCCAGCGACGTGATCGGCGTGACATCGCCGTAGCCGATGGTTGTCAGCGTAACAACAGCCCACCACAGGGTTTCGGGAATGCTGCTGAACTTGTCCGGTTGCGCCGTATGCTCAACCAGATAGAGCGCTGCGGCCAGGCAATAGGTGGTAATCAGCATCATCAGCATGGAAATGACGAGCAGGTGTTTGCGCCGGCCAACGGCGGCGGTAATGGCCTGGAACGATTGATCGAGGCCTTCGAGGTGTAGCACCCGGAGCAGGCGAGAGAGGCGGAAGATGCGCAGGAAGCGCAGATCCCACGGTGCCCACAGCGTAAGAATGACGACCAGATCAAGCAGCGGCAACGGTTGCAGCGCATAACTCAGGCGGCCCCTGACGGGCGCGCTGTAGCGTGTCTGCTCGACACAAACCCAGAGCCGGAGCAGATACTCGATAATGAAAAATCCGGTCGAGAACGCTTCGACTGCCCGAAACAGGGCCCGATTCGGCTCGAAAATCGATGGTACGGTCTCCAGTGCCACAGCCGCACAGTTGATCAGGATCACGGCCGCCAGAACATAGTTGGCGTACTTCGCCACCCGATTGCTCGGCAGCGGCCGATGCAGGATGTGAAAAAAGCGAAGTCTTCGGGAGTCCATTATCGGGGTCCTTGGCACGCCTATTTGACCCATCCGCTGGCGAAATCCTCGACGGTTCGCGCAAGCTTTCGCGGGTCGTGGCGGATATAGTCGGTGGCGCTGGAGAAATCGCGTTCCACGAGCTTGATGCCCTTGTTCACGAGCGCCTGCCGATCACGGAGTCGTACGGGCGTCTTGCCTTCAGCTTCGTACTTTAGGAGCAGGTCGGCACGAAGTTCACCGGTATTGACCAGTACATAGTCGATGCGGCCCGCACCGATGTACTGCTCCAGCACGCGGACGAAATCCTCAACGAAGAAGCCGTCGGTTTCGCCATGCTTGGTCATGACATTGCAGACGTAGATGATTTTCGCCTTGGCATTGCGGATCGCGTCGACCATCCCGGTACAGAGCAAATTCGGGACGATGCTGGTGTAAAGATCGCCGGGGCCGATGATCACGTAATCCGAGTTCTCGATGGCTTCCTTCGCACGCGGATTGAGGCAGCCGCCACCCAGCAGGAAGGCGTCCTTGATCGGAATCGACGCATCGTGTTTCGGGATGTCGATATCCGTTTCACCGACAATCTGGTCGCCGTTTTCAAGCGTGACGCCGAGGCTCACATTATCAAGCGTAACCGGGATGACCTTGCCATGCACATTGAACATCTCGGAGAGCTCTTCGATGCCGCGCTCGAAATCGCCCATGATGTCGGAAAGTGCGGTAAGCAGCAGGTTGCCGACCGTATGCCCGGCGATGCTCCGTCCTTCCTTGAAGCGGTATTCGAAGAGGCGACGAACCACCTCAGTGTCTTCCGAGAGCGCCACGATGGCACGCCGCACGTCACCGGGCGGGAGAATGCCAAACTCGTCGCGGAGTTCGCCGGTCGAACCTCCTGAATCCGCCACCGTCACGATGGCGGCAAGATTAAGTTTCTTGTTCTTGCCGAGGCCGGAAAGGACGTTGAACGTGCCGGTTCCGCCGCCGATAGTCGTAATGTTGCATTTCATCTTGAATGGCTTCTTTGATTCAGGCGTCGGGGATTATACGGCGCTTGCACCTTCGCATTCCAGACGCATTTAGCGGTGCTTGAGGCACCGTTCAATCCAGCGCCACTTGCTCGAACGGCACGCCACAAAGCGTCGCCAGCGCATTGACCACCATCATGTGGTCATCACGCTGCGGCAGGCCGGAAACCGTTACCACCCCGACGCACCCGATCCCGTCGACAACGATTGGAAAACTGCCCCCATGGCTGGCGTAGTCGCGCATCGGCAAACCCATCTTGTTCTCGAGCGAATCGTTCTCGCGCTTGAACATCAGCCCGGTCACGTAGGAACTGCGATGCAGAAGCTCGACGGTGTTGCGCTTGCGCCGTGCCCAGTCGGCATTGGTTGGTGCCGTTCCAGGCATGGCGTAGAAAAATACCGTCTCGCGGGCAAGCCGGATTTCGATGCTTACAGCCTTGCCACTCGCATCAGCTTGCGTTTTCAGCAGCGAACCGAGCGCCCAGGCCGTGTCTTCGTTGAACTTCTTGAACTGCAGTCGCGCTTCTTGCACAGCAATCCGCTCAATATCATTTTCCTGCGCCTTGTTCATTTCCATCGTATTCCTCAAGTGTCGAATTCAGTTGTTGAAACGGGCAGCACACGACCTTCCCGATAGCTCTGCAAACCTTTTTCAATAAGGCCGATGACGCGAATCGCCTCGTCGGCGGTCACCGGGTTTGGCCCAACACCATTGATTGCGTCGCGTACACCAACATAGTAAGCCGGGTAATCCCCCGCACTGCAGGTTAGCTCACGGGATTGGCAAATACCATTGCGCCATACTGAAAGCGTGGCTGGCAGCGAATCAAGGCCCCAATCCGGGGCCGGAGGACGCTGGCCCGTCTTGAGCACATCCTCCTGCGGATCGAGGCCGTATTTGATAAAGCTGCCGAGATTACCGTGCACCGTAAAACGCGCCGCCGGCACCGGCACCAGAGCGCTGCCGTGCAGGATGACCCGCTGTTGTCCATAGCGCAACACGGCATGAAACCAGTCGTCGACTTCGGTGACATTGCGCTGCAGGGCGAGATCGAGTGAAATCGTTTCGGGCACGCCGAAGATTTGCAGTACCTGATCGAGCAGATGCGAGCCGAGGTCATACCACAAGCCGCTGCCCGGAACAGCCTGTTCGCGCCAGCGGGCACGCACGTCGGGCCGATAGCGGTCAAAGTGCGATTCGAAATGGACGATGCGCCCGAGCTCGCCAGAGTCGATGATCTGGCGCAAAGTCAGGAAATCCGCGTCCCAGCGCCGGTTGTGAAAGACCGAAAGCAGGCGGCCAGCCTTGGCTGCTTCGTCGCGCAGCGTTCTTGCGTCGGCCAGCGTCACAGTAAAGGGCTTGTCGACCACGACATGCTTGCCGGACGCCAGCGCCGCTCGGGCCAGCGGAAAATGCGTTTCGTTGGGCGTTGGAATCACTACGAGGTCGATGTCGGGACGCGCAAAAAGCGCCTCCGGCGTCGCCTCGACCGGAACGTCAGGCCAATCGGCCCCCACCTTGGCCGGATCGCTGCTCGATATGGCGGCGAGCTTGAGCCCCGGCACACCGGCAATCAGCGGCGCATGGAATACTTTGGTGGCAAAGCCGTAGCCAATGACACCAACGGAGAGAGGTTTGCTCATGTGTGTGTTCACTATTGCTATCTGATTTGTAATGCTGACATAGAATCGTCACGATCATGGAATTTCGCGCAGCAAGCGCAAGCCGAGCAGGATAGAGCGTGTTTCTGGCGGGTTCTCGTTGCAAAACACAGCCCGTGCGTAGAACGCCCAAGTGTGCCTAAACCCGCCCCGGCGCACACGTACGTCGCGCTCTGCGGCAAGGTTCATACAAACGGCCAGCAAGAATTTCTGCTGGTTAACATTCCGGCGATCATGAACAGGCCCCGCCATCCCAATTATATTGCCCGTTATTACGCTAGTCCTTGGCGTGAGTTCAAGCTACGAAAATACTCAAATAAAATTTATATTCTATATTGCATATAGTACGCACTTAAATATACAATCAATAAGTTATGTTGTTTTTATCGGCCAACATAACAAATATGTATACTACTTTTAACCTCTTACATGCCCGATAGTCACCAACAATTGCTGCCAATACAAGCGTGTTCTATGCGTTTTTTTGAGAAAAATACAAACCAATTCAGAAATTGCGGACACGACATTACCAACGAAAAACTCAGGGAATAGTAATGAAAAAAATATATCGAACGTCTGTGAAGAAAAACCTCAAGCTAATCGCCGCGATTGCTGTTACCGCACTGGTCGGGGTGTCATCGGCTCAGGCAAGCGTGATCGAGTTCAACCCATCCGGAACCGGCTTTCCGAGCGCCATCCCGGCCACTCCAGGAATCAACGTACACGGATCTGGCTTCGTCACGATGGGACCGGATCAGATCAACCCGGGGCGCTTCATCTTCTCCGAGACAGGCGCGTACCAACTGACACAAGCAGACAACACGTCCCCGATCGGCACCCGTGACATTACGTTGACGTATTCGATCATGGGCGCGGTAAACCCTGGAACCGGAGCCTTGAGCTTTACCGGAGGCTCATTCAACCTCTATTCGGATTCAATATTCAACTTCGGGACCGCCAGCAGCAACCCCTCCGTGGTGTTTGGTGCCAATGACGGAATCCTGATTGCGTCATTCTTGATTTCCGGAGGAAGCGGCCAAGCCAACGGAACTGCCCATTTCAATGGCAACGCGATTGCTGGCTCCATTACCCCCGGATATTTCTTTTCCAGCACGGGAGAAGACCTGGGCCTGACAGGCAATCTGCAATTTTCCGTCGACATTGGCAACAATATCGTCTCGCCTGCAGCAAACGAGATTTCAGAAATCATCTGCAAGACTTCGGCCTTTCCGATCCCGGGTTGCGGCGAGGGCAACTACGCCAACACTCCTTATTACTTCGCCGTCAGGGATGGAGGCACGGTAAACCTCTCCACCACAGTTCCCGAACCTGGCAGCATGGCCCTTGCCTTTGCGGGACTTATGGGACTTGGGCTTAGCTCACGCCGCACGCGGAAAAAACAACACCAGTAGAGCGTCGACTGGTTTCTGGATGACCGGGAACCAGTGACCTCAAGGCATCGGTGCGCCACGAGCCGTTTCAAACAGGCGGTACCATTCCTCACGCGACAGCCTTACCGTGACACTTTCAGCACAGGCACGCAGGCGGTCTACGCGGCTGGTCCCCAACACCGGCTGGATGCCGGCCGGATAACGCAGCAACCAGGCCAGAACAATCGCTTCGCCACTGACGTTGTGCGCGCTGGACAGATCCTTGACCAGCGCCGCCGTTTTTTGCACGACGGGACTTTGCTTGCTCAAATCGCCACCGGTCAGCACCCCTCTCGCCAGCGGACTCCATGCCTGCAGGCTGACGCCTTTCAAACGGCAGTATTCGAGCACACCTTCCCATCCATCGGGATAGCCGGGAGACGCCTGATTGAAGGAAATTCCTGCCTCGGCAAAACCGTGATGCAGCAGGTTCATTTCCAGCTGATTGGCGACCAGCGGGTCCGGCAAACACTGTTGCAGGTAGTCCATCTGAAAGCGATTCTGGTTTGAGACGCCGAAATAGCGAACCTTGCCGGCTTGCTTGAGCTGCGCAAAAGCACGTGCAACTTCGTCGCCTTCCACCAGCGGATCGGGGCGATGCAGCAGCAGGATATCGAGGTAGGTGGTATTCAGGCGGTGCAAAATGGCCTCGGTCGCTTCGATAATGTGCTCGTAGCTGAAATCGAAGCGTTGTGGTGTGCCGACAGGATCGCCTGCCCAGCGAATACCCACCTTGGATTGCAGGATGATCTGGTCGCGCAACGACGGTCTTTCCTTGAGGATGCGTCCAAAAACGCTCTCTGCGCGCCCTCTGGCATAAATGTTGGCGTGGTCGAAAAAATTGATCCCCAGCTCCAGCGCCGCATCGATGAAATCCCGCGCCTGCTTTTCGTGACTGGCGTCAAGGACGGTTTCAGGATCCCAGCCTCCGCCCAGGCCCATGCAACCGGCGACAAGGCGGGAGGTGAGCAGCTGGGTATTGGCGATGGTCAGTGTTTCCATGAAGGGTTCCTTTTGGGTTGAATAACGTGCCCCTCATTATTTTAGGCACTCTGATAGCGTAGGCGATGCTCCCCAATGTACAGCAGAATCGGAGTCAGAAAAAGCAGAAAGCCGCGTCCTCTCTGGTTCTGCCGGCGGGAATCAAGTACTTGCCTCTTCATGGAGAACACAATTCCTGCATCAAGTGTTTGCACTGTCAACTCTGTCGGCTAGACTTAGTAACATTCAAAACAAGAAAGGGAGGATCGGTCATGTTCTGTGCAAACTGCGGCACCCAGAATCCAGATACAGCCCGCTTTTGCGGCAATTGCGGGACGGCGGTCAAGGCGATAGCCCCCGCAGTGGGCCCGGCGAATGCGCCGCCTCCAGCAGCAGCACCCCGACCACACCTTGCCCCTCCCGCAAGTCCCAGTGCGCAGGGCAACAGTGGACAAACGGCCTTCACACCTCCACCGCCGGGGCCTCCCGCTCAAAGCACGCTACAAGCGACCACACCTACCTCAGCCTATCCGGTACCGCCAAACATGCACTGGCTGATCGTGCTTATTCTTTCGGCATTTACCTACGGTCTGGGCGGACTTGTCTGGGGCTTCAAACAGGCTTTCTTTGTGAAGAAACTTGACCCAGGCAGCAAGGGTGTTCGATACCTTTGTCTTGCGGCGGTTGCCATGTTCATTCAAATCGCGCTTTATTTCGTGCTTATCAGCGCGTCGCCCACCGGTTTATCGGCGCTATGGATGGTCTCGCTCACCAATGTGGTCATCATTGTTTTCGCGCTGATGGGGATTTTCGGGATGCGCAAGTCCTTGCTCCATCACTACAACACGGTTGAACCAATCGGGCTGCGCCTGGGTGGAATCATGACATTCTTTTTCAGCATCCTTTATTTCCAATACCACTTCTCGCGCATTGCCAACTGGAAAAAGACTGGAACGCTGAAATAGCGGTCACTTTACGAAGATTTCTCGCAACTCCGTGAGCGCGCGCGGCAGCATGGACTGAACCTCGGCCAATGAAAGAGGCATGGCCTTGATTCCGGCAAAGGCGGGGTCGCCAGCAGACGACCCCGCAGGCCGCACCGAGGTCTGGCATCCGCCCGAGCGGATTAACGCATCTTCGGTCTCCGACGCCAGCAGGTAATCAATGACTGCCTTGGCTTCAGCAGTATGCGGAGCGCCAGCAATCAGGCCAACAGTGCCGGGAATAACCAGCGTACCGCCCTTATCCTGGTCCGGGGCAATGATTTTTACCGGAGCGCCTCGCTCGACAGCCCCCGCCGCATCATCGGTGTCAGTAAGGCCAAAGGCCAGTTGCCCGTTGGCGACCAAGTCACGCACCACCGAGTTGCCGTCGACTACGCGAATTTCCCGGGCACGCAGTGCCTTGTAGAAACCGAGGGCGTTCTCGGGCCCACGGATGGCATAAAGAGCGGCCGCCTGGGTTGCCGTCGTGCCGAACAGCGGATTGGCGATACCGATCAAATTGGCCGGCCGACCTGAATCGAGCATGTCATTCAGCGACGACGGATAGTCGACGGGCTTGACGAGATTGGTGTTGACGATAAAAACACGGGCTCGCCCACCCATGCCGGCCCAGTACCCCTTACCATCCTTGAACCCTGCCGGAATCGACGACGATGAAGGCGACTGATAGGCCTCCAGAACGCCTTTTCCAGCCAGGCTGATGGTCTGCGCAAACTCGTTATTCCAGAACACATCGGCCTGCGGGCGCACCTTTTCAGCCTCCAGGCGAGTCACCAGACCGGTGGTCTTGGCTGCTTCGACATCAAAAACCGCTTTGACCTTGACGCCCGTTTTGGCCTCGTAGTCTTTCAGGATTGGTTCCGAATAAACCTGGTCGACCGAGGTATAGACAACGACTTCGCGGACCGCTGATTTGTCACCGCAACCGGCGATCAGTACAGCCAAAGCCAGCAACAAGGCACACGAAGGCCGGAAGAGCCTGAATTTCGTCATCGCAATTCCTGAATTGAAGATTTGTGGGGTCAGTTCAGCGCCAAACCGCATCCCGTGCAGAAGCGGTTTTCCGGTTCGAGCCGGGCGGCACATCGCGGGCAGGTTCTCACTCCAGGCACTGGAACCGCTGCTGCAACGACGGGCTCGCCACACCCCGTACAGAACCGTGCACCGGCCTCCAGCACAGCGTGGCAACGCGAACACGGTGCCACCGCCCACGCTGCCGTCAGGCCGGCATCGGTCGCCGAACACCAATTGGGCAGCGTCGAATTCCACACCAGGGTCGACGCGCTCAAGACACCGCGCGCCAGCAGGGATTTCAGATCGTCTTCGCTGATCGGGCCGGTCGCCTGGCCCGCCGAAACGTAGTGCCAGAGCGTCGCTGCAGCCGGTTTTGCAAGTGATGATGGCACCGTCTGAACGACCGCTTGAAGCATCAGGCCGGCAACCCGGGCTGAACACCAATTGGGCAGTTTTGGATTCCAGACCAGCGTCTCCTCGGTCAGCTCCCGGCGCGCCAGCCGCTCGCGCAAAACACTCTCCCGTTCCGGACCAAGCGATTGTCCAGCGACCACGTAATGCCAGAGCGTCTCTGACTGGCTGACAGGCGGCTGCACGGCACTCATTGCCACAGCCGGCGGAGCACCTGCGGCATCCACATGCCCCGACGCTGCGTCCCGCCTTTTGAACATTGCCCAAAACCCGGCTGCTCCGGCAGCCACCCCCGCGACACCCGCTGTTCTGCGCATCGTGCTGCCGTTGCCAAACCAATCGTGCGCAGCCCCATCATCCGACCCCTTGTCACCAGCGGAATAGTCTGACCAATCGTCATCATCCATTATTCACCCATAAAGCCTATCCAGATTCATCAAGCCAGCGGCGCGCCGCAACCAGTACAGAAGCGAAGGCCGGGCTCAAGCGGCAGCGCACAGCGCGGACACACCCGGCTTGCCAGTGGCGGAACCAACGGAGGCGATACCGCTGGCGGTGTTAAAAGCCCGGCCGAGGCTGCCGTAATCCAGCCTGACAACGCCGGATTCCACACCAGCGTGTCGCCGGGCAGCTCGCCACGAGCCAGGCGCGCCCGCAGAACACCTTCGTCGACCGGCCCCATCGTTTGTCCGGCCTCGGCAAAATGCCAGAGCGGAGCCGGTTTGGCGGCAGCCTTCGGCACCGGCATCACCGTTGGCTCGTCTTTCGCCGTAGCGACAATGGTAGCCGGTCTGGCCGGCTGCAATGACAGGTGAAGTACGGCGTCCAGTTCGTCGTTATTCACCGCCGCAATGATTCCCTGTTGCCCAGCCATGGCGATCATGAAAAGGTTGAAGCTGCTGCGTATCAGCAATACTACGTCGCGACCGAGTTGCCCATCATCCGCAACGGCCGTAACACCAAGTGCCACTTTACTCACATCATGAACTATTCCATCGCAGACAATCCTGCCCAGACTGCTCATTTCAAAGCGACCTGCAGCCACGTTCTCGATTAAGCCGGCAGTGACCAGTTCGCTCATGGCAGCGTCAATCTCGCTGGCCGTAAGCGAACCAAGCAATCCGCGTGGAAGCAGCTTTTCTACAAAGGTCAGCGGCCAGCGAAAATCTTCGCTGACAGAATCTTTCAGACGAGCAACGATTTCAGCAGAGGAGAAAAGGAGTTCCGGCGCGGAATGGTTCAATTCGGAATAAAGCCTCGCGGCACGCAGTTGATCGACTGCTGCGACGAATACGACCGCCGCCTGAGTCGAAACCTTGAGTCCGATCTCGTCGTCCGTTAATGGGCTTTCAGCCGCCAGAATCTTGCGCACCGAGGCTGACATGCTATCTGCCGACCACAGACTGATGCGGCGTGGATCAGTCGTTCCCGCTACCGCGACAATGAAATCCGGCAGACTGGCCGACCATGCCAGAACAGCGCGGCTGACTGATTCGTCGGCAATCGTGTGATGCAGATCACCCACCTTGGCCGGTGATCGCAAAACGCCCAACGCAATCATCAGCCGCCGCTGCGCCTCAGGATCGAGCAGGCGGAACTCCGATAGCGCGATCGCCTGCCGGTCAGCCGGGGTCGCTGTGGACGGTATGAGTGAGAGGCTGTTGGCGCGAGCGCCGAAGGCATCGGCAAACACTGAAATATCCGACGAGGAAAGCAAAAAGTCCTGGTCTTCGATGGTCAGCAAGCTCATGGTTTCATCCTTAGTTCTTGGGAGCGGGCTTCGGCACGTCCGGCAATGCGGAGTGGAAATTGTTTATCTCGTTCTTCACCGCCGACGCGAACGATTTTTCGTCATAGCCGTTGGCCTTGAGAATCTTCATTGCTTCGCTGGGGCTCTTGTTGATCTCGTCGGCAATCCCGGCCAGTTTGTCATCGATCTTCGGTGGTTTGGCGAGTTGCCCCGCTTCGTCCTTAAATCCTGCGCTCTTGAGTTGCTCAGCACCGTGAGTATTACTGGCCATCCGGTCCAGACGCCCGGAAAGATCGCTTTCGCGCCCCATCGCCTTGGCGAGCGACTTGACATCATCATGGCTAGCCGCCGACGCGACCTGCTGCTTGCTGAAGTCGTGAAACTCGTCGGCACCAAACCGGGTTGGGTTTTCGGGCATGACTTTACTTGCGGGCTGAGTATTCAAACCATGCTGGTCAACAACCGCTTGACCGGAGATATTGTGCGTCTTTATCTCAGCGCCATTACCGTGTTCGAAAACGGTCCCTCGACCTTGCACAGCCTGCCGACTGCCCGTAAACCCCGGAGGATAAGCATCGGCCTGCCCCGCCGTATTGCCAATACCATTGTAGGTCTTGTAATCCAGATCGGTCGTGCCACGGCTAAAGCCATTTGAACGCAGACGATTGTCCACATTCTCTGTCAGCTGGTTACCGAACTTCTCCTGGAGTTGGCGATTTGCCTGTTCAACGGTCAGGCCATTCTTGCTGGCATAGTTCGATACGCCTTCGCTGTCGAATTTCGTTACATGCGTACGATCAAAGTCCGTTTTGGCCTTTGGATTTCCGCCAGCGCGCGCGGTGGAACCGGAGTCACCCAGAATAGCCTGATCTACCTTTACGCCGGTTTCTTTCTCGAACTGGCTGATTGTGCTCTTCATGCCACTGTTGATTTCGGCATTTACCTGTTTGGCCAGATGCGAGTTAAGCACTCTGGCCTCGTCCGCAGTTAAGTGATTGGCTTTTTGCAGTTGCGCCAGACGATCCATACCGCCTTCGCTGTAAAGCTTGGCGATTTCCTTTGGGGTGGGCGATTTCAAAACCCGGTCGACCGCTGCCCGAGTAGAGGCGAGTCCTTCTGGAAGCGGCCGGAAAACTCGCTGAACAGCGCGATCAAGGGTCGATACAGCACTGGAAGCAGCATCGCCGGCGGGCTTGAACATTTCGCCGATGCCACGCGAAACGTTGGGGAAAAACTTTGGGAAATAGTGAGTCGCCATGCCACCAAGTACGGTGGGGGCCGCCTCGATCACCCCTGTCGTAACGCCAGCGGTAAAAATCGCCAAGTCAGACGCCCCCCGGTCAGCCGCGTCCTTTTGGGCGTACCCCATGTTTGCAACCACGTAGATCACTTCGGACGTGCCTCCAGTCGCAATCCCGGCTGTCAGCCGCCCCAGAGCGGACGTCAAGGTCCCAGCCAGCGTCGAATGTCCGTTCGCACCCTTACCCGTCAGCGCTTCCCGCAAAGTACCTTGCAGCCCCTCAGCTGTCCCGTAGAAATGACCAAGCCGACTCTTGTCGAGCGACGATTCGTCAGCGGCCGCCCCGGTAATCCGATCCCCCGTATAGCGACGCATCGCATCGATTTTATCCCGATCAATGGGTTTGCCAGCCCAGATATCGTCCAGCACCTTATTGCTGGTACCAACAACATCGCCGGGGCCACCCGGATTCCACAGTCCGTTGCGTAGCGCCGCCTGCTGGATCCGCGCCACCTCGGCCGCTGCCGCTGCACGTGCATCGGCCTGAGCCTTAATTGCTGCCAGCGCCTGACTCTGTGCATCCAGACCGGCATCCGTCAGCTTCTTGTTATCGGCACGCCAGTCGTCTGTCTGCTGCTTTGTCTGCTCGATGTTCTGTTTCCACTTGTCAATGTCTTCAGGCGCAACTAGGCCGCCCGTCAGGATGTTGATGTATCCCTTGTGCTCCGGATTCCAGACCAGCACGTTCCTGCGTCCATCCGGTGCGGTCCATTCGATGTCAGCCGGGGTCTGGGGCGATTCGGGCGGAACAGGGGGAGGACCGGACGGAGTGTCGGCCGGTGGTGATGACGGTCCCGAAGGCGATGAAACGAAAATACGAACGATCTCCGCACCATTGACGAGCACGGAAACAACGCTCGCCGCCGCACCCGACATGGTTTCTGCGTAACCGCCGGTGCGCAGGCAATCACGGAGGTTGAACAGGTCGCGCGCGCAGTCGTCGGCAAACGCTTCTGGCACATACATTCCCGACAGCAACAGCAAACCGGGCAACAACCAGATCAGCACGGAAAGTGTCCCGGTAGAACCGGATGAAGCCGCCACCGGTTGCGGATTGCGCATGAGAACATACGGAATGAGTATTCCGAGCGCCAGATTCCAGTGCAGTAATTCGTATTGGGTCAGTGCCAGTCGATAGAGCACAAAGGCCAATGCGTAAGGGACGGCCAGAGCCACGCCGACAAGCAGAAACTTCGGGACACCTTGGCGCAACGGCTGGAAGGGCATGATCAGCAGGTCGGTTTCTGGTCTGAAGAGCGCAAGACCGACCGGAATCCCCACCATGAGCAGCGGCGTGGCGAAATCAAGTCCCTCGCGAAAGGCGAAGGCCCAGCCAAACAAAGCGGGGCTCAGGTAATTCAGCACGATGGCGCCG
>JBBQAT010000041.1:0-28874 GCA_038316625.1 Burkholderiales bacterium
AACCATACTCAGAGGACGGGCTCTAGGGCACCAGTGCTCAGTCGGTCTTTGTCCGAAAGCAACACCTCAACGCTACCACAGCCCTGTTTCTTGCCAACGCCTTTCGACCTGCGGGCGAATATCCTACTCAGGGCGAACGGATAATCTGGGTTCAACGCATTCTGACGCGAGCGGCCACCGTGCCGCGCGATAGATACCACCCCACCGGAGTCCTTCCATGATTTTTCCACTCGCTATCGTCGCGGCCACCGTACTCTCACCCATCGTCGCCACAACCTTGCTCTCATTCGGGCTGTTCGCGACCGCATCCACCATGACTCGGAACAGAAAACCGGTTCCGGTTGCGAAAGAAAAGAACCCTGTTCACGGCCTGAATGACATGTCGCGCCTGCACGATGAATTGAAGCTCGACGCTCGCCAGGAAACGCTCTGGTACAAGGCAGAGAAGGGCGACTGGGACAGCATGGGTGAAAATCGTCCGTGTTTCCGGAAGCAGTACGAGAACGTGCTGCGCATGCTCAACCAACCTGGTCCCGAGTCACATTCCGAAACGTCGAACATCGGTGAACAAAACGTCCCCGACACCACGTCCAATCTCTGGATGTCAGTTTATGACGTACTCGACACCAGGCAAAAAGAAACAGCCCGCCGTTTCTACAAGAACAAGCTGGAGCGCATGGAGTGTTTCGGGCCGTGCAAAAAAGCCGGGATCTGATCCCAGCGCCGCAGATTCGTGGGTTTCATTTTCAAAAAGGGCATTCCACTTACTGCCGTACTTTTGCCGTTACTGCTCAACCCAAGCATCAACCTTGTTGCGCTAGTGTTCTCGGCCACATGCCGGCACGCCGCGCGGCAAGTCTTGATCCGATCATGGCCGTGCGACTGCGTCGACCGCGCCTAGAGGAAGATGGGTTCCGGCGTCAGCTCAACGCCAAACTTCTCGCGCACGTCACGCTGTAGGGCCTGCATCAGCGCCACCACCTCAACGCCCGTCGCGCCGCCGCGATTGACCAGCACCAGCGCCTGCTTTTCGTACATGCCGACACGCCCGAGATCCCGGCCCTTCCAGCCGGCCTGTTCGATCAGCCAGCCGGCAGCGAGCTTCATCCGACCATCGGCCTGCGGGTAATGCGGCAGGCCGGGATACGTCACCCGGAGTTGCTCGGCCATTGCCAAAGAAACAACCGGGTTGTGGAAAAAACTGCCGACGTTGGGGATTTTGGCCGGATCGGGCAACTTGCGCTGACGTACGGCAATAACGGCACTGGAAACGTCCAGGGCACCTGGCGTGGTGATTTCACGCGCATCAAGCTCGGCGGCAATATCGGCATAGCGGGTGAACGGCTGCCAAGCTTTAGGCAAACGGAAGGTCACGTCAGTGATCACGAAACGCCCGTCCAGATGCCAGCCTTCCTGCTTGAACACACTGTCGCGGTAGCCAAAGCGGCAGGCATTCCGGTCGAAACGCACAAACTCCCCGCTGAGCATGTCGCAGGCAGTAAGCGAATGAAAGCGTTCAGCCACTTCCAGCCCGTAGGCCCCGATGTTCTGGATCGGCGCGGCACCGACCGTTCCGGGTATCAGCGACAGGTTTTCCAGTCCCGGCCAACCTTGCGCCAACGTCCAGCCAACAAACTCGTGCCAGTTTTCGCCCGCCCCGGCGCGCACATACCAGGCATCGGCATCCTCGCCGGCCAGTTCGCGACCGCTGATCGCCATGTGCAGCATGAGCCCGTCGAAATCGCCGCGCAGGACGAGATTGCTGCCGCCACCGAGGACAAAACGCCGTCGCGCGGACCAGCGCGTATCACCGACCAGCGCCGGCAACTGGTCCGCCTTTGTAATTGCCGCCAGATGGGCCGCACACGCCGGCAAGGCCAGCGAGTTCAGCCGCGTGAGGTCGGCGTGAGGCGTAGGCTGGATCACCCGAAACGTTCCTGGCAGTCGCGCAGCATCGCGTTCAGTCGCTTCAGCGCTGGCAGATCGGCATCCGCCTTGGCAATGGCGATCTGCGCCAGAATCAACGAACGCCATTCCGAACTGTGCATTTCCTTCAGATCAAGCAATGGCTTGATTTCTGCACGAGCTTCATCCAGCCGGCCTTCTCTTGCAAGCAACTTGACCAGCCCGGTCCGTGCGAAGAAATAATCCGGAGCCACTTCCGCCGCGTGGCGGATCAGCGGTGCCCAGTGCTCGATCGGTTCGCCATCGGCTTCGCGCAGCGTTGCAGCCGTCGTCAGAACGCGGTGATAGTCCGGGTAACGGGTCAGCAGATTCTCCGCAAGCGGCCGCGCCTTGGCGATTTGGCGCGAACCCACGAAATCCATCAGCTGGCTATAAATCCGCTGATCTGCCGCATTGAGCACGGTTTCTTCTTCCATCGGCTCATCGTGGATGGTGATGTCGAGCGGACGAACCTCGGTGATCGTTCCGCCAACCAGCATGGAAATAGGTGCGGCTCTTTCCAGCAGTCCATTTTCAACCATCCAGCGGTGCAGATTGCTGCGCGCTGAATCCGGTCCGCAGGGAAGCGCCAGCAGGGAAAAGAGCGCTTCGCGGGCGGCCGCCGCGTTACCATTTTCGCTCTGCGCAAGGTAGCGCAAACCGGCGATAGCCAGGGCGGCCGCTCCTTTGCCGCCATTGAGAGCAACGGCGACCAGATAGTCGGGATGGGGCATCGTTGCCTGCCAGCGCTCGAAAATCTCATTGTCACTCTCGAATTTCTCCGCATGCAATGAACGGATGTGAACCACAGGCCACCATTGCGAAATGTGGCCAATACTCCAGTCCGGCGTATCTCCCGTGATATCAAACAACATGCATTGAGTACGCAAGGAGGAAAGCGCTTCGCTGTCCTCATCAAACCGGCCAAGCCGTACCAGCGCCTCGTCATGCCGATCCTGACGCCAGGCGACGAAGGCGCCGGCGATGCGCAATTTCTCGCCAAGCAAGCCATCACTTTCGCTCTGACTATCATCGAGCGACCATGGCGCATTCAGGCTGGAAAGAAAAATGCTTTCGGCACGTTCGATCCAGCCCAGAATAATCGCGCCATCCAGTTGACGGCAGACATCATCGGGCGACTTCGGCGTCAGCACGAGCAAGCGTTCTGCCAGCGGTTGCGCGGCTTCCTTGCCGCTCAACCATAGCCGTATCATCAACAGGCGTTCCAGCGCAAAAAAATCGTCCGGTGCCTTCTCCAGTACCGACGTCCAGACGGATTCGGCGCGCTCGATCTTTCCTTCGGTGAAATACGACTGGCCGACATTGTTCTGAGCGGCCGGCAGGTCGATGCCTTCAACCAGCGCCCGGGCTTCGGCCGTTTTATCGTTGCCGAGGAATACGCGGCACAAATCCATGCGTCGCCCTTCGTCCGGGCTAAAATCAATGGAGAGTTCGGCGCGCAATTCCTGTAGCTCATCCTCGGGCTCTGCCCCCAGAACCACCAAGCGCTCGGATGCATAGAGAAAGAGATAAGCGAAATCCTCAGCGGAACATTCGGCCAGCGCTTCGAATGCCGTCACGCTGTTCGGCGACGCTTCGCACCATTCCCAGGCACGATACGCGGCTTGCAGACTGTATCCGCCCCGCCATTCAAGCTCGTAAGCCAGGCGCTTCAGGGGCTTGAAGCCCGGAAAGCTGGCCTGGAGACGGGTGAGCCGCTGGCGGGCTTCTGCGAGATTGCCCTCCCTGAGACAGCGCTCGATGGCGTCAATCTGAGCGGATTGCGGGCGATCCTGGGGTTTGGCTTTTTTCATGATGAGTCGGGTCGTAAAGAATGAATTATCGGCGTCGTGCCATGTAACTGTTAAAAAGCATGGGGGCCAAGTCACGCAGTTGTTTGCGCTTGCCTGCCAGAGACGGCATGGCACCTTGGCGCTCGCCGATCAGCAGATCAATCAGCAAGGCCGCGCTACGTGCCGGGCGCGAATCGTAATGTTGAGCCGTGCGCAGAAACGGCAGCAGTTCCGGGTGCTCGACCAGCAACCAGGCGGGAAACCAGGCCGTTTCGTCGTCCTCATCATCGACTTCCGCCTTGCTGCCAAACTCACGGTAGAGGCGGGAGACGGTTGCCGAGTTAGCGCGTGCGTCCAGGCCGGCAAGCAAGGCTTCAAACAATGCGGGCGTGATCCACACCAATTCGGCGAGCAGCGGCCAGAACTCCTCGGCCTTGCTTTCACGCAGGGCGATTTCAGCCATCCAGGCCAGCGGCTCGGGAATCCGTCGCCAGGACGGAATATCTGCGACGGCGGCACGCGCCTCTGCCAGCGCGCCGGCACGGAGAAAAAGCCCGGCGGCGTGCGTGCTGGAAAAGCCGCGAGAAAAGGGCGTTCCAGCGGCAGCTCGCGCCAGATCAAGATAGACCGGCTCGATCCATCGTTGTGCTGCATCAACACCAAGCAGCTTTTGCACCGGCGGAAGCAGTTGTATCTCGATCCGCTCAAGCTGTTCGGCAATGCCTGTGGGCGAATTTACTGTCGGGTTTAGCGCCAAAAGTTCCGAGAACAGATGCTCGAAGCCGTCGAGGTGGCCGTCACTGGGAAAGTCGCTACGCAGGCGATCAATCGCCGCACGCATGGCACCCAAGTCGCGGGCACGAAGCGCCTCGACAACGGCGTTGCGCAGACCGACGTCGGCGCTGTGCAGGAAGAGATCGAGTTGCATCGCCGATAGTTGATCAAAGCACCGGTGCCAGCCAGCGTTCCGCTTCGGAAACGCTCATTCCAGTCCGTTGCGCCCAGTCCTCAAGCTGATCGCGGCCGATCTTGCTGACGGCGAAATACTGTGCCTGCGGGTGCGCCAGATAGAAGCCGGAAACCGCGGCCGCCGGGGTCATGGCGAAGGACTCGGTAATGCCCATGTCGGCATTGGCCGGCGCGTCGAGCAGCGCGAATAGCGCGCCCTTGGCCGTGTGATCCGGACACGCGGGGTAGCCGGGGGCGGGGCGAATGCCGCGATACTGTTCGTGGATCAACGCGGTGTTGTCGAGTGTTTCATCACTTGCGTAGCCCCAGTAGTTAGTACGCACTTCGCGGTGCAGCCACTCGGCGCAGGCTTCGGCCAGACGGTCAGCCAGCGATTTGAGCATGATGGCGCGGTAGTCGTCGTGCGCGGCGTCGAATTCGGCGAGCTTTTTCTCGATACCGAGACCGGCGGTGACGGCGAAGGCGCCGATCCAGTCGGGCGTTCCGCCTTTGTCTTCCCTCTCAGCGACGAAGTCGGTCAGGCAGTAGTGCGGCTTGCCTGACGGACGTTCGTGCTGCTGGCGCAGGTTGTGCCAGGCCATCAAGGTTTCGCTGCGCGATTCATCGGCGTAAAGCTCGATGTCGTCACCGACGGCGTTGGCCGGGTAGAGACCGAAGACGGCGTTGGCTGTGATCCACTTCTCCGCGATGAGTTGTTCAAGCATCGCCTTGCCGTCGGCAAAAACCGAACGTGCCGTTTCGCCGACGATGGCATCGTCGAGAATCTTGGGGAAGCTGCCAGCCAGATCCCAGGTCTGGAAGAACGGGCCCCAGTCGATGTACTCGGCCAGCGTCGCCAGATCAACGTTGCGCAGCACATGCAAGCCGGGTTTTCTTGGCGCGACCGGTTGATAGGCCGTATCGCTGTTCCACGCCAGGCGATTGCTGCGCGCAGCGTCCAGCGAAACCAGCGTGACGCCTTTCTTGTTGGCGTGCTGTTCGCGGGCGCGAGCGTAGTCCGCGGCAACTTCGGCCTTGTAAGCAGCGGCATTGTCGATCGACAGCAGCTTGGTAACGACGCCGACGGCACGCGAGGCGTCCGGGACATAGACGACGGTGCCTTCGTAGTGTGGCGCGATCTTGATCGCGGTGTGCGCGCGACTCGTCGTCGCGCCGCCGATCAACAGCGGCACCTCGAAGCCCTGGCGCTGCATTTCGGCGGCGACGTGGCTCATTTCTTCCAGCGAGGGCGTGATCAGGCCCGAGAGGCCGATGGCCTGTGCACCGTGTTCCTTCGCGGCGTGCAGGATTTTGTCACAGGAGACCATGACGCCGAGGTCAATCACGTCGTAGCCGTTGCAGCCGAGCACGACGCCGACGATGTTCTTGCCGATGTCGTGCACGTCGCCCTTGACCGTGGCGACGATGATGCGGCCCTTGCTTGTCGACCCGGTGCGCAGTTTTTCGGCCTCGATGTACGGAATCAGGTGTGCCACGGCCTGCTTCATCACGCGGGCCGACTTGACCACCTGCGGCAGGAACATCTTGCCGGCACCGAAGAGGTCGCCGACGACGTTCATTCCGCCCATCAACGGGCCTTCGATGACGGACAGCGGCGGCTTGCCGGCCGCTTCCAGCGCGGCGCGGCATTCCTCGGTATCGGCGACGACGAAGTCGGTGATGCCCTTGACCAGCGCATGCGAAAGGCGTGCTTCGACCGACAGTTCGCGCCAACTCAGGTCAGGGCCGGCATCCTTGGCTTTGCCTTCTTTCACGGTCTGTGCGAACTCGACCAGTGCTTCGCCGGCCTCCGGTGATTTGTTGAGCACGACAGCTTCCACCTTCTCGCGCAAGGCCGGATCGAGATCGTCGTAGATGCCGACCATGCCGGCGTTGACGATGCCCATCGACAACCCGGCCTTGACCGCGTGGTAAAGAAATACCGTATGGATCGCCTCGCGCACCGCGTCGTTGCCACGGAAGCTGAAGGAAACGTTGGAAACGCCGCCGGAAATCTGCGCAAAGGGCAGATTGGCGCGAATCCAGCGGCAGGCTTCGATGAAATCGACGGCGTAGTTGTTGTGCTCTTCGATGCCGGTGGCGATGGCGAAGATGTTCGGGTCGAAGATGATGTCTTCGGGCGGGAAACCAATGCCCAGCAGCAAGTCGTAGGCACGCTTGCAGATCTCGGTCTTGCGCGCAAAGGTGTCGGCCTGCCCGGCTTCGTCGAAGGCCATGACCACCGCCGCCGCGCCGTAGCGTTGCGCCAGCCGGGCGTGGTGCAGGAAGGCCGCTTCGCCCTCTTTCATCGAGATCGAATTGACGATGCCCTTGCCCTGGATGCATTTCAGGCCGGCTTCGATGATCTCCCACTTCGACGAGTCGATCATGATCGGCACGCGCGAGATGTCCGGCTCCGAAGCGATCAGCTTGAGGAAACGATCCATCGCCGCCTTGCCGTCGAGCATCGCGTCGTCCATGTTGATGTCGATCACCTGCGCGCCGCTCTCGACCTGCTGGCGGGCGACGGCCAGCGCGTCGTCCAGGCGGCCTTCGAGAATCATGCGCGAAAACGCTTTCGAGCCGGTGACGTTGGTGCGCTCGCCGACGTTTACGAACAGCGATTCCTTGCCAACGTTGAAGGGCTCCAGGCCGGACAGGCGCAGCTTCTTCTCGACCTCGGGAATGGCGCGCGGCGCGATGCCGGCGACACCCTGGGCAATCGCCGCAATGTGCGCCGGCGAGGTGCCGCAGCAACCGCCGACGATGTTCACGAAACCGTGCTTCGCCCAGTCGACGATCTCCTTGGCCAGTTGCTCCGGCGTTTCGTCGTAGCCAGTCGGCGACAGCGGATTGGGCAAGCCGGCGTTCGGGTGCGCCGAGACAAAACAGCCGCAGAGGCGCGAGAGCTCTTCAACATACTGGCGCAATTCACCAGCACCGAGCGCGCAGTTGAGGCCGAAGGACAGCGGGCGGATATGCGAAAGCGAGTTCCAGAAGGCTTCGGCGGTCTGACCGGACAGCGTACGGCCCGAAGCGTCGGTGATCGTCCCCGAGATCATCACCGGCCAGCGTCGGCCGGCTTTCTCGAAGAATTGTTCGATCGAGAACAGCGCTGCCTTGGCGTTGAGCGTGTCGAAAATGGTTTCGACCAGCAGCAGGTCGGCACCGCCGTCGGTCAAGCCGCGAATAGCTTCGGTGTAAGTGCCGACCAGCTCGTCGAAGCTGGTATTGCGGTAGCCTGGATCATTGACGTCGGGCGAAATCGACGCCGTGCGCGAGGTCGGGCCGAGCACGCCGGCGACGAAACGCGGCTTGGCCGGATCTTTGGCGGTGTATTCGTCGCAGGCCTCGCGGGCGAGTTTTGCCCCGGCGACATTCAGCTCATAGACGATGCTTTCGAGCTTGTAATCGGCCTGCGAAACCGCCGTCGAATTGAAGGTATTGGTTTCGAGAATGTCGGCACCGGCCGCCAGATACTCGGTATGGATGCCGCGAATGACCTCGGGCTTGGTCAGTGACAACAGATCGTTGTTGCCCTTCAGGTCATGCGCGTGGCCAGCAAAGCGCATACCGCGATAGTCCGCTTCCTGCAGCTTGTGGCGCTGGATCATCGTTCCCATCGCCCCGTCGAGAATGAGAATGCGCTGTTGCAGGAGGGCGGTGAGTTCGGCGGTACGGTCAGGCTGCATTTGAAACCCCAAAAATGAAAAAACCCGTTCAGCGTCGTCGGCGAACGGGTTTCGGAAAATTCATCGAATCACGCCCGCTTTAGCCAGATTTGTTACGCGCCTGCAAGCTGAACTTCAAATCGGCGCGCGCCCGGCAGACAGGCCAGACGAGGACGCAAATTTACGCGCCAAGCCCTTGATTGTCAAGCCGGAATGGTCTGTGGCACCACCCCGGAACCCGCATCAAATGGCGATCTACGAGCACATTGCCGCAAGAAGCGCATGCCTGTTGGCTCCCACGGCATGCCACTTCAAGCGCCTCTATCTGCCGGCTTTACCGGCCGATTGCTTCCCGCCACCATCTTGAATTCGAACAGACGGCATTCGATGGCACCGTTGTAGAGCGGCGTTTTCTTGCTCGGCGTCAGGCGCATCAGCTTGGGCAAACGCAGGTCGGCGGAAAGCAGGTAGCAATTCCAGCCGGCAAAACTGCGCTTGAGAGCGCTACCCAGGAGCGGGTAGAAAGCGGCGAGTTCGTCCAGTTCCGACAGGCGCTCGCCGTAAGGCGGATTGGCAATCATGATGCCGGGCGTCTTGCCGTAATTCGCCGGAGCGTCGATTTCCAGCACATCGCCGGAACTCAGCGTCACGGCCGGCAACAGGCCGGCGCGGTCGAGGTTGGCCAGGGTGGCGCGCACAGCAACCGGGGAAATGTCGCTGCCGTAGATCTGCGCGTTGGCCGCTGGCTTTTCAGCGTCCATGGCCTTGTCGAGCATTTTTTTCCACACCGGGAGCTGGAAATTCTTCAGACGCTGGAAACCGAAATCGCGCCCGGCACCCGGGGCAATGTTGAGCGCCATCTGCGCCGCTTCGAGCAGGAAGGTTCCGCTGCCGCACATCGGGTCGATCAGCGGCGTTCCGGGTTGCCACCCGGAGAGGCGCAGGATGCCAGCGGCGACGTTTTCCTTGAGCGGCGCTTCGACCGTCTTCTGACGCAAGCCGCGCTGGTAGAGCGGTGCGCCCGAGGTGTCGATGTACAACGTGCATTCGTCGACGGTGATGAAGCCGTGCACGCGCACATCCGGCTCGCGGGTGTCAACGCTGGGGCGCTTGCCGGTATCGGCGCGGAAGCGGTCGCAGACGGCGTCCTTGATGCGCAGGGTGATGAAATCGAGACTCTTGAGCGGACACTTGACCGCCGTGACATCGACACGAATGGTCTGCCCGGCGGCGAACCAGGTCGGCCAGTCAGCACCAAGCGCCAGGTTGTAGATGTCGTCTTCCTTGGCATAGCGGCCATGGGCGACGCGCCACAGGATGCGGGTTGCGATGCGCGAGTGCAGATTGGCCGCGTAGCAGGTTGGCCAGTCAGCAACGAAATGTACACCGCCGGGAATCTGTTTCAGATCGCTGACACCGGCAGCGGTGAGATCTTCAGCAAGCAATGCTTCAAGACCGCGCGGACAACTGGCAAAAAACTTTTCCAAGGGAAGGTCCTAGAAGGGTTTGAGAATAACGAGGAAGCATACAACGAGCAGCCCGACGGCGGGGACTTCGTTGAACCAGCGGAACCAGACATGGCTGCGTGTATTGGCCCCGTTGCGGAAATCGCGCAGCAGCTTGCTGCAGTAATGGTTGTAGCCGACGAGGCCAACAACCATTACCAGCTTGGCATGCAGCCAGGGGCCGGTGATGCCGACGACCAGCCACAGCCAGAGGCCAGTGATCAGCGCCAGATAGCCAATGGGCGTCATGAAGCGATACAGCTTGCCGGCCATCAGCAGCAGACGGTCGCGCTCGGCAAAACTGTCGGTCGGCACCATCGCCAGATTGACGAAAATGCGCGGCAGGTAGAACAGGCCGGCAAACCAGCTGGCGACCAGAAAGATGTGCAGGGCTTTGACTTCGAGATAAAACATCAGTGATTCCTTTCCTGCCAGGCGGCGTCAAGGCCATCGGCCACGTGTGGATAGCGCAAGCGCGCCCGAAGTTCCTTTTTGATACGCTGATTGCCGAGCCGGCGCGATTCGCTCATGAACGAAAGCTGGACCGGCGACATCCGGGTTTGCGCCTCATTTCGGGCGATGCGCGGAGCGCGAGGAAGGTCGAAGCGCTCGGCGACGAGATCGAAATACTCACCCATCTTCATCTCATCATCGTCCGTCGCGTTGTAGCAACGGTTGGCGCGCCCGTAACGCAGGGCGGCGCAGGCCAGCATGGCCAGATCGTCGGCGTGGATGTGATTGGTGAAAACGTCGTCCTCGGCACACAAAACAGGAACTCCTTTTTGCAGGCGCTCCAGCGGGAGCCGGTCCGCCGCGTAAATGCCCGGCGCGCGCAGAATGCTGACACGAACATCGCTCTGACGACCGAAGCGCCGCAACTGCTGTTCGGCATCGACGCGGCGTCGAGCACGCGCCGTTGTCGGACGCAGCCGATGCGTTTCGTCGATACGTGCGCCACCGCAATCGCCATAAACGCCACTGGTGCTGATGTAGATGAGTCGTCGTGGCCGATTTTGCCCGCGACACAAGGCCGCAAGCAACCTGCGCATGCGCAGATCGGCCGACCCGCGCTCGGGTGGCGGCGCAAAATGCAGCACGACATCGGCCAGGCCAGCGATGCGCTGCAGACTGTCGGCACGATCCAGATCGGCTAGAATTGGCCGAACGCCTTGGGCGCGCCAGAAGGCGCACTGCGCCGGGTCGCGTAACAGAGCGAATACCCGATAATGGCCGAGCAGACGGGGTAAGGTTCGGCGAGCCACATCACCGCAGCCGACGATCAATAGTTTTTGCACAGCGCAATTTTACCGGAATCGAACACGCGAGCTTTCAGGGAGATGCAATGGGGTTTCAGATCAGCGTTCAGCCGAGTCAACATGTATTTCAAGCCGAGGCTGACGAAACCATCCTCGATGCGGCCCTGCGTCAAGGCCTGATGCTGCCTTACGGCTGTCGTGATGGCGCTTGTGGCGCCTGTCGCGGCAAGGTATTGAGCGGCCAGGTGGATTACGGGAAAGCGCAAATCCATGCGCTTGGCGAAGAGGATCGCCGCGCCGGTTTTGCCCTTTTCTGTTGCGCCATAGCGCAAAGTGATCTGCTCATCGAAAGCCGCGAATTGCGCTCGTCGCTGGACGTACCGGTAAAAACCCTGCCTGCCCGCGTGCAGAAACTCACCCGTGCGGCACCGGACGTGATGATCATGGAACTCAAACTGCCAGCCAGCGAGCGACTGCAGTTCTTTGCCGGTCAATACATTGAGATTCTGCTCAAGAATGGCCGCCGACGGGCGTTTTCGCTAGCCAACGCACCGCACGACGACAGTTGCCTGCAACTGCATATCCGGCACATGCCGGGCGGGCAATTCACCGATGCCGTGTTCAGTACCATGAAGGAGCGCGACATGCTGCGCTTCAACGGCCCGCACGGCAGCTTCTTCCTGCGCGAGGAATCCGAGAAGCCGATGCTGCTGGTGGCCGGCGGGACCGGCTTTGCGCCGATCAAAGCCATCGTCGAGCATGCCATCGCCGAGAAGTCACCACGGCCAATGGACATCTACTGGGGCGGTCGCACGCGGGCCGACCTTTATCTGCGACCGCTGGCCGAACAGTGGGCGCTTGATCATATCGGCATCCGCTTCGTTCCGGTGCTGTCCGACTCGCCCGAGAGCGAGGGCTGGACTGGCCGCACTGGCTTCGTTCATGCTGCTGCCATACAGGATTTTCCGGATCTTTCAACCCATCAGGTGTATGTTTGTGGTTCGCCAGCGATGGTAGCTGCCGCTCGACAGGATTTTGTCGGACAATGCCAACTACCGGAAGACGAGTTTTTCGCCGATTCCTTTGAATTGGCCAACGACAACGCAAGCGCACTGCCGACCCCATCCCTCATTGCAGGTTGATCACCATGCCCGACGTATTCATTTCCCGCCAACCTCTGGTCAATCGACAGAGCAAAATCATCGCCAATCGTCTGACGCTGCACTTTGGTGGCGGCGCGACGACGAAAGATGCCGCCCACGCCTTAAGCGCGCTGACCGAATTCTGGCCGCAGGGTGAAAAACTGGTCTTCATCAATAGCGACACGACGCCTCTGGATGCCGTTTTTCTTGACTGGACAATACCGGGCAATGCCACGCTCGAGGTTCATTCATCGTCAGTCATCGGGGCGGGGGGTGCGGATTTTGTTGCCGCAGTTCAGGCTGCCCAGCCCTCGCTTTGTCTGACCTTCGACGCTCAGGCGAAAGCGGCACTTTCTGCCGGTCTTTCCTTCCGCTTCATCAGCTTCGATGCGCAGCGTTTCTCACCCGCCCAACTCAAGAGCTTGGCGACGCAGACTCAGCCTTTCGGCATCGGTGTGGCGATGAATGTCGTTGATGGCCAGAGTTTTCAGGCTTGCCTCGATGCCGGGCTGAATGCCGCCGCCAGCTGGTTTTTCAAACAGCCGACCGGCACCTCGGCCAAGGCCTTGAATCCGGGACAGGCGCAAATCATTCGCGTCCTGAATCTGGTGCGCAAAAACGCCGAAATCAAGGAAATCGAGGCGGCACTGAAGCAGGACGTCGCGCTCTCCTACAAACTGCTGCGCTACATCAATTCGGCCGGCTTTGGCCTGTCTTGCGAAGTTCAGTCCTTCCGTCATGCGGTGACCATTCTCGGCTATAACAAACTCAACAAATGGCTGTCGTTGCTGCTGGCCACGGCGAGCAAAGACCCGATGGCTCCGGCACTGATGCACACCGCGTTGACCCGCGCGCGCCTGATGGAAATACTCGCGCATGGCCTGGTCGACAAACAGGAATACGACAATCTGTTCATCACCGGAGCCTTCTCGATGCTCGATGCCCTGCTCGGTGTGACCATGGACAAGGTGCTTGAATCGATGAGCCTGCCAGAACCCATTTGCGATGCGCTGCTCGGCCACGCCGGCGTCTATGGTCCCTTCCTCGATCTGGCGAAGGCCAGTGAAAGCGGTGACGGAGCAGCGCTCGCCGAACAGGCAGGCATGCTCGGGCTGTCGGCCGATCAGTTCAACCGCGCGCAAATGCAAGCGCTGACCTTTGCTGACACGATGGAACTGTAGCGACTTGGGAATAAAAAAATCCCCGCCAAGTTATTTGCGGGGATTGAAATCTCGAAAGGGGTTTCGAGAGGAGGGGATTAATGCAGTGGGGTTACTTTATGCTGCTCCTATAGTCGTGTCTGTTGATCCTTTGTCGCGGTTTTGTAACAACATGTGCGGCGCAAGCGTGATTGCATTTGTCCATAAGGATCGGCTCTTTCCAGGGTTAACTTTGGGTGGCCGGTCGTGAACGCCGTACGTTTATTCTGACTAATTTTGATGACCTGAGAACCCGCCGATGCTAATTAATTGCGCGGCCTACGCCGACGGCAAAAAACTTGCCGATATCCCTGTCGCCGACATCAGCGAGTACGTCAAGCACCCTGAGGCCTTCGTCTGGGTCGCCCTGTGCGACCCCCAGCCAGCCGAACTCGACGAGATGAAGCTCGAATTTGACTTGCACGAGCTGGCGGTCGAGGACGCACGCAACGGACACCAGCGGCCGAAAATCGAGGAGTATGGCGACTCGCTTTTCTGTGTGCTGAAACTGCTCGAGCTCGACGGTGACGAACTGCTGGTCGGGGAAGTCGATATCTTCATCGGCCCGAACTACGTGCTCTCGGTACGAAACCACAGCCGGCAAACTTTTCTCAACGTCCGCGAACGTTGCGAGCGGGAACCGGATTTGCTCTCGCACGGCGCCAGTTTCGTCTTTTATGCACTGATGGACGCCGTCGTTGATCGCTATTTTCCAATCGTCGATACGCTTGAAACCGAACTCGATACCATTGAGGAACACATCTTCAACAAGGGAACAGCGCGAACCAACATCGAGCGCCTTTATGCCCTGAAACGCAAAGTGATGGCGCTCAAGCATGCGGTCGCGCCGCTGATGGAAGCGGCCGGCAAATTGCACGGTGGGCGCGTTCCGAAGACCTGTGCCAACTCGCAGGACTACTTCCGCGACGTCTCCGACCACCTGACCCGGATCAATGCGTCTCTCGACACGATCCGCGACACGATTGGCACCGCGATCCAGGTTAACCTGTCGATGGTTACCATCGAGGAGAGTGAGGTCAACAAAAAACTCGCAGCCTGGGCCGGCATCTTCGCCGTCGCCACCGCGTTCGCCGGCATCTGGGGAATGAACTTCAAGGCCATGCCGGAACTGCAATGGGAATATGGTTACCCGCTTGCGATCGGCATCATTTCTGCGACCTGCATCGCGCTGTATGTTCGCTTCAAACGCTTCGGCTGGCTATAGACCTATTGTCGATGCGTGGCGGTAGCGATGCTCCCGTTTGCTTACGCCAAAAAAAGACCGGTGAAAACCGGTCTTTTTGTTTTGGCGTAAGGGAATTACTTCAGGCTAAGAATCCACTTCACCAGCTTGATCGCCTCGTCAGGTTTGACCGTAGTGTTCGGCGGCATCGGGACTTCTGCGCCAAGTTCCTTCGCCCAGGCACCCTTGCCACCCTTGATGATCTTTTCCGCGAGCTTGGCTTCGATGTCTTTCTGACCCGCATAGCGCTTGGCAATGTCCTTGTAGGCGGGGCCAACGATCTTCTTTTCGACCAAATGACATGCGAAGCAGTTCTTGGCTTTGGCCAGCGCTTCATCAGCCTTTGCGGCACCCGCGGACAACAGACTCGCACCAACCAGCAGGGTTACGTAAAGTGCTTTCATTTGCTCGCTCCGACTAGTTAAACAAGAGTTAGACAAGAAATTTTCCTCCTGCCGGTGTTCTTTCATTTGATCCAGTTCAAGTACCGAGAAAGCTTCTCAAAAATCCGGCGACAGAACAATCAACGCTGCAGAAACCGCACCGTTGACCGTCAGAAGTGGATCAGCTCCGACCAGAAGCAGCGAGCAAGGCACCGGCTCCGACAAAAATGCCGCCAAAGAAGCGATTCTGTGCCTTCAGCGACCGTGGATCATGCAGCCAGCGACGCAAGCGCGTAGCCAGCAGCGCATAACCCGACATCACAATGGTATCGACACCGCACATGGTCAGTCCGATGATCAGGAACTGCGGCCACTGCGGGCGAGACGGATCGATGAACTGGGGCATCAGGGCAGACATGAATACAACCGCCTTGGGATTGGTCAGATTGACCAGCAAGCCTTCCATGAACAGCCCCTCGGGTGCCGCGACAGCGGCATTCTCGTCAATCTCCTGCGGTGCCGAGCGCCACTTCTGGATACCGAGCCAGATCAGGTAGGCGGCACCGGCGAACTTGACGATGTCGAATGCCAGCGTTGACGCGGTCAACAAGGCACCCAGCCCGACGGCGACAATCGCCAGTTGAATGATCAACGCACTCTGCAAGCCAAAAATAACGCGCAGAGTCGCCCCGTAACCGTAACGCAGACCGGCGCTCATCGACGCCGCCGCGCCCGGTCCGGGCGAAACGGCGATGAGGATCGCCGCAACAAGAAAGCCAAGCCAGAGAGAAAGAGACATCGCTCAGCGCCTCTTGAGTTGACTGAGGTCGCGCACCGCACCGGTTGCGGCAGAGGTGGCCATCAGCGCGTAGGCCTGCAGCGCTTTCGAGACGACACGCGTACGCGGCGCGGCCGGCTGCCAGCCCTCGTCTTTGGCGTCCATCGTGACGCGGCGCAACTTCAGTTCGTCGTCGGAAACAGCCAGATGAATGCGCCGATTGGGAATGTCGATTTCAATCGTATCGCCTTCTTCGACCAATCCGATAGCGCCGCCCTCGGCCGCTTCCGGCGAAACGTGGCCAATCGACAGTCCGGAGGTTCCGCCCGAGAAACGCCCGTCGGTGAGCAGCGCGCAGACTTTGCCCATTCCTTTGGATTTGAGATAGGACGTCGGATACAGCATTTCCTGCATGCCGGGCCCGCCTTTCGGACCTTCGTAGCGGATCACGACTACATCGCCGGCGGCGATCTGGTCAGCGAGAATGCCCTGTACTGCCGCATCCTGGCTTTCAAAAACCCGCGCCTTGCCGCTGAATTTCCAGATGCTTTCGTCCACACCGGCCGTTTTGACGATGCAGCCGTCGATGGCGATATTGCCGTAGAGCACGGCCAGACCACCCTCCTGCGAGTAGGCATTGGACTTGTCGCGGATGCAGCCGTGCGTGCGGTCAAGATCGAGTTCGGGGAAACGCCGATCCTGCGAGAACGCCGTCTGGGTCGGGACGCCACCGGGAGCGGCCTTGTAAAAGCTGGACACCTTGAGATCGTGGGCGTGAATGACATCCCACATGGACAGGGCTTCAGTGAGCGTCTTGGCATGGACGGTCGGCACGTCACCGTGCAGCAGACCAGCGCGATCAAGCTCGCCGAGAATGCCGAAAATGCCACCGGCACGATGCACATCCTCGATGTGGAACTTGTCGGTCATCGGCGCCACCTTGCACAGGCACGGCACCTTGCGCGAGATGCGGTCGATGTCGGCCATGGTGAAATTCACACCCGCTTCCTGCGCGGCGGCGAGGATGTGCAGCACGGTGTTGGTCGACCCGCCCATGGCCACATCCAGGGTCATGGCGTTTTCAAAGGCCTTGAACGAGCCGATGGCGCGCGGCAGCACGGACGCATCATCCTTTTCGTAGTAGCGATGGCACAACTCGACAATCTGACGACCCGCCTTGAGGAAGAGTTCCTTGCGGTCAGCATGGGTAGCCAGCATCGTGCCATTGCCGGGCAGCGAGAAACCGAGCGCTTCGGTCAGGCAGTTCATCGAATTGGCGGTAAACATGCCGGAGCAGGAACCGCAGGTCGGGCAGGCTGATCGCTCGATTTCATCAAGCTCGGCGTCGGAAATGCTGCTGTCGGCGGCCTTGACCATGGCATCGACGAGGTCGAGGTGAATGATTTTTCCGCCCGGTGCCGTGTATTTCCCGGCCTCCATCGGGCCGCCGGAAACGAAGATCGTTGGAATATTCACGCGCATCGCCGCCATCAGCATGCCCGGCGTGATCTTGTCGCAGTTGGAGATACAGACCATGGCGTCGGCGCAGTGCGCGTTGACCATGTACTCAACCGAATCGGCGATCAGGTCACGCGACGGCAGCGAATAGAGCATGCCGTCGTGGCCCATGGCGATGCCGTCATCGACGGCAATCGTATTGAATTCCTTGGCGATGCCGCCCGCCCTCTCGATCTCTGCCGCCACCAGCTGGCCCATGTCCTTGAGGTGTACATGGCCTGGAACGAACTGCGTAAAGGAATTGACCACGGCAATGATCGGCTTGCCAAAATCGCCATCCTTCATGCCGGTAGCACGCCAAAGCGAACGGGCACCGGCCATGTTGCGGCCGTGAGTCGACGTACGGGAACGATAGTCAGGCATGGCAAACCTCCAAAGCAATAACGAACGGAATCGAACGAGTCATTCTACCGAAGAAGGGCGGTATTGAGTTCGTCGGCGAACACGCGACCGTTGAGAGTGTTGAAAGATCGACTTGTTCAACTGCGAGGTCGATTCACGACCTTCGCCACCGTCCATCCGGTTCATTGGACAGTACTCCAATCGATCCGAGGCAAGACGTGCAGGAGCTTCTGATACCATGTCGTCATCAACCAGCCAGGGCTAACCCGAATGAAAAGTGACCTTCCCTCATTTGCAGTTCTGATCGATGCCGACAATGTCAAATTGGATAGCATTTCTCCGATCCTTGAGGAAATCACGCGCAATGCACGAATTACGGTGCGGCGTATCTACGGAGACTTCACCAGTCAGAATCTCTCAATCTGGAAGACAAAACTCGCCGACCACGCAATTCACCCGATTCAACAATATCGCAATACGATTGGAAAAAACGCTAGTGACAGCGCACTAATCATTGATGCGATGGATCTACTGCATTCGCGACGCTTCGAGGGGTTTTGCCTGGTCAGCAGTGACAGCGATTTCACCCGACTCGCCACCCGTATTCGCGAGGACGGTTTGGTTGTGTATGGTTTTGGGGAGAAAAAAGCGCCAAAGGCGTTCGTCAACGCATGCGACCGCTACATCTACATTGAAAACCTCCAGGCCCCGCAACTGCCGGAGCAAATCGTAGAGCACACAAGCGTCCCCGCAAGCCCTCCAACGGGGGCACCGCCAGTCCTATCAGAAAATCCGTCAATCAGCGCGGACGCCGGGATCGACGCGATAGTGTATAAAGCTCCACCGTCAGCGGATGGGAGGCAGCCAACCAGCAAGCCTCCCTCACAAGCATCCAAGCTTCTTTTGAGGGCTTACACCAACGTAACCGACGAGCAGGGCTGGGCGATGCTCGGCAGCATGTCATCCTACATCCATGCCAATCACTCGGACTTTGATCCGCGCACATTCGGGTGCGCCAAGTTCATTGACCTGATTCAGAAAACCGAAGCTTTTGAGTTGATTCAGCGGGCCTACAAGAATGGCCAGAGTTACTTTTGTCGGCCATTACCCGAATCACAAACCTCGGCAGCACGCTCGATACTTGGCAAAGACAACGACAAGCAGGAATATCGCTTGGCTCTCTTGAAAGCTGTTTCCGAAGCGGCGTCATCGAACGGCTGGTCCCCGATCAGCACAATCGGGCAAAAATTCAAAGGACTCGGTCACGACATCAAAAAATCGGGAGCTTCAACCCTTACCGAGGCTCTAAAGGCTACGTCACTCTTTGAAATGCAGGGGAGTGGCGCTGCACGCTACTTTCGCCGAAAATCTCAAGACACGGGAAAGACCTGATTCGGACCAGTGTTGCCCGCATACGTCACGCCAATCACGAGATACAGATACGGAACATACATGAGCGAAATCTGGACGCAGATAAAAGGCCAACTCGAAACGTTCACCAAACCCTTCCCGAAGGCAGCGATTGACCTGGCAAATACTCACCGCGAGGAAGTCGCGCCGCGCCTCATCGACTGCCTCGAAGCCATTGCCGCCGACCCATCTCCGACGCAAAACCAGGATTACATGCTGCACCTGTACGCTATGTATTTACTGGCTTCGTGGCGAGAAACGAGCGCCTATGGAGCGATGGTGCAACTCGGCCATAACCCGGAGGACGTAATTGACAACATGATGGGCGACACGGTAACGGAATGCTATGGTCGTATTCTGGCTTCAGTTTGCGATGGCGATTTGCATCCACTGGAAGCTCTTGTAGAGGATGAAAGCGCCTGCATTTGGGCGCGTAAAGCCGCTCTGACCGCAATGGTCGTGCGCGCCCTGGAAGGCGATGCCGACCGCGACGCGATCATCTGCTATCTGTCCACCCTTGGCGAGCGTGAAGCCCTGCGCCTTATGTCATTGAGAGGCGACTTTAACGACTTCGAATTGATTGACGGAGTTGTCAGCAGAGCCACTGACCTCGGCGCGGTTTCGATGCTGCCGGCAATTCGCCAGTGGTTCGCCAGCAACCTTCTCGATAATTCAATCGCTGGCGAGCGATGGGTTGCGACCAATATTGTGCGAACTCCAGAGGAATGCCTGAACCGATTGCGCAAAAACAACGACAGTTACCTTTCAGATACGGCCACGGAAATGGCCTGGTGGGCGAGTTTCAGAGAAGAAGTGCGTCCTGTCACCAGCAAACAAGCGCCCACCGTTGGAACAATTATTGATCAGCCCCCTGCCGAAAGACCGTCGACCATCGTACGCGATACGCCAAAGATCGGCCGCAACGATCCCTGTCATTGCGGCAGCGGCCGAAAATACAAGAAGTGTCACGGTTCTACGGCTTGATTGTGCCGATTCGCCATCTCATGAAGGGAGCGGTGTAGCGCGCTAAGCATTCATGCTCATCGCTGGAAGCGCCATCAAATGGCGCTCTACAAGCACATTGGCTGTAGAACCAATAAATACGTCACTCTTCAGCCATATAGCTCGTACATCGCCTATTCATAAGCTCTGCAGCAACACCGCTTTAATTGATCGAGAACACCATGCTGATCCATCCCCAGTTTGACCCCATCGCCGTTTCGCTCGGCCCGCTTGCCATTCGCTGGTACGGGCTGATGTATCTGCTGGCCTTTCTCCAGTTCTGGTGGCTGGGCAAGCGGCGCATCGAGACGCATTCGCAGCTCGCGAAGGCAGGCTGGACGGTGCCGCAGCTCGACGATCTGCTGTTCTACGGCGTGCTCGGCGTCGTGCTTGGCGGTCGTCTGGGGCAGGTGATTTTTTACGAGCCCGGTTACTACCTTGCTCATCCGGCTGAAATCCTCGCCGTCTGGAAGGGTGGCATGGCCTTCCATGGCGGGTTTCTCGGTGTGCTGGTGGCCATGGCGCTTTATGCGCGCAAGACGAAACGGACTTGGCTCGACATCACCGATTTCATCGCGCCACTGGTTCCGCTGGGACTGGCGACCGGACGCATCGGCAATTTCATCAACGGCGAGCTGTGGGGTCGGGTCTGCGATCCATCCCTGCCGTGGGCGATGATTTTCCCGCAGGTCGACAATTTGCCGCGCCATCCGTCGCAGCTTTATCAGGCGGGGCTGGAGGGCGTGCTGCTGTTTGTCATCCTGTGGATTTACGCAAGCAGTGCACGGCCGCGCGCGGCTGTTTCCGGGGTGTTCCTCATCGGCTATGGCTGCTTCCGCTTTATCGCCGAGTTCTTCCGCACACCGGATGACGGCATCTTCGGCCTGTCGGAAGTGATCAGCATGGGGCAATGGCTGTCCTTGCCGATGATTTTGATTGGCGTCGCCATGCTCACCCTCGCTTACCGGCGACGATAGTTGTTCATCAAAGAATCAGGCGTGCGCATCTGGGCTAAAATCTCGTTTGCCCCGTAACTTTTAACTCTCTGAAGGAAACAGCAATGGACTTATCGCACATCGAACACATCGGCATCGCCGTCAAGAGCCTGGAAGAAGCCATCCCGTTCTGGGAAAAGCAGCTTGGCCTGAAATGCTATTCCATCGAAGAAGTGCCGGAACAGAAGGTCCGCACCGCCTTCTTCAAGGTGGGTCAATCCAAGATTGAACTGCTCGAGTCGACCGACCCGGAAGGCCCGATCGGCAAATTCATCGAGAAGAAGGGTGAAGGCGTCCATCACATCGCCATCGCCACCAACGGGCTGCAAGCCAACCTGACCGAGCTCGACGGCAAAGGCGTGCAATTGATCGACAAGACCCCTCGCAAAGGTGCCGAAGGCCTGAACATCGCTTTCGTGCACCCGAAGGCAACGCGTGGCGTGCTGCTCGAGTTGTGTGAAGATCCTGCGAAGTAACTTGTTTCAGCAAGGCAAAGTCAGGCCGCCGAACGAGTATTGGCCTGATTCTATTTGCACTGCAAGCCGCCCCGCCCGGGCGGCTTAACCGTTTTTGAGGGATCGTCGATGACCTGGTTTTCCTTACCGATGACTCAGGAGAAAAACGAAGCCGAATTCTTCGACGCCTCCACGGCGACCGCCTGGCTAGCCAGACAACCGCAGGCCAACGCACCGGCCATGCTGGACAAGTTACTGGCACAGATCCAGGCCTTCAACCTTTATCGCATATCGCCAAAAGAGCGTTTCAAAACGCTTGAAGTGCTGCGAAAAGCCCTCTTTTCCGTCAGCGGCGAATGCCAGCGCCGCTACGAAAACAAGCCGCTACCCCTGCCGCCCGCTGAACAGGCTGTCTTCGAATCCACGCGCGAGCTCTGGCGCGCCTGTCGGGTCGCTTACCTGCATTGCCTGCGCGCCGGACTGGACGGTAACCCCTCGTTAATAACTCATCATGGCAAAGTCGCGCACCGCGCGCTGACCTGTCTGCGCATGGAGCAAATGCACTGCTACCTCGCCGGGGCTGAACTCGATGGCGAGTTCTGGCGCAACCTCCATGCCGTCTTGCCGTCAGCCGAACAGCTCGGTGTCGAGCGGGAACTGGTGCAGGACCCGCAACTGGGCGAAACCAACGAATCGACGGCCAGTGGCCAGTACGCGATGGCCATCCTGCTGCATCTGGCGCGCCCCTATTCCCTCCCACGCGCCCAGTTTTCGGCCACCGTCCGCTGGCTGGCACGCTGGCGCGAGCAAGCCAAAATACTTGTCGAACCGGACATGAGCCCGCGCTCCTGCTGCATTGCCCTCGATCTGGCCCAGGACCAGCCGCTGCACGACAACCTGCGCGCCGCCGGCATGCCGCGCTGGCTATCGGTCACCCCGGTGCTGCGCAAGATTCGCCAGCGGCTCGATTTGCTGGCTGCGGGCGAGTCACCGGAAAGTCTTAAACTCGGCAGCGTGCTGTCGAGTGAAGCGTGTGTGTCACTGCTCAGCGAGCTGGTCGATCATCTGAAATTCCCGCAACAGGCAGCGTTTGATAGCGTCCGAGCGGCCACGACGACAACCGTCGCCACCGGACCGGAAAGCATTTTCCAACTGCTCGGTGGCAAGGGGCTAAAAGAGGCTGGCCTGCTGGCCAGTGCACCGGGCAGCACCCTCAGTCAGGAACGCCTCGCCATGTTCGGCCATTCCGTTCGCGAAGAGGAAAGCGAGGAGGCGTACGAAGGCGAAACCTGGCAACTCGTTCGCCGCGAACCCGACGAACTGACTTTGGTGCGACCTGCCGGAATCAGCGGGCAGCGACTGGCGCTCAGAGGCCTGATGGCGATCCGAGACGCGCAAGACGAAAACTATATTCTGGCTACCCTGCGCAGCCTGCATTCGCGCAGTGACGGGAGTCTTTGCGTTATTGCCAGCCCATTTTCTGGAACGCCGGTGCCGCTGCTGGTCGAAGTTCGAGGGAAAACAGGCGGCAAACTGATGCGTCATCCCGGCTTCCTTCTTCCGGCCAAACTGGAGGATGGCTCAGCTTCCGTCGTCTTGCCGCTGGGCCTGCCGGCACACGCCTTATCGATGCGCTTTTACGAAGCCCGCGAAAAATCCCCGCTCGCGCTTCGCCTGCTCGACCTTCTGGACCGCGGCGGCGACAATGAGTGCTGGTCACTGACGGCCGACCAGCGATTCGGTGAAAAATAGCCCAGCCTAGAAGCGTTCGTTCTCGCGCAGATAGCGCCATTTTCCCGTAGGCAGTTTGCCGAGCGATACGCTGCCGATGCGAATGCGCTTGATGCTCGTCACGCGCAAGCCGACCAGTTCACACATGCGTTGAATCTGCTGTTTCTTGCTTTCGTGCAGCACAAAACGCAACTGCTGCTCGTTCTGCCAGGATACCTGCGCACGCTTGAGTTTGACCTCGTCAAGCGCCAGCCCGTGGTTGAGCAACTTCATGCCCTCGGGCGTGAGTTCGCCTTCCACGCGCACCATGTATTCCTTTTCAAGCCGCGTATCGTCGCCGGTAATGCGGCGCGCGACACTGCCTTCCTGGGTGAATACCAGCATGCCCGTCGACTCGGCATCAAGTCGCCCGGCCTGCGCCAGACCACGTAGATGGGTCGCCTTGAACGTCAAGCGGGTGTCATCTTCATCCCAGCGATTTTCCGGGCGGATAAGCTGCATGGCGGCTTCGCTGCCGCCTTCCGCCGGCTCGGATGCCTCGTCGAGCGGTTTGTTGAGCAGGATGGTCACGCTCTCCGTCTCGTGCTTGCTGGCTTCTTCCTTGATCTCGACCTTTGCATTGGGATGTACGCGCGTACCCAGCGTCGTGATCACAACGCCATCGACGCGCACCCAGCCGTTTTCAATCCATTCGTCCGCCTCGCGCCGCGAACATTGCGTCATCTCGGCGATTCGTTTCGAGAGACGTGGCGGTTCGTGCAGGGGCCGCCGAGGAGCGTCCGGAGTAGCCCGCTGGGGCGCGGGAGCCACTTCATTGCGCGGCGGAACGGCCGGCGATGGCGCTGGCGTATCGATCACCGGAGCTTCGGGGCGAGCAACGCTCGCTTCCGTGTAAACACGTGGTGGTGGAAGCGCTCGCGCGCCCGTGCTGCGGGCAACGCCGCGCTTGGGATAGACCTTCTTGGGAAGCTCCGGTCTGCTTTCTTCGCGCCGGCGCGGCGCTTGCTCGCTGACCGGTTCTGCACCAGCGGCTGGCACGGGCTTTGCCACACGCGTCGGGCGGCGCGGCGCATCCGGGTTGAATCGTGGAGCAGGGCGGGCGTTCTTTTCGAGTTCAGCGGCCAGACGCGCTGCTTTGGCCTCGAGGCGGCTTGCACGCTCCGCAATCGACTGCTTCGGCGACGTCGCTCCCCCGCGAACCGGCTTGCGTGAGGACCACCTGACGTCGTCAGTTGCGTTGGAAGCGCCAGTTTTGGCGGGTAGCTTCAGGGTAGGGCGTGACATGAGATGGCTTTCCGGTTACACAGCCGTACAGTTTACGCCAGTCGGCGACAGAACCGGGGATCAATCGTCGAGAGCTGACCGTTGGTGCCGAAAAGCGCCGGTTTTTCCTTGCTTTGAGGCAAGACTGTCTACTAGAATTCCTATGGCATGATTGGCTGCGAACAGCAGTCGTCCGGCCACTCGTTCTCCCCATCCCCGGAGGAACTTCTCATGACTTATCGTTGGCTCATCGTACCCGCCGCACTTATTCTCTTTGCCGCGCCGGTGATCGCCCAGGAACCCGATGCCAAGGGCTGCAAGGACCACTCACTCTTCACCCGCTTTCCCGGATTCCGTATCCAGCGTTGCACCTTGAACGACTTCGGCTCGCACACGTTTTCCGAGAACAAGAAGGAAGTCGTCGTTGAAGGCCGCTACACCGAGATCATGTATTACAAGAACGAAGACGCCAAAGCGCCCAGTCCGCTGCAGGTGCACCGCAACTTTGAAAACGCCATCAAGAAAATCGGCGGCGTCGTGACGGACAGCGGCGAAGACGGTGAGTCCTACCTCAAAGTAGCCAAGGACGGCTCGGAAGTCCGGGTTAACGTCAGCATGAACATCAACGAACAATATCTGTTGCGCATCGTCGAAAAGGGAACGATGAAGCAGGAGATCGAGGCGGACGCGGCGGCGCTCGGCGCCGGCATCAAAGCTGACGGGCGAATTGCCGTCTACGGTATTCAGTTCGATACCGGCAAGTCCGACATCAAGCCGGCATCAGAACCGACACTGACGGAAATCGGGAAGATGCTCAAGGCGCAACCGACCCTCAAACTCCACGTGGTCGGTCACACCGACAACGTCGCCGGCCTCGACTTGAACCTCAAACTCTCGAAGGCCCGCGCCGAAGCTGTCGTTCAGGCGCTCACCGCCCGGCACAGCGTGGCTACGGGGCGACTGATCCCGCACGGCGTCGGCCCGGTGGCTCCGGTAGCGTCAAACGACGCCGAAGCCGGGCGCGCCAAAAACCGTCGGGTTGAGTTGGTGAAACAATAACCCTCGAAAGGCGTCCGCCGGGCGCGCGCGCTTCGTCCGGCGGACTTTCCCGCTCGTAACGGCTCAGGCGCTTGCCCTGCCTGAAGCGGTAGAATGGCTCTTACTCGACGTTCCCGGCCAGAGCAATGCCTTTACCCAAACCGACCGAAGGATTTACCACTGACAATCAGACGGCACCAACCCGGCTGCCCCGCTATCTCGCGCTCGCTTATGCGGCACTGATCGTCTATGCCAGCCTGCACCCCTTCTCCGATTGGCGCGATCCGGGCCTCTCGCCATTTGATTTTCTGGACGCCGCCTGGCCGCGCTACTGGACGGTCTTCGACCTGAGCATCAATGTGCTCGTCTATTTGCCGTTGGGCTTCCTGCTGGCGCTGGCCATGGACCGCTTGCCGGGCTGGTGGACGCCGGCCATCGTCGCACTGCTGCTCGGCACCCTGCTCAGTTTTTGCCTTGAAAGCGTGCAAACCTGGCTGCCATCACGGGTGGCCTCCAACCTCGACCTGGCCTGCAACAGCCTGGGAACGGGCATTGGAGCCCTGCTCACTTGGTGGCAAGGCGAGCGTTTCTTCGAGCGTATCGCTCAGATGCAGCGCTACCTGCTGGCACCGATTCCGCATGCGGAATTGGGACTCGTCCTGATCGGGCTGTGGCTGCTGACGCAACTCTCTCCCGAAACGATCCTCTTCGGCGCGGGGGACCTGCGCTACCTGCTGGAAATCACGCCGGCCGTCCCTTACGCCGCGCCTTCGTTCTTCGCCATCGAGACCGGTATCATCATCTGCAACACCATTACCATCGGCTTGATCACGCGCACGCTGCTGGCCGACCGAAACTCGCCCTATCTGGTGCTATCCGTTTTCTTTGCCGTCGCTCTTTCGATTCGCACGCTGGCGGCGGCGATCCTCGTTGACCCGCTCCAGGCCCTGGTCTGGCTGACGCCGGGCGCGGGGCTTGGCCTGATGATCGGTGGTGCGATGCTCTCGCTTTTGCTGCTGTTGCCGGCGACATGGCGCATCGCGCTCGCGGGTCTGGCGTTGATGGCCGGCGCGGTGCTGGTCAACCTTGCGCCACCCAATCCCTATTCGGAAATCGCCCTGGCTACCTGGCGTCAGGGGCACTTTCTCAATTTCAACGGACTGACCCGTCTGGCGGCCAGCCTCTGGCCCTTCCTCGCCCTGCCCTATTTGACGGTACTTGGACGACGAATCTGAGCGGTCATTGAATCAAGCCGGGAATCGGCGGTCACATCTCGCATAACCAACAACGAGGGTCTGCATGAGCTACTTCAAACATCACGTTTTTTTCTGCTGCAACCAGCGTGCCGACGGCGAGTCGTGCTGCAATAACCTGGGGGCGACCGAAGCGCAAACCTACGCCAAGGATCGCATCGGCCAGCTCAAGCTCAAGGGCAAGGGCAATATCCGTATCAACAAGGCGGGCTGCCTTGATCGCTGCGACGAGGGGCCGGTTATCGTCGTCTATCCGGAAGAAGTCTGGTATAGCTATGTGGACAAGGAAGACATCGAGGAAATCATCCAGGAGCACCTGGTGCATGGCCGCATTGTTGAACGCCTGAAAATTTGAGCAAAGGGAACGCCGCTGCATGAAACTGATTGAAGAAAAAATTCATTTTGAGGGCCCGGCCGGAACGATCGAGTTGATCGTCGAAAACCCGGGCGCACCACACGGCATCGCCCTGATCTGCCATCCGCATCCCTTGTTTGGCGGCACCAACACCAATAAGGTGGTGCAAACGCTGGCGCGCACCTTTGCGCAGTTGGGCTACGTGGCCCTGCGCCCGAACTTTCGCGGGGTCGGTGAAAGCGCAGGCACGCACGACGATGGACAAGGCGAAACGGACGACATGCTCGCCGTTCTGAGTGAAGCGAAACGCCGCTACGGCGATCTGCCGGTGGCGCTGGGCGGTTTCTCGTTTGGTGCCTACGTGCAGACGCGCGTGGCCGAAGCTCTGGCCGAAGCCAACCATCCGGCGCAGCGCCTGGTGCTGGTTGGCACCGCCGCCGGGCATGTCGAAGGCGCCCGCCAGTACATGACCAAAGCCGTTGCCAACGACACCATCGTCATCCACGGCTCAGTCGACGAAACCGTGCCACTGGCCAACGTCCTCGCCTGGGCCGAACCCCTGAACCTGCCGGTGATCGTTGTTCCCGGTGCCGACCATTTCTTTCACCGTCGGCTGAACATCATCCGGGACATCGTTACCCGCGCTTGGCGGCACTGAACACAGGCGACGCCCGCAGCGCGTAGGTTGGGCTAACGCAGGAAGCCCAACTTTCAGGCTCCTGCGTGTTGGGCTTCGCAAGCTCAGCCCAACCTACGGCCGACTCGGTTTTATACCTTTATTCCTTGATCGCTTCGACCGCGATGTCGATAGTCACCTCATCGCCGACGTAGGGCGCGTACTTGCCGGCGTTGAATTCGGTACGGCTGATCTTGGTCGTGGCGTTGGCGCCGATGGCGTCCTTTTTCATCATCGGGTGGGGCATCAGCTGGAAGGAGTTGAGCGCCAGCGTTACCGGCTTGGTCACGCCCTTGATGGTCAGGTTGCCTTCGACGGCGACGGGCTTGTCGCCCTCAAAGCGAACCTTGGTCGACTTGAAGGTAGCGGTCGCGAATTTTTCCGTATCGAAGAAATCCTCGCCCTGGAGGTGGCCGTTGAAAACGGCGTAGCCGGAATCGACCGACTTCATGTCGATGACGACGTCGACCGAGCCGGTCTTGGCTTCCTTGTCGAGCACGATCTTGCCGGTCGTGTTGTTGAAGCGGCTGATCTGCGTCGAGTAGCCGAAGTGGCTGTAGGAGAAGCGCGGGTAGCTGTGGGTGCTGTCGAGAACAAAGGTTTCCGGAGCGGCGGAAGCAGCGCCGCTCAGGGTCAGGATGGCAGCGGCGGCGAGGGTCAGGCGGGTCAGTTTTTTCATGATGAGTCTCCTTGGTGGTGTGGGGTTGAAACGTCGGGTGCTACGTTATTTCCCGCTGGAAGCGAGAACGTGAAACTTGATCTGGATCTCGTTGGCAACAGTGCCGAAGTCGGCCCAGGGACCTTCGCCGATGGCGAAATCGGCGCGCTTGAGGACAAAAGCGCCGTCAAACGTCGCGTTGTTGCCCTGGATCGTTACCGTGGTCGGCGCCATGACGGGCTGTGTTCGGCCCTTGATGGTGAGCTGGCCGGCGACTTCGTAACGATTGCCGTCCAGCGCCTTGACGCTGCTGGAG
>JBBQAT010000042.1:0-28265 GCA_038316625.1 Burkholderiales bacterium
GTGCATAACGATGAACTGAGCCTGTTGCAAGCGGGCGTCAATAGCCTGCAGGGCAATCTGTCGACCTACCTCGAACTGCAACATCAGCACGAGCGCGATCTGGCCATGAACCGCGATCACCTGGCTGAACTGGTCGAAGAACGCACCAGCGAACTGCGGGAGGCCAACACCCGTCTCGAAGAACTGTCGCGCAGCGATCCACTCACCGGGCTGGCGAACCGGCGCCACTTCGACGAAATCAAGGACGTCGAATTCCGTCGCGCACTCCGCCTGGGGCAACCGCTGACCGTGCTGATGTGCGATGTGGATTTCTTCAAGCTCTACAACGACACCTATGGGCACGTCATGGGCGACCAGTGCCTGCAAGTGGTGGCCGAAATACTCAAGAAGGTCTTTGCCCGCGCCGGCGAGCTGGCGGTACGCGTCGGTGGCGAAGAGTTTGCGGTGCTGCTGCCGGGCACCGACGCCATAAACGCCCATAAAACCGCGCAGCAGGTGCTGCAGTTGCTTGCCGCCCGCGCCGTACCCCATGCGAGTTCTTCGGTAGCGACCTACGTAACAGTAAGTATCGGTGTCGCGCAACTCGATCCAGAGACGATGGACAGTTTCGACCAGCTGTTGCAGCGCGCCGACCAGGCGCTGTATCGCGCCAAGAGCCTGGGACGTAACCGGATCACCAATTGATGACACCACAGAGACTCCTCATGACACCACGCCAACCCGTCTGGATCGCTCTGCTGTTTGCTCTGTTTTGTGGCAGCAGCCCCGCACAAACCATCAAAGGCGTCACCGAAGACACCTCATTCAGCTACCTGCAAAACGGAAAAGTGGCCGGGCCGGCGAGCGAGGTCGTCGAAGCCACGCTGAAGCGCGCCGGACTGAACGACTACCGGCTCGCCCTGTACCCCTGGGCGCGAGCTTATGACATGGCGCAGCAGGAACCGAACGTGCTGATCTACCTGATCGCCCGCACCCCGGCACGCGAGACGCTTTTCAAATGGGCCGGTGAAATCATGCGCATGGAGTACCCGGTCTATAAACTGCGCGAGCGCAAGGATATCGTCGTCCCGGACTTGCCGGCCGCAAAGAACTTCAGCATGGGCGTTTTGCGCGACGACGTGCGACATGAGTATCTGAAGGCTCAGGGATTCACAAAACTGGTTGTTTCGGCGCAAAACGCCGAAAACTTCAAGAAGTTGCTGAACCAGCAAGTGCAGCTTGTCCCGATGCCGGAGCGCGACGCCATCCAGCTGTGCGAGGATGCAAAAGTCGACTTCGCCCAACTCGAACAGGTGTTTACACTGGACGCGCTGACGACGGGGCTTTACATGGCGTACAGCCAATCGACGTCGGACGACATCGTCGCGCGCACGCGTACCGCGTTCAACAGCCTAAAGGCCGAAGGCGTCGTCGCACGGCTGATGAAGCCCAAACGCTGATCGGCCCCGCTCGACCAGGATGGCTGAACGCCTTATACAAAGCCATTCTTCAGTGCCAATGCCGTGCGAGTCAATGAATACGAGCCATTCGCGGCACATGGTCTGTAGAACGCCTATTCACGGGCGTTCTAGCGACAAGGGTGCGAAAATTATATTTGCGCACCCTGGCAATTTACCGTTTAGGGAAACACACGGCCAGATGTGCCGCGTCGGGCTTCTTCGAAAAGAAGCTGACCACCACGGTAAACAGCAGCGATACCGGCACGGCAAAGATCAACGGATCGACGTCCTTGAGCGGGGTGCCGGCAGCCAGCGAAGTCACGCTGAAGATCAGTTTTGACAACCCCAGCGGTGCCGAAACCTTCTCGAAAACGAAGAACAGCACAAAGAGGCTGACCGCCAGTCCGCTCAGAAAGCCACTGATCGCACCGGCCCGGGTCAAACCTTTCCAATAAAGCCCCAGCGCGTAGATCGCCAGGAAACTGCCGGCACAGAGGCCGAAGAAGAGCGAGGTGCCGTTCACGATGATTGTCGCGCCATCCTTGAAGAAACCCGGCAGGTAATACGCCGTCAGGGTGGTGATCAGGATCGCCACCAGCATGGCGATGCGCATCACGCGAACCGGCTTCGCCGCCTTCATGCCCATGCCTTTTTCCATGATGTCGTGGCCGATGGCCGAGCCCATGGTGTGGAACTGCGAACTCATGGTCGACATCGCCGCCGCCAGCAAGGTGATCATGAACACGGCCGTATACCACTCCGGCATGTTCTGCTTGATATAGAGCGGAATCACGTTGTCCGGCGAACCGGCCGCCGCCACGGCGATTTTTCCAACCGACTGGACAAAGACCACATTGGACAGCGCGCCAACAACAAACGCCACGCCGGTCATCAGCATGATGAACACGGCACCAATGATCACACCGCGGTTCAGTTCGCGATCACTCTTGACGGTCATAAAACGGACGACGAGTTGCGGTTGGGCCAGCACACCAATACCGACGCCCATGACGACGGTCGAGATCAACGTCCACCACAGTGGCGAGAAGAGTTCGGGCATTGACGTCCAGCCGCGATGGCCTCTGCCCACCAATGCCGGTGGCACTTTGTCGGTCAGTGCCGTCAGTTGCTCGTGCGCCGGAACTACGCCGCCGAGGGCGCTGTAGGTAAACCACAGCAGGAGAATCATGCCGACGACCATGATGCTGCCCTGGAAGGCGTCGGTATACATCACGCCCTTCATGCCGCCCATCATCACGTAGGCACCGACAATGATCACGATGGTGAGCAGCGCAGCGCTTTGCGACAGGCCCAGCGCGACGGTCAGGAAACTCACGCCGCCGAGCATCACCGCACCGGCGTAAAGCGGCATGGCGATGAAGATCAGTGCGGCAGAAGCGACTTGCAGGAATTTCGACTCAAAGCGCTTGCCGAGAAATTCCGGGAAGGTGTGCGCATCGAGCTTGTGGCCCATGCCCCGCGTGCGTTTGCCGAAAACGACGAAGGCGATGAAGATGCCGAGGAAGATGTTGAGCACGGTCAGCCACAGAATCCCCATGCCGAACACAGCGGCCGCACCACCAAAGCCAACGATGGCCGCCGTCGAAATGAAGGTCGATCCGTAGGAGATGGCCATGATCACCGGATGCACCTTGCGCCCGGCCAGCAGGTAGTCTTTCGCGCTCGTCGTCTGAATGTAGCCGAGATAGCCAAGGCCGGCCGTAATGGCGAGGTAGATCAGGGTGGTTACGACAACGGTAGCGTTCATTGCGCTTCTCCCTTTTCCCATTCCTCTTCTTCAGCGATCTCCCGGATCTCCTCATCCGGGCTTGGCTTGTTCCAGTTGACGAAGCCGTAGATCACGCAAAATGCGGTCGAACCCAACGTTAAAAGGAAAGCCAGGCTGACTCCCCAATCTCCCAATCCCAACATGACACACCCCCTGATAGTTGCCGACTGACGAGTCGGTCGATGGTAAAAAAAATTGGCCGCAGCCGTTTCCCCGCGTCAACCGGGGCGATAAATCCCCTTGCTCAGCACCGAACAGAAGAACGACCATTCCTCCAGATAGACCCGGCGCACCTCATCGAGCGAACGTCCGGCGTCGATTTCCAGCAACACATCCTTGCGCGTCTTGGCCAGCAACCACTTGATCAGATCGACCAGTTGCTCCACCGGATAGCCCAGCCGCGAGGTATCCAGGCGAGCAAACACCTCAGAGAAGTGGCTCTCGAAAACTGCCTGTGCTTTCATCGCCAGCGCATCACGCGGCAGGCGGGCAATGCGCACAATCAGGCCGAGCATGGCCGGATTGGCCAGATACCATTCGATGGCAATGCGCGACACGGTCATGAAGCGCTCAAGAATGTCGTCGGGCAACGGCGAGTTGGCGACAGCGACCTGTTCCCGGATGTGCCGGTAGAGCATCGTCCAGGCCTGTTCCATGCAGTAGAGGTACAACTCCTCCTTCGAAGCGATGTACTCGTAAAGCCCGCCCTTGGAAATCCCGGCGGCAGCGACGATACGGTCGAGCGATGCCGCGTCAAAATCGTGCGTGCCGAATTCAGCCAGCGCTGCGCCAAGGACGGATTCCTGTTTTTCAGGGGTGAGTTGAAAGAAGGCCTGCTTCATTCCGATTCTGCCGACTGGTGAGTCGGCAGAATTTAGACCCTGCTTATAGAAGTGTCAATCAGAAAAGAGAAATCGGGCGCAGCTGCGCGTTGGGCAAGCGCCAATCCGGTGTTGTGCAAGACTGAATAGATCCTTCAAACATATCTCGCCCATTCCGAAGCGTCACCGTAGATGTTAGGATTAACGCATGGATAACCCGATGCAGACACTCGCCGACTACTGCCAAAGCCGCCACATCAGACGGCTGGCGCTCTTTGGTTCGACCTTGCGCGGTACGGCAAGGCCGGACAGCGACGCCGACCTGCTCGTGGAGTTCGAGCCGGGTCAGGAACCCGGACTGATCGCACTCTCGGCGATGGAACTGGATTTGTCGGTATTCTTCGAAAACCGCAAGATTGATCTGCGCACACCCAACGATTTGAGCCGCCATTTCCGTGACGAAGTGCAGCGGACGGCAGAACTGCGCTATGTCGCCTGAGGATCACATCCGCCTGCAGCACATGATTGAGGCCATCGACGACGCGTGTTTATTTATCGCAGGCCGTGATCGAAGCGATCTGGATTCCAGACAAGATGCTGCGCTTCGCGCTCGCTCGCTGTGTGGAAATTGTCGGGGAGGCTGCCGGTCGGCTCTCGGATGAGATACGGGCCGTTGCGCCCACGGTCCCTTGGGCCGCTATCGTCGGAATGCGCAACCGCCTGGTTCATGCCTACTTTGATGTTGATACGGAAATTGTGTGGAAAACCGTGACGGTCGAGCTGCCTGCGTTGGCGGCCGACCTGCGCCCGCTGCTAATCAGCAACGATTAGCCATACGGTCTGTGCCGGTTTGGACTCCATATTTTTGAAGGGTCGCCCCGGAACGAGCGTAAACAGGCATCAGCAGCCCGGCATGCCGTGAAAGCCGCGTGAACATTGGCATCCAGAGCCTGCTTCGCGCAGATCGCCGTTTAATGCGCCTCTCCGACCACCTTACCTTTTCTTGAGGAGGTCTTTCAGATTGGCGAAGGGCTGTGCCGTTGCCCGATTTTCTGCGGCCTTACTGTTGCCGCTGTGCCCCGCCAGCCGTGCCGCGTCGGCTTCAAGTTCGCGCGAATGTTCGTTATCGTGACAGTACAGACAAAGCAATTCCCAGTTGCTACCATCGGTCGGATTGTTGTCGTGGTTATGGTCACGGTGATGCACGGTCAACTGCTGCAGGTTCTCGCGCGTGAACTCGCGCGTGCAGCGGCCGCAAATCCACGCGTAGATCTTCAGCGCCTGTTCGCGGTAGCCCAGTTCGCGCGTCTGCCGATTGCGAATGGTCTCGGCGATCATCCGGTCAGTATGCACACGCTTCGCATCATCAACAGCCACAGCTTTCTCCTCAGGTGATAGTCGGGATAATTCTACTACGCGCATCAATTGTAAAAGCAGCGGGAATCTATAAACTGCCTCCTCGTTCCCCCGCCCCATAACAGGCTCTCGAATGCCACAAGCCAGTCCGGCCATTTTCCTGAAACTTCTGCTCACCGCCTTTTTCTGGGGCGGAACCTGGATCGCCGGACGCGTTGCCGTCCAGGAAGCCTCGCCCCTGACAGTCGCCAGTTGGCGCTTCTTTGTCGCCGCGCTGACGCTGGGCATTCTGTTGATTCTTCGGGAAGGCCGCCCCCGCTGGTCATGGCGTGACTGGCTGATACTGGCTTCGCTGGGGCTGACCGGCGTTTTCATCTACAACATCTTCTTTCTTTACGGCCTGAAAATGGTCGAGGCCGGGCGCGGCGCGCTGGTTGTGGCCTTCATCCCGGCCATTATCGCCCTGGCCGATTGGGCGCTGTTCCGCATCCCGATGTCGCCAATGAAAGCGCTGGGCGTCGTTGTGGCCATGTCCGGCTGCCTGCTGGTCGTCACCAACGGCCACCCGACTCGCCTGTTGACCGGCGAAGTCGGTTTCGGTGAATGGCTGCTGCTCGGAACCGCACTGGCCTGGGCCAGCTACACCCTGATCAGCCGGCGACTCGCCGGGCGCTTTACTCCACTGGCCATGACCTTCGGCGGCTGTTTCACCGGCTGGCTGATGCTGACCGCCGCCGCGCTGGCTGACGGCAGCCTGTTCGCCTTTTCCACCACAACGTGGAAAAGCTGGTCGAGTATCGCCTTTCTCGGACTGCTCGGGACAACCGTCGCCTTTACCTGGTATTCCGAGGGAATCAATCGCATCGGAAGCACCAGGGCGGCGGCCTTCATCAACCTGGTTCCGGTTTTTGCCGTTCTGCTCAGCGCACTGTTGCTCGATGAACGGCTCGGAAGCGCGATCCTCGTGGGCGGCGTACTGGTCATTACCGGCGTGTTGTTGACCAACCAAAAGCGCCGCTAAACCCTGAGCGCAATCAGCGGAACACGCATCTCATCAGCGCTGACGCCGCCATGCACGCCGAGCATGCGATAACGTTTTTCGCCCGGTAGCCAGTCCTTGATCGTCCAGTTGTCCTGCATCACCAGCGTGTAATCGCCGACACGTGAAGCGAGTTTCACATTGAACGGCGGCGGGCCGAACCAGCCGTCGCAGATCAAGTCGGCACTGCGGCGGAGAACGATGCAGTGCGCCAGATGCTGGCGAATATAGGCTTCGAAGGCTGGGCGATTCTGTGGGGTAACGTAGCAATAGGCTGCGCGTCGTTCGCCGCAGAGCGGACGCGCCAACAAGGCGGCGAGTTGCGGATGGTCGTCGAGACTGACCACGCGCTCGGGCGGCGAGTCAATGAAGCCATGATCGGCGGTCGCAATCAGCCAGGCATCACAGCCCTGCACTTCCTCGACGAATTGGCCAAACGCGGCGTCCAGCGCCACCAGCGTTTCCTGTGCCTTTTCGCTGTCAGTTCCGTAACGATGCGAAACCGAATCCAACTCGGGATAGTAGGCGTAGATGTAGCGCGGGACCGGAGCCTCGTTCAACAGCCCGGCCAGTTGCGCGAACATCTCGGGCAAAGTGTTATAGGGCAGTGTCTGCGCCCCAAGCGCATGCCAGGCATTGAACGGACTGCCGGCAATGCTTTGTGGCGCGACCACCCAGCATTCGCGATCAAGTTGCTGATACAGCGTAGGGTAGTCAAAAAGTCGGGGCGGGAGGTCTTGCGGCAGTTGCTTTGCCGGCTCGCAGCGCGGCGTCAGCGGCAGAATGGCCAGCGTCTGGTCGATTTCCTCAAGATGCATGTGCCAGCCGGTGAGGCCATGTTGCGCCGGGGCCAGCCCGCTCATGAAGGTGGTAATCGCCGAGGCGGTGGTCGAGGGGAAAACTGAACTCAGCGTTGCAATGCGGCGACGTTGCAGGGTTGAACCGGCGAGGTGCGTATCAAGCGTTTTCTGCCCCAGTCCATCGATGACCAGCAGGACGATGTGGCGCGCCTCAGCCAATTGATCAGCCGGCAGCGCAACAAGTTGCGGATACGAGGCCTGGCGACTACCGCAGGCCGTCGCCAGACTTTGCATCAGGTTGACGATGCCGCCGCCTGAGTAATCGGGAACCCTGTTCATGGCCGATAGTTTAGGCCTTCTTCTGGTCCAGACGGAGTTTGACCTCGCTCCCCGGTGCATCTTCGATGACCTCGAGCTGGCCGTCGCCCAGCGGGCGTGCGGTCACTTCCGCCGTGCCGTCGGCCAACGGCGAATTGATGATGCCGGCAAAGTGCCCGGAACCACCCCGCACGAACCGGGCCGGACAGAGGCAAGGTGCCCTGCTTGGAGATGCCAGCACGCTCGCCGATGGATCCATCGACACCTACGAGATCCCCAAGTCGGGGCACGGAACGGAAAACCCTTCCGTGGACTGCTTCTCGAAATGGCGAACCATCAGATTCGACGCGCGCTGGGCGACTTCGGCATATCGACGGACCAACTCGACGGTATCCGGCAGCGCGTGTTCCGCTTCGGTATTGGCCTGCTGCGACATCGGATTCCCCTCGGATTGTAAAAAAAACACAGGAAGCTATAAACTTCGCCTACTTGGCAAGTGTCGGCTTAGTACCACTTGTTTCGGCGCTTTACTCGGGCCAGGGAGCACGCGGTCCCGGGTCAGGGCGGCGCTTCGGCGAGCAACTATCCCGTAATTTCAGTTATTTTCAGTCGTGTGCCCTGACGGCTTGGCGGAGATTTTATGTATCAATCGATTATCACCGAGGTCGACGACTTCGTCGGCATCCTGACGCTGAACAAGGCGGATCGTCACAACGCCTTCGATGACGTGCTGATTGACGAGATCATCAGCGGCCTGATTGAGCTGGAGGACGATCCGCGGGTGCGTGTCGTGGTGCTGTCGTCCACCGGAAAGAATTTCTGCGCCGGCGCCGACCTCAACTGGATGAAGCGCTCGGCAAGCTTTACGCCAGAAGAAAGCCTGCGCGACGCGAACAAGCTGGCGCTACTGATGAGTACGCTGGACGAGCTTTCCAAGCCAACCATCGCCCGCGTGCAAGGCCCGGCCTACGGTGCCGGCGTTGGTTTGATTGCCGCCTGCGATATTGCAGTTGCCACCTACGACGCGCTGTTCGCGCTCACCGAGGTCAAGCTGGGCATTCTGCCCGCCGTGATCAGCCCCTATGTTCTGGCGGCCATCGGCGAACGCTACTGCCGCCGCTACATGCTGAGCGCCGAGCGTTTTTCCGCCGCCGAGGCCTACCGCATCGGCCTGCTGCACGAAATCGTTCCGGGCGAGGAGCAACTCGACGACGCCATCGGGGAAATCATCGAGAGCCTGCTGAAAGGTGGACCGCACGCCCAGGCGGAATGCAAGACCCTGATTCGCATTATCAGCGGCCAGCCGATTGACGAGTCAACCATCGAAGAAGCCGTCCAGCGGATTACCCGCGTGCGCTCAAGCCCGGAGGGAACGGAAGGATTGGGCGCGTTTCTGGAAAAGCGCAAACCGAACTGGATTGAGTAAATTCTGTCTGAGGTCCACCTTGCACCTATTAAACAATGGACCCTCATGATTCAGGACCAGAAATTGCCCTCGGCTCCCTCGCCGTGCAACAATGTATGCACTCTGGATGCGGCGACTGGCCTGTGTCACGGCTGTTTTCGCACGATTGCCGAAATTTCGATCTGGGGCCAGGCCTCAAACGAAGAGAAGTGGAGCATTCTTTCAGCTGCTTCACATCGCCGTGGAGCCTTGGCTCAATGAACGATTTCGTCGACGCGAACGAACTCAATCCTTGTGAGGGTATTTGCAGAGTCGACCCGGAAACCGGCGACTGCGTCGGCTGCGGTCGCCCGCTATGTTCGCCAACGACCAACGATCCCGCACCGCTCGCCGGGACAACCCAGGAAGAGCGATGCTCGGCGGATCCGGTTACATCGTAATTCAGCCCGTCGCTTCCTCGCTTGATGCGCGCTGCTGCAGCTTTTTCCGGATCTCCGCCAGCGGCAGGCCAAGCGCCAGTTCCTGATTGATCACCTGCAACAACGGCATGATCTTCAGGCCAAGCGTGCCGACATTGCCCGCGAGGTTCATTCCCTTCCTCACCATCAAGACATCGAGCATCTCAAAAACGTCCTTTTCGCGGCAGTGCAAAGGACATTTCGGCTTGTACTCGGTGGCAACGGTATTACCGCCGCACACCAGCGCCTGGTCAAGACGCTGATCGGCGAGGAAGAACAGCTCGCTACCGCTGGTCAGGGTATCGTCCGAAGTGCTGGCAACACCAACGCTGGCGGTTAGCTTTACCTTCTCTCCTCGAATCGTGATCTGCCCGGATGCCAGGCTCTTGCACACTTGCTTGCCAAAACGCACGCCCTGTTTCAGATCCACGCTTCGCGAAATGATTGCCAGCCGCTCACCGCGACAGCGTCCGATCACATCGAGCGGGGTCAGCTTGGAAAGCAGCAGATTGGCAAAGCGTGCCGCGATCATTCCAGCCACCTCGTCACCGAACCGCTCAATCAGCCCTTCGCGATTGTCGATCCCGAAAACCAATGCACAGACCGGTTCCGCCGGCGCTTCGGCAAAAGACAGCCCGGTCACGATCGACCACAACGCCTCGCCGTCGAGCAGTTTTTCGGTTTCAGGTGTCGGCGCAAACAGGGGCACGACATTCTGCGGCGAAATTTCCTGTTCCTTCGCCTCTGCTGCCACATTTGCCACCTCGCCCCCGTCGCCAAACAGGGCGTTCAGGCAGGCAACGATGGCCGGCTTCTTCATCGTTTTGGTGATAAATCCGGTTACCCCGGAAGCACGGTCAAATTCCCGATCAGCCTGGTTTTCGACATCAGAGACAATTAGCGTGAACGGCATTTCCTTCAAGCGACGAAGAGAACTGGCACGCAAACGCGCGAGCAGGTCGTGCGCCTCAAGCTTGGGTGGGTGGATACCAGAAATAACCGCCGAGATCGTCGCATCCAGCATGAGTGTCTGCCAGGCCGATTCTCCGTTGGCCTCCTCGATGATCTCGAAATCATCCTTGAGATGTTTGGCCAACGTCACCCGCACCACGCGCGAGCCGTCAACCACGAGAATCCGGCGAAGCTTATTCATATCGTCCAATGCCTTTTACCGATCATTTCCTATGGTCGAGAACAACGCAAGCCCGAACCATCCCCGAAACAAACACCCGTCACTGTAATTCAGATGTGCTGGCTTGTGTGTATTGGAAGTTCTTCTTTTTACACGATTTAACCGCAAACAAGCGAATATCTGTCGAGCCAGACTGAATGACGACGTGTTGATAACGCCTTTCTGCGAGCACCTGCGCTGAAACACCCGTCAAATGGCGATCTGCAAAGACACGCCCTGAAAAGCCGCATGGATATTGGCCCTCAGGGCAGCGCGACTTTTACAGCGCGTTTTCCACCAGGCTGACCCAGTAGCTGATGCCGAACGGAAGAACGTCGTCGTTGAAGTCGTAGTGCGGGTTGTGCAAGGAGCAGCCTCCCGTTCCGGGGCCATTGCCGAGCCAGACGTAACACCCCGGCTTTTCTTGCAGCATGAAGGAAAAATCCTCTCCGCCCATCGACGGCGATTCGTTCTTGCGCACCTTCTCCTCACCCAGCAGGGCGTCGGCCGTCCGTTGGCAGAGCTCGGCTTCGGCCACGCTGTTCACGGTCGGCGGATAGCGGTTATCGAAGCTGACCGTGATCTGGGCGCCGAAAGCGCTGGCGATCCCCGCACACAGCCGTTCCATCGCCCGTTCGACCAGTTCCTGCACCTCCGGCTTGAAGCTGCGGATGGTTCCGCGCAGAACGGCGTCGTTGGGGATGATGTTCCACGCTTCACCACCGTGGATTTGCGTGACGCTGACGACGGCCGCTTCGCAGGGATGCAGATTGCGCGCAACAATGGTCTGCAAGGCGAGTACCAGCTGGCTGGCGACAACGAGGGTATCGACGCCCTGATGCGGCATCGCCGCGTGGCAGCCATGGCCGAGCACGGAAATTTCAAAGGAGCAGGTGCCGGCCATCACCGGCCCCGGCATGATGGCCATTTCGCCGACCGGAATCCCCGGCCAGTTGTGCATGCCGAAAACGGCATCCATCGGAAATTTCTCGAACAAACCATCCTTGATCATCACGTCGGCACCGCCTTCCGCTTCCTCGGCGGGCTGGAAAATGAAATGAACGGTGCCATCGAAATCCAGCCGACTCAGATTTTCGGCCAGATAACGCGCAGCGCCGAGCAGCATGGCGGTGTGCCCGTCATGGCCGCAGGCGTGCATCCGACCTTCGTGCCGGGAGCGATGCGGGAACTCGTTGTATTCCTGCAATGGCAGGGCGTCCATGTCAGCGCGCAGACCAATGGCGCGCGTGCTGCTGCCCTTGCGCAGGACGCCGACAACCCCGGTTCTGGCCAGCCCGCGATGCACTTCAAGGCCATAGGCGGCAAGCTCGCGCGCCACGATGTCGGACGTACGCGCCTCCTTGAAAGCCAGTTCGGGGTGGGCGTGGATATCGCGCCGCACGGCGGAAATTTCCGAAAGAAAGCCAATGTCCAGAGGGTTCATGAGTTGAGTTTCACAGGCAGAGTCCTTAGTTTATGTCAGTCCGGCTTGCCGGTGTACGCCTCGTTCCGCTATGCTCATACCCATGCACATCGTGATCATCAGCGGTCTCTCGGGTTCCGGCAAGTCCATTGCCCTCAACATGCTTGAGGACACGGCTTATTATTGTGTCGACAATCTGCCGTCTCAATTGTTGCAGCAACTCGTCGATCATCTCGGCCAGCAAGGCTATGACAAAGTGGCCGTCGCCATCGATATCCGCGGCGGTGAGAGCATTGCGATGCTTCCCCAGCAATTGGCCGCGCTGCGCGCCAATGAGCTGGAATTGCAATTCCTCTTTCTCGACACCAAAACCGAAACCCTGCTCAAGCGCTATTCCGAGACGCGCCGTCGGCATCCTCTGGCCAACGAACAGCGTACGGTGACCGAAGCCATCGCCGAAGAGCGCGTGCGCCTCGAAAGCCTGTCCGAGCTGGGTCACCACATTGACACCAGCGACCTGAAACCGAACGCCCTGCGTGAATGGATACGCCAATTCACCGCCAGCGAAGGGCAGCAGGGAATGACCCTGATTTTCGAGTCCTTTGGATTCAAGCACGGCGTTCCACTCGATGCCGAACTCGTTTTTGACGTACGCTGCCTGCCTAACCCGCACTACGACCTGAAGCTGCGCCCACTGACTGGTCGCCACGCTCCGGTTATCGCCTTTCTTGAGGCTGAAGCCGAAGTGGTGCAGATGCGTGACGACATCGCGCGCTTCGTCACGACCTGGCTGCCTTGCTATATTCGTGATCATCGCAACTATCTGACCGTTGGTATCGGCTGCACTGGCGGCCAGCACCGCTCGGTCTATTTTGCCGAGTGGCTCGGACGACAGTTCCATAACCAGGCCCGCGTACTGGTTCGACACCGCGAACTGCAACCGCCTACGCCCACCGGCCGACGCTGATGCGCTGGCTGGCCCTGTTCCGTCCCGGTGACTGGCTGGTGGCAATACTTGGCATGGCCTTCTGTGTGGCATCCTTTCCCCTGGCCTGGCAAGGCGGCGCGGCTGAAAAAGTGATCGTCAAGCGCGGCGGGGAAATGTTCGCCGAACTTGATCTCTCGCGGAATCGCCAGATCGAGGTTCCCGGCCCGCTCGGCATCACGACGGTGGCCGTTGAGAAACGCCGCGTGCGCGTCGTTTCCGACCCTGGACCACACCAGTATTGCGTACGCCAGGGCTGGCTGGAGCGCGCCGGCGAAATCGCCATCTGTGCGCCGAATCAAGTCAGTGTCCAGGTCATGGGCGGCAAGGAGGCGTATGACTCACTCAGTTATTAAGCTGACGACGACGCCGGAAGATCACCGCATCGCACAGCTGGCGGCGGCAGCGATTGCTCTGGCGCTGATCGATGCCGCCATTCCCCTGCCCTTGCCCGGCGTCAAACCCGGCTTGTCCAACATCATCACCCTGATCGTGCTGGCACGCTACGGCTGGGGTACCGCTGCCTGGGTCTGCGGCTTGCGCGTCATCGCTGGTGGCTTGCTGCTCGGGCAATTTCTTTCGCCGGGGTTTTTCATGAGCCTGACCGGTGCCGTGCTCAGCCTGTTCGTTCTGGCCTTTGCCATTCGTCTGCCGAAACGCTGGTTCGGACCGGTCAGCTGGAGCATTCTGGCCGCGTTTGCGCATATCGGCGGGCAGTTGCTTCTGGCACGGCTGTGGTTGATCCCGCATAACGGCCTGTTCTATCTGGTTCCACTTTTTGCCTCGGCCGCGCTCACTTTCGGTATTATCAACGGACTGATTGCTGCGCGTTTGCTTGCCGAACTCCCAGCCACCGAAACTGAAGCTCCGAGGTAAAAATGCCCAAGACGATCTGTCTCGCTTTCACCGGTGCATCCGGAATGCCCTACGGCATCCGCCTGCTCGAATGCCTGCTCGAAGCGGGCTGCCGCGTACAGTTGCTCTATTCGCAGGTCGCCCAGATCGTCGCCCGGCAGGAAATGGCGCTTGAACTGCCATCACGGGCGACAGAAACACAGGCTTTTTTTCGCGAACGTTACGCCGCGCTGCCCGGTACGCTGGAAGTCTATGGCCGCGAAGAATGGTTCGCGCCAGTCGCCAGTGGCTCGAATCCACCGGATGCCATGGTCGTCTGCCCCTGCACCATGGGCACGCTGGCCTCAGTCGCCCAAGGGTTGGCCAGCAACCTGATTGAACGCGCCGCCGACGTGGTGCTCAAGGAAGGCCGCAAACTGGTGCTGGTTCCACGTGAAACGCCTTTTTCAGCAATTCATCTGGAGAATATGCTGCGTCTATCGCGTGCCGGTGCGGTGATTCTTCCGCCCAATCCCGGTTTCTACCACCATCCGAAAAGCGTCGAGGAACTGGTCGATTTTGTCGTTGCCCGCATTCTCGATCAAGTGGCCGTTCCTCATGCCTTAATGCAGCGCTGGGGCGAAGCCGGGGAACAAATGTGAATTGGCTGAATTTTCTGCGCAAGGAATCTATGGACGTCAAAACCGGGACTCAAACTCTCGAGATTCCGCTTTTTCCCATCGGCGGTGTTCTCTTTCCCGGTGGTGTTCTGACACTCAAGGTTTTCGAGCAGCGTTATCTCGACATGGCCGCCGCCTGCATGAAGAATCGAACGCCTTTCGGCGTGTGTCTGATCGCCAGCGGCAAGGAGGTCGGCCAGCCGGCTGTTCCGCACCAAATCGGCACGCTGGCCAACATCGACCAGGGGGACATGCCACAGCTCGGTATCCTGATGCTTACGTTGCGTGGTGGAAACCGTTTCCGCATCCTGTCGCAGACTACCCAAACCGACGGTTTGCTACGTGCGCAAGTTGAACTGCTTCCCGAACAGGAAAACCGGGCGATTCCTCCAGCACAGCATGCTCTGCTTCCACTGCTGAAAAAGGTCTCTAGCGATCTGGGGCCGGGAAAAATGCCAGAACCGCATGCGTTTGATGACGCGGCTTGGGTCGGCTACCGCCTGACCGAAATTCTCCCCATTAAGGCCCTCGCCAAGCAAAAACTACTGGAACTCGATGACCCGGTGTCGCGGCTGGAGATTCTGTTCACCTACCTTGCACAGCGCAAGCTCGTTTGAGCACGATTAAAAGGTATCCCACGCAAACTTGAGAATAAGCGCGCTGACAACCACCAGAAACAGCTTGCGCACGAACCCACTACCGTGGCGTAACGCCATGCGCGTCCCGATGATCGATCCGCAGACATTGGCGGTGGCCATGACGGCGGCGAGTAAGGGTATATAAAAACCGTTCGGGACGAAATAGCCAATAGCGGCCAGATTGGTGGCGACATTGACCACCTTGGACGCCGCTGAGGCATGCAGAAAATCAAAACCAAAGAAACGGATGAACAGGAAGATGAGAAAACTTCCGGCACCCGGCCCGAAAAATCCATCGTAGAAACCAATGACACCGCCTAGTATCAGGGCGTAAAAAAATTCGCTACGCCCGGCATGCTGCGGCCGGTGAATCGCGCCAAAATCCTTGCGCCAGAAGGTATAGCCCGCCGCGCCGATGAGCATGACCAGGATCATCGGACGCAACAACTCCCGTGGCAGCCAGGCGACACACATCGCGCCCAGATAGGAGCAGACAAAAGCAGCCAGCGCTGCCGGCAGCGTCGTTCCCCAAGGCATTTGCACACGACGCGCATAACCCAGGGCGGCATTGCTCGTGCCGAACACACTGGCTATTTTGTTGGTGCCGAAGAGTGTCGCCGGGAGTTCTTTTGGAAGCGTTGTGAAAAGAGCCGGAATCTGGATCAGGCCACCACCACCGACAACCGAGTCGATAAAGCCGGCTAACAGGGAGGCGACGGCGAGAATAAGCATTTGGTATAATTCAATAGTCACAGAAAACCTAGGGTCGGGTAGTTTTAGGACTGACCGTTAGTAACGGCCTTTTCTTGTGCCGACCAATCTGAAAGCAAGATGAAGCCGGGAAGCGCCACTCGCTTGTTTTCAACCCGGATCCCAGTTCCAGAAAGCCTCCATTCTACAGAAACGCCGCCATGAATTGGAACGAAAACCCGCTTGCGGGCATTCGTGAAAACGGCTTCAGGGAATAAATAGCAGGGAAGATCAGCTGGTGGACAATCTATGTAAAAGCTGTGGATGGAAAGTGCACAACTTTCAATAAGCGCATCCAGCGAAAAGTTATTCAATTCTGCCCCCAGGACGATACAGGGGTTTTACAGTCTCATTTTTCGCATGCAGGTAACTGAAATTTATCGCATAATTTTAGTTATCCACAGAGTTGCGGCTGATATTGTCTTTATAGTCTTTATATGTAGACTCTTATTACAAGCAATACGTTGCATACGTTTGTTGGTCATTCAGACCGAATTTTTACAAAAGCTTTGCAAGATTGCACTCGTAACCACGAATCGATCAATACGCAGCTCCTCACTGAGGCTACTTTGTAATTAACAGCATTCGCAAGGCTTGCACAATCGCGCCCAGTGCCGCTATTACTATTCCTGACAGCCCGTCCCCTCCTCGATTGTCCGTAAAGTGCGTGAGTGATGCGCACAAGCGGTAGAAGGCGTAAAAAAGCCCGCATTCGAGCAGGCTATCGGTGTGATTACGGAATGTTTAGAAACAGTCGGGAACGCTTTTACTTGCCTATGCAGAAACGCCCGAAGATTTCTCCCAGCAGATCATCGGCGGAAAACTCGCCGGTGATCGAGCCAAGAGCGGACTGAGCCAGTCGCAATTCTTCGGCGAAAAGTTCGAGATGCGGCAATTGCGCCTGAGCGGCAACAATATGTTTACCGGTATCGGACAAGGCGCGCAAATGGCGCTCGCGGGCAATGAACACGTCTTCGGCCGGGTGCCAGCCGGCAATACGCAGCAATTCCTGACGCAACAGATCGACCCCTTCGCCATGTTTGGCAGAGAGTGAAATCGCGACGCCATCTATCTCATCATGGCGTTCCGCTGCACGTCCGGCGAGATCGACTTTGTTATAAACGGTAATTCGTGCGAGTGACGCCGGGAGTTGGGCAAGAATGGCCCGCTCGGCTTCGCCAACCCCGCTTCGCGCATCGACCAGCAGAACGACTACGTCGGCACGTTCGATCTCGCGCCAGGTGCGGGCGATGCCAATTTTTTCGATTTCGTCTTCGGTTGCGCGCAGCCCGGCGGTATCGATGATGTGCAGGGGGATGCCTTCGAGTTGCAAGGTGCCGCGTACGACATCGCGGGTGGTGCCGGCTACCGGGGTGACGATGGCTAGCTCGTCGCCGGCGAGACGATTCAAAAGACTTGACTTGCCGACATTGGGCTGTCCGGCGAGCACCACATGCAAACCACCCTGGAGCAGCCTGCCCTGCTGGGCGCGGTCAAACACCGTCGCCAGCCGCAGTTGCAGGCGCTCAAGCCGGCCAAAGGCATCAGCCGCTTCGAGAAAATCAACTTCTTCTTCGGGAAAGTCGAGGGTTGCTTCGACCAGTGCCCGCAGTTCGGTCAGTTGCTCAAGCAGCGCGTTAATTTCCTGCGAAAACTCGCCATGCAGCGAGCGTATGGCGCTACGTGCTGCGGCAGTCGTCGCCGCGTCGATCAGATCGACCACCGCTTCGGCCTGGGCCAGATCAAGCTTTCCGTTGAGGTAGGCTCGGCGAGTGAATTCACCGGGTTCGGCCAGACGTGCGCCGAGATCCAGGCAACGCGCCAGAAGCATTTGCAGCACCACGGGGCCGCCATGTCCTTGCAGTTCAAGAACATCTTCGCCGGTGAAGGAATGTGGTGCAGGAAAATAGAGGAGCAGACCAGTGTCGATGAGACTGCCGTCAGCCGCGTAGAAATCGGCCAGCGTTGCCTGGCGAGGCTGCGGCTGCTTAGCGCTCAGTGCTTGTGCAAAGGCCAGGAGGTCCTGGCCCGAGAGGCGAACGACGCCAATGCCGCCACGGCCGGGAGCCGTGGCGATGGCGGCAATCGTGTCAGGCCTTGGCGTCGTTGGCGGCTTTTCCGCCACTGGCGATCATCCGCGTAATCTGCCATTGCTGGGCAATGGAGAGGGTGTTGTTGACGACCCAGTAGAGCACCAGACCGGACGGGAAGGAAAAGAACATGAAGCCAAAGATAAAAGGCATCAGCGTCGTGATTTTGGCCTGGATAGGATCGGGTGGCGTCGGATTAAGCTTGGTTTGAATCAGCATGGTCGCCATCATGATGATCGGCAATGGACCAAGCGGGAAATTGAGCCACGGGATGACGCCGAACAATGAGTCAGGAGCGGACAAGTCCGTGATCCAGCCAATCCACGGCGCACCACGCATTTCGACCGCACCGAGTAAAGCCCAATAGAGCGCGATAAAGACCGGGATCTGCACCACGATTGGCAGACAACCGCCGAGCGGATTGATCTTCTCGGTCTTGTAGAGATTCATCATCTCGATGTTGAGCTTCTGCTTGTCGTCGCCGCAGCGTTCCCGCAGGGCGGTCATACGTGGCGTAATGGCTTTCATCTTGGCCATCGACTTGTAACTGGCAGCCGACAGAGGGAAAAAGAGAGCCTTGATAGCAATGGTCAGCAGGACAATGGACCAGCCCCAGTTGCCAACCAACTTGTGAATGGTCTCGAGACACCAGAAAATCGGGGCAGCCACAATTGTCAGCCAGCCGTAATCCACGACCAACGGCAGGCCCTGGGCACCGATACCGCCGTCGGCAACCGGTTTGGATAGTTGATCGAGGGAGGATTGAATTTGTGGTCCGGCATAGAGTGAGACGGCAAAATTAGCCTTGCTGCCCGGTTCGACCACCGGGGCAGGCACGATAAGGCCGGCTGCCGCCGCTGGATGAACCCCACCGTCGAGTTTGCGCACATAGAACTCGCGCTGCAACTTTTCCTGCGGGATCCAAGCGGTGACAAAGTAATGCTGAACCATCGCCATCCAGCCGTTGTCAGCCTTGGTGTTGAATTTGGCTTTACCCTTCTCGATGTCGTCGAAGGTAATCTTCTGATACTTGTCCTGCTCGGTATATATTGCTGGACCGGTGAAGGTGCTGACCATCTTGGTTTCACCATCCGGCGCAACATTGTCTCGCTGAAGCTGATAGTAAGCGCTCGCCGCTACTTGCTTCTGGCTACCATTGTCTATTTCATAGGCGACGTTGATCAGATAGCTGCCACGGGTGAAGGTGTAGATCTTGGATACTTTGACACCATCAACAACCGGCGCATCAAGGCGAAGCTGAACGGTTTTTGCGTCAGCGCCAAGTTCCCGGCTACCGGCAGAAGCGGCAAACATCGTTTTGTGGTTGGGTAGACCGTCGCCAATCAGACCGCTTTGTGCGGCGTATTGATGCTTGGTCTCAAAGAGCGAAAAAATCTTTGTCTTGTCGTCGCTAGCCTTGTAGTTATTCAACTCAAGGCCAACGATATCACCGCCTTGCGTGGAAACGTCGGCAACGAAAAGATCGGTCTTGACATGGATTACTTCACCTGCCGTCACAGCGGCCGCTGGTGCCGTTACCGGAACAGCCGTAGCAGTAGCCGCAGCAGCGGACGGGCTCGCGCTTGGTACCGGTACAGACGAACCGCTTGTCGACGTGCTGGAGGCAACCACTGCAGGCGGTGCTGGTGGATTGTGGTATTTCTGCCAGGCATCCCAGAGCATGACCAGTGAGAAAGCGAAGACAAACATGAGAATCAGGCGTCGGTTATCCATGAACGGCCTATACAATTAAGAATATCAGGGGACGGGGTCAAAACCACCCGAATTCCATGGGTGGCAGCGAGACAGGCGTTTGAGTCCGAGGCGTGCGCCCTTGAGCGCACCGTATTTTTCCACCGCCTCGGTGGTGTACTCCGAGCAGCTGGGGAAAAAACGGCAGCGGCGCCCTAAAAGAGGGCTGATCGCATATTGGTAGATGCGGATCAATGCCAGCAGCAGAAATTTCATCGGCTCATCGTTCTGGTGAAATCATTTTGCCCAGCAAGGCCCGAATTTCTTCAGCCAGGACTCGCCGGTCAAGTGCTTTGGGTTTAGCCGCCAAACGCAATATCAGATCACGCGAGGGCAGCTGACAGCGCATCAGGCGAAAGTGCTCACGAGCCAGCCGCCGAATCAGGTTTCGATCAACAGAACGGCGCAAAAGCCGCTTAGCGACAACCAGACCCAAGCGGGCACCTGCCACTTCCTCAGCCGCCCGAAGGCGGTAATGTAGCAGGAAATGCGCGCTCTCAAGCGCCTTCCTGAAACCAAAAACGGATGAATAGTCATCCGTTTTTGTCAGTCTATAGCTCTTGGGGAACGCAAAGCTTGTAGCCAGGCGCTCACCCGCTGGTTGTCTGGCGTTCAAACGGCCAAGCGATGGCGACCCTTGGCACGACGGGCACGGATTACGGCACGACCACCGCGAGTAGCCATACGAACGAGAAAGCCGTGGGTACGTTTGCGACGAATAACCGACGGTTGATAGGTACGTTTCATTATTAAACCCTTGAAGTCATTGCGAAGTAAACGCGCAATTAGACAGCGCCTCCCTAATGCTTGTCAAGTCTAAATTTTAAAGGTAGCTGTGGATAACTTTCATCCGACAGGTTAAAATTCGCTTCTCTCTGGGCGCACACACCCAGGAAATTCAACTGAAATCAATCATAAGCAATTCCTTCACCAAAACAGCTGTATTAGAACGTCATCCATTCCCTATGCCGAAATTTGGATGATTGCACGGATATTGCAGCACCTAATCTGGACGTATTGAATCAATAGTGATGAGTAGCTTCTGGACTTCCTGTCTGAGCCAGTTCGAACAAGAACTCCCGCCTCAGCAATTCAATACCTGGATCCGCCCCCTTCGTCTCGAAGGCGAGGATGATTTTTCAAACGGCTTGCGCCTGCTCGCACCCAACGGCTTTATTCTAAAATGGGTCAAGGAACGTTATCTGACGCGTATTGAAGAACTCGGCAGCGCGTTCTTCTCCGCGCCGGTAAGTGTTTCGCTGATGCTCGGTGAACGAGCGACGGCGCCCGTCAATTCTCCACCATCGCGGATGGTAAGCGCAGCAAACCCGGGAACCGCTATAGAGCGGCCACTCAATTCGCAAAGTCCGGTTTCTTCCGCCCTGGAACGTACTCACGCGAAAACTCGCTCTGTCTACGAGAAAACCCGGCTTATCCCCGGCTTTACCTTTGAAAACCTGATCGTTGGAAAAGCCAACGATCTAGCACGGGCGGCCTCGGTTCAGGTGTCGATCAACCCGGGCGGTGCAGCCTACAACCCGATGTTCATCTATGGTGGCGCCGGTCTTGGAAAGACGCACCTGATTCACGCGATAGGCAATCACATTCTGGAGCAGAATCCTGACAAGGTTGTCCGTTATGTACACGCTGAGGATTATTACTCGGACGTTGTACGTGCTTACCAGACAAAATCGTTTGACGCTTTCAAGCGTTACTACCGATCACTTGATGTCCTCTTGCTTGACGACGTCCAGTTCTTCAACGGAAAGAACCGGACACAGGAAGAATTTTTCTTCGTTTTCAACGCGTTGATTGAATCAAAGAAGCAGATCGTCATCAGCTGCGATACCTATCCAAAGGATATTTCAGGCTTGGAGGACCGTTTGATTACCCGTTTTGACTGGGGTCTTACGGTTCAGATCGAACCGCCTGAAATCGAGATGCGCGTTGCCATTCTTAAAAAGAAGGCTGAGGCGGACAGGGTCGAACTTGACGATGAAGTGGCTTTTTATATTGCCAAACATCTCAGGTCAAACGTTCGCGAGCTGGAGGGTGCGCTCAAGAAGGTTCTTGCTTATGCGTCATTCCATGGGCAAAAAATCGATCTTGATCTCGCCAAAGCGTCGCTAAAAGATTTGATCGGTGCAGTTAACCGCCAAATTACGGTCGAAAACATTCAAAAAACGGTAGCCGACTACTTCAAAATCAAGGTTGCCGATCTGTTTTCAAAAAAGCGTACGCGACAAATTGCTCGTCCACGTCAAGTTGCTATGTGGTTGGCAAAGAATCTCACGTCACAAAGTTACCCTTCGATCGGTGATGCTTTTGGTGGCCGCGACCATACGACGGTCCTGCATGCTGTACGTACAATTGAAACACTGCGTGCTAAGGATAACGAACTGAACCACGATGTGCATGTGTTGTTGCAGGTGTTAAAGGGCTGAGGTGCTATGTATAAGTCTTGTAGAAGTAGTGTGTAATTAGTGAATAGAGTTCGAACAGTCGGGTTGTGGATAAGTTGTTCATTTTCTTCCACAGCTTGATACAAGGTTTTTACAGCCGATAATACGAGTCTAATTATCTGTAATATAACGATAAATTAATGATATCCACAGACTTGTCCTTGATATTATCTTTATAGGATTTATATATATGGTTCTTATTAAAACCCAACGTGACATGCTTTTGGCTCCCCTGCAGTCGGTATCTGGCATTGTCGAGAAGAGGCATACACTGCCCATCCTGTCGAATGTGTTGCTTGAAAAGAAAGGGGATCGATTAACCTTGCTGGCAACGGATATAGAGATTCAGATCACAACGTCGACTTCAGGTGCTACGGGCGATGGAGACGGCGCTGTGACCGTTGGCGCACGCAAGCTGCAGGATATTCTTCGGTCGCTACCGGAAAGCGCAGAAGTCAGCCTGACCCTTGACGACAAGCGACTGCAGGTTAAAGCCGGCAAGAGCCGCTTCAATCTGCAAACTTTGCCAGCAGAAGATTTCCCGCGTATGGCATTAACCGATGGGGACTTGAAGAAGCTTACGGTTACGCAGAAGCAATTTCGTCAATTGCTGGGGCAAACGCAGTTTTCGATGGCCGCCCAGGATGTTCGCTATTATCTGAATGGTTTGCTGCTTCTGGTTGATGGCAACGAATTGCGCGCAGTCGCCACAGATGGGCACCGTTTGGCATATGCCAGTATGCCGCTTGAAGGTGAGGCGACTTCACCGCGGCAGGAACTGATTCTGCCGCGCAAGACGGTTCTCGAACTTAACCGTTTGTTGGCAGATAACGACGAACCGTTGTCGATAGAACTGGCTTCGAACCAGATTCGTTTCCAGTTTGGTCAGATCAACCTGGTGTCGAAACTGATTGACGGAAAATTTCCCGATTACGAGCGCGTCATTCCGGCGACGCTCAAGAATGTTGTTGCCTTGAATCGCGTCGCGCTACTTCAGTCGATGGTTAGAGCCGCCATTCTGACTAACGAAAAGTTCAGAGGGGTACGTTTGGTGCTGACCGCTGGCAGCTTGAAGATCATGGCTGCCAATGCTGAGCAGGAAGAGGCTCAGGAGGAAATCGAAGTTGACTATCGCGGTGATGCCATTGATGTTGGTTTCAACGTCGTCTATCTGCTTGATGTGCTTAACAATTCCTCGGCAGAGATGGTTGAATGGGGTTTCAACGATGCCAATTCGAGTGCGCTATTGACCATTCCTGGCAATGAGCGCTTCAAATACGTTGTGATGCCTATGAGAATCTAGTCTTAATGTTTTTAAAAATACAGCTTAGTAAAGTTTCACGTGAAACATAAATTGGATAGAGCATGATTGAAGAGAATGGCCAGTCTCCCGCTTACGACGAATCAAGCATTCAGCAGCTTGAGGGTCTTGAAGCAGTTCGCAAGCGTCCAGGAATGTATATTGGTGATACCTCGGATGGTACCGGTTTGCATCACATGGTGTTTGAAGTCGTTGATAACGCCATCGACGAGGCGCTGGCTGGCCATTGCGACGATATTGTAATAACCATCCATGCCGATAATTCAATCTCGGTTACAGACAACGGCCGCGGCATTCCCACTGGCGTCAAGTTCGACGACAAGCATGAACCGAAGCGTTCCGCCGCCGAGATTGTCATGTGCGTGCTACACGCCGGCGGCAAGTTCAACCAGAATTCGTACAAGGTTTCCGGCGGACTGCACGGTGTAGGTGTTTCCTGTGTAAATGCGCTTTCCAAGTGGCTACGTCTGACCATTCGTCGCGACGGAAAGAAATACTTGCTGGACTTCAACCGAGGTGCAGCAGTTGATCGGCTGATTGAAATCCAGAATGGTGTTGAAGTTTCGCCCCTCCGTGTCGCTGGTACAACAGAGCGGCGCGGAACGGAAGTTCACTTTATGGCCGACGAAGAGATTTTCGGTCATGTCGAATTCCACTACGAAATTATTGCCAAGCGTTTACGCGAACTCTCATTCCTGAACAACGGGGTAAAGATCCGCCTTATTGACCAGCGTACCGGCAAGGAAGAAGATTTCGCCTTTCTTGGTGGAGTAAAGGGCTTTGTCGAATACATCAATCGTTCCAAGACCGTATTGCATCCCAACGTCTTCTTCTCAACCGGTGAGTCGGCTATACCGAACGGTGGTGCGATCAGTGTCGAAGTCGCAATGCAGTGGAACGACACCTACGCTGAGCAGGTGCTGTGCTTTACCAACAACATCCCACAGTCGGATGGTGGTACTCACATGACCGGTTTGCGCGCGGCAATGACGCGGGTTATCAACAAGTACATCGAAGAGCACGAGATTGCCAAGAAGGCTAAGGTCGATATATCCGGTGATGATATGCGTGAAGGTCTGGCCTGTGTCTTGTCGGTCAAGATGCCGGATCCAAAATTTGCCTCGCAAACCAAGATGAAACTTGTGTCTTCAGAAGCGCGTCCAGCGGTCGAAGAGGTTGTTGCGGCCAGACTGACTGAGTTTTTGCAGGAACGGCCAATTGACGCAAAGGTGATTACGGGCAAGATTGTCGAAGCGGCACGGGCACGCGATGCTGCGCGTAAAGCGCGAGAAATGACGCGCCGCAAGGGTTTGCTCGATGGCGTTGGGCTGCCGGGCAAGCTCGCGGATTGCCAGGAAAAGGACCCGACTCTATGCGAACTCTATCTGGTCGAGGGTGATTCCGCCGGGGGTTCGGCCAAACAGGGACGTGACCGCAAGTTCCAGGCAATTTTGCCGCTCAAGGGAAAAATCCTTAACGTTGAGAAGGCACGATTCGACAAGCTGATTTCGTCACAGGAGATCGCAACTCTTATCACAGCACTGGGTACCGGTATCGGGAAGGATGAGTACAAGCCGGAAAAACTGCGTTATCACCGGCTCATCATCATGACCGACGCTGACGTAGACGGTGCCCACATCCGTACTCTCCTCCTGACGTTCTTTTACCGGCAGATGCCCGAACTGGTCGAGGGCGGCCATATCTACATCGCGCAACCGCCGCTGTACAAGGTAAAACACGGCAAGACTGAGCGTTATATCAAGGACGATCAGGCGCTAAACCAGTTCCTGTTGTCGCTGGCGCTGGAAGATTCAGTGTTGGTGCCAAAATCCGGAGCTCCCGCAATCGCCGGTTCCGCGCTGGAAGAATTAGCGCGCGAATATTTATTGGCAGAAGCGGTGATCAATCGTCTTTCACATATGATCAACCCGCAGGTGCTTCATGCTTTGATTGACGCCAACCTGAAAATCGAACTGGGTGATGAGGTTTCAGCGCGAGCCAGCGCCGATGCTCTGATGCGGGTGATTGGCAGCAAGCTCGGTGTCCATATCTTCGCTCGTTATGATCAAGCGCACGAACGGTGGCAGTTGCGGCTTGAGAAGATGCATCATGGCAACTTGAAGGTCGGCGTGATTGATGAGGACTTGTTGGTGAGTGGTGATTACGCCCAGTTGCGAAAAACAGCCGAAACCCTGGCCGATTTGTACGGCTCTGGCGGTTACGTTGCTCGGGGCGAGAAGAAGCAGTCAGTAACAAGCTTTGCCGAAACAATGCGCTGGTTGCTCAATGAAGTCGAGCGCGGTATCAGTAAGCAGCGCTACAAAGGTCTGGGGGAAATGAATCCCAGTCAGCTTTGGGAAACGACGATGGACCCCAAGGTTCGTCGTCTGCTCAGAGTTCAGATCGAAGATGCCATCGGTGCCGATGAGATATTTACAACGCTTATGGGCGAACTGGTCGAACCACGTCGGAATTTCATCGAATTAAACGCTCTCGCAGCGCGAAACATCGACGTTTGATCTTGTCGGATTGTATGTAGTTACCGGCCTCGAAGCTCACCTCGAGGCCTTTGTTTTTGGAGTCAATTCATGGAACTGGAACGTTTACTTAGATCACAGGGTTTCGGCAGTCGTCCTGAGTGCCGAAACCTGATCTACTCGGGCCGGGTTAGGGTATCGGGCGAACTTTGCGATGATCCTTTCGTCGAATTCGAGCCAGAGGGATTTAGCTTCTCCGTCGATGGTGTGCCGTGGGTTTATAGAAAATTCGTTTACCTTGCGCTGAACAAGCCGACGGACTATGAATGTTCGCAGAAGCCGAAGCATCACCCCAGCATCTATACCCTGCTTCCACCGCCGCTTCTTAACCGCGGGGTGCAAGCGGTGGGCCGGCTTGATGAAGATACGACCGGCCTGCTGCTGCTCACGGACGATGGGCAGTTCATCCACACCTACACGTCGCCGAAGAAACTTGTACCGAAAGTCTATGAAGTCACAACCAAGCATTTGATTGACGACACACAGGTTAGCAGCCTGCTTTCTGGCGTCCAACTCAACGATGAGCCATCGCCAATTGCGGCTGCGGCTTGCGAACGACTTTCCGAGCGTCTGATGCGATTGACGGTTACGGAGGGGAAGTACCATCTCGTAAAGCGTATGATTGCAGCGGCGAGCAACCGGGTCGAAGCGCTGCATCGCGTTTCGATTGGCGGATTCGAATTGCCGTCCTCGTTACCGGTTGGTCAGTGGATGTGGATGGAAGCGCCCGATCTCGAACGCCTGGGATCGCGCAAGCAGACAACTTAGCTGGGTTCGCAGTTGTCGTTTCGGGACTGTCATTGCATCATGTACAGTTTGTTGTTTCATCAGGAGGGCATGCTGTGCAAACAGTCTTGATCATTGTTCATGCACCGGCTTACGGTAGCGAGCGGATGTTGAGTGCACTGCGACTGGCGACGGCAATTGCTAACCAGGAAAACGAAACGGTCGATCTGCGCCTATTCATGATGTCTGATGCTGTGACGGTCGGTCTTGTCAATCAGCCAACGGCCCTAGCGGGTGGCGGACTGCAGCAAATGCTTGAGGAACTGGTAGGGCACGGCGCTCAGATCAGATTGTGTCGTACCTGCGCGCTGGCGCGAGGAATCGCTGATCTTGCACTGATCTCCGGCGTGAACATAGGGACCTTACCTGAACTGGCCGAATGGACGCTCACGGCGGACAAGGTCATCACGTTCTGAACGCTTGATGACGCTCACCGAACTGCGCTATATCGTGATGCTCGCCCGCGAGCGGCATTTTGGTCGCGCGGCTGAAAAGTGCCACGTCAGTCAGCCGACGCTCTCTGTAGCCATAAAAAAAGTTGAGCAGCGGCATGGCGTAATTTTATTCGAGCGTTCCGCTGCCGACGTACGATTGACGCCCATCGGGGAGCAGATTGCGCGACAGGCTGAGCGTGTGCTTGAAGAAGCAGGCCGACTCAAGGAAATAGCTGCGCAAGGCAAGGACCCTCTGGTCGGCGCGTTGCGCCTTGGTGTGATCTACACGATAGCGCCCTATCTGTTGCCGCGCTTGATCCCGGCTTTGCACACTCGTGCGCCGCAGATGCCGATGTACCTTCAAGAGAACTTTACCGTTAGCCTGGCCGAACAACTGCGGCGAGGTGATTTGGACGTGATTATCGTCGCCCTGCCTTTTTCCGAGCCAGGCCTCGTTTCGCGGTCGGTGTATGACGAGCCCTTTTGTGTTGTCACGCCGATCGGTCACCCGTTGTCCGAGCAAACCGAGATTTCCACAAATCGTATTGCTTCCGAAAATTTATTGCTGCTCGGCAACGGCAATTGTTTTCGTGATCAGGTTTTACAGGCCTGTCCGCATCTCTCCGAACCGGGAGCAATGGAAGGTGCCATTGAAGGAAGCTCTCTGGAAACGGTTCGACACATGGTGGCGAGTGGCGCGGGAATCTCCGTTGTGCCGATATCGGCCGCAAAATCGTGGCCTCAGAATGAGCCTCTGCTGCACTTTCTCCCCTTCGCTGACCCTGTGCCATTCAGGCGAGTTGTGATCGCATGGCGGGCCTCTTTTTCGCGTCCTGGGGCTATAGATGTTTTGCGCGCTGCTGTCCTCGATGCTCCACCTTTCGGGGTGAGTGTAATTCCGTAAAGTCTAGCCAATTTGGTGAAGTACCGTAGGGTTCCACGTGAAACAAAAAAGCTGCCAGCGAGCAGCTTTTTTG
>JBBQAT010000043.1:0-27982 GCA_038316625.1 Burkholderiales bacterium
CCTTCGGTTTCAGCAAACTTCTCGATGTCGGCCTTGATGGTTTCCCAGGTTTCAATCCCTTGCACGACGCCTCCGTAAACACCCGAAATGGTTTGATTGTTGGCACGATGGCGGCCAAAGATCTTTTCCAGCGCATCCGAAACTTCACCGACCGTGGCGCGCAGACGCATCGCCTTGATCGAGAGGTCGAGCAGGTTGCCTTCGCCACCCGCAGCACATTGGGTCAGTGCCTCAAGCGCGGCATTGACGGCTGCTGTGTCGCGCGTGGCGCGAATCTTTTTGAGGCTGGCGATTTGCTCTTCACGCACGGCGAGGTTGTCGATGTCCCGAATGTCGATCGCGGCTTCCTCGGCCAGCTTGTACTTGTTGACGCCGACGATGACCTGCTTGCCGGAATCAATGAGTGCCTGCGTTTCAGCCGCGCAGGTTTCAATCTTCATTTTGGCCCAGCCCGATTCAACGGCCTTGACCATGCCGCCCATCGCTTCAACTTCTTCGATGATCGCCCACGCCTTGTCGGCCATGTCCTGGGTCAGCTTTTCCATCATGTAGGAACCAGCCCATGGATCGACAACGTTACAGATCTTGGTTTCTTCCTGAATGATGATCTGAGTATTACGGGCGATACGCGACGAGAATGCGGTCGGCAGCGCGATGGCTTCGTCAAGTGCATTGGTGTGCAGCGACTGCGTGCCGCCGAAAACCGCCGCCATGGCTTCGATGGTGGTACGGATCACGTTGTTGTACGGATCCTGCTCGGTCAGCGACCAGCCGGAGGTCTGGCTGTGCGTACGCAGCATCATCGACTTTGGGCTCTTGGCGCCGAGATTAGTCATGATACGGTGCCACAACATGCGGGCCGCGCGCATCTTGGCGATTTCGAGGTAGAAGTTCATGCCGACGGCCCAGAAGAACGACAGGCGACCAGCAAACACATCAACGTCCATGCCGGAAGCGATACCGGTACGCACGTACTCAGCACCGTCAGCCAGCGTGAAGGCCATTTCGATCGCCTGATTGGCGCCGGCTTCCTGCATGTGATAGCCGGAGATCGAGATCGAGTTGTACTTCGGCATGTTCTGCGCGGTGTAGCCGAAGATGTCGGCAATGATCTTCATCGACGGCGTTGGTGGGTAGATGTAAGTGTTGCGCACCATGAACTCTTTCAGAATGTCGTTCTGAATGGTTCCGCTCAGCTTGTCCTGGGAAACGCCTTGCTCTTCAGCGGCCACAACGTAACCGGCGAGAACCGGCAGCACCGCGCCGTTCATGGTCATCGAAACAGAGATCTTGTCGAGCGGGATGCCGTCGAACAGGACTTTCATGTCTTCAACCGAGTCGATCGCCACGCCGGCCTTGCCGACGTCGCCGACGACGCGAGCATTGTCGGAGTCATAACCGCGGTGCGTGGCCAAGTCGAAGGCCACGGAAACGCCCTGTCCGCCGGCGGCAAGCGCCTTGCGGTAGAAAGCATTGGATTCGGTCGCCGTGGAGAAGCCGGCGTACTGGCGGATGGTCCACGGGCGCACTGCGTACATGGTCGCTTGCGGGCCGCGCGTGTAGGGCGGGAAACCGGGGAGCGTGTCGGTGTAGGGCAGGTCGGCGACGTCCGCCTTGGTGTACAGCGGTTTGACGGTGATGCCTTCAGACGTCACCCAGTTCAGCGCGTCAAGGTTTCCGCCGGGGGCAGACTTGGTAGCGGCCTTTTTCCAGGCGTCGAGATTGGATGAGTCAGGCAGCACGGGGCTGTTCTCGTTTGACATGGTAAAACCTTTCAGGAAGTAAAAATTCGGGGGCTTTTTGAACCGGTAATTCAGGAAGTCGTGAACTATGTGGAAGCGTCGTGTTGACGTGCGGTTTCAATCTCGCCTTGAGCGCATAATGCTACTTTATCAACTGCATCAAAGCAAGGAGAAGCAAGCGTTTCAGGCATTTCTTTCAGCATAAGTCAATGGGCGAATGCCTGAGGGAAAAAGCCCTTTCCGCTTGAGCCGGAGGGTATTCTTCGAACGTTTGGCTGTTTTGACTACCGTTCCTCAGGGGCAGACGCATCGGGTAACTATTTCAAAAAACTCCGACAGCGACAATTGTGGGAATCCACAATAAAACAACGGGTCCGTTCAATAGGCGTTCTTCTGTGAAAGCGGAGTTGCGTACTGGTCTTGTTCACTATCGGCGATCAATTTTTTTCAGGAAAATAGCGTCCAGATCATCTTTGCCGCGAGTGCGACGAGAAGGCAGGCGAAGACGCGCTTTAGCGCGGTCACTGGAAGTGTGTGCGTCAGTTTGGCACCGAGCGGAGCCAATAGCATGCTCGGCGGAACTATCCAGGCGAGTGCTGGCATATAGACAAAACCGAAACTCCACTCGGGAAGATCGGAGTGCCCCCATCCGTTGAAGATGTATCCCAGCGATGCTCCGAAAGCGATCGGGAAGCCGATGGCCGCCGAAGTGCCGATGGCCTGTTGGACGCGGACATTGCACCAGGTCAGAAAGGGGACTGTGAGCGCGCCACCACCGATGGCCACGAGTGACGAAATTGCACCGATGCCCGTGCCAACGGCAAATACGCCACCCGCTCCGGGAAGCTCTCTTAAGGGTTTCGGCTTGAAGTTCAGAATCATCTGCAAGGCAACAAAACAAACGAAGCACGTAAAAAACAGCGCCAAAGGTCTGGTGGGTATGTTCGACGCGAACAGGGTGCCGAGCAGTGTCCCGAAAAGAATTCCCGGAGAAATCTGGATGACAATTTTCCAGAGGACGGCACCATGCTGGTGATGGGCGCGAAGGCTCGACAGCGAGGTGAACAGGATTGTCGCGGTGGACGTGCCAAGCGCCATGTGAAGAATTTCAGTGGGTGGAAATCCGTTTTGCGCGGCAAACATCATGGTCAGCGTGGGAACCATCACCAGGCCGCCACCAATCCCCAGCATTCCGGCAGAAAAACCGGTAAACAGGCCGAGTCCGATATACGCTAACCACCAATCCACAGGCTTCTCCCTAAATCCTCTTTTCAGCCGGACTATTCAAGCGGCCACGTCCAGCGCGGTCACAAGCGCACTTCAAGGATCGCCTCCATCTGTTCCCGATTCAATGGTATGGGGCTATTCTTGCCGGTCGTTCGGTCAATGATTTTGCTGAAATCGTGACGCGTTATGCCGTAGTTCCCCAGCCGTGGAATACGCGTGATTTTGATCCATTTCTGGAGTGTTTCAACCAGCAGGTCACAATCCCGTTTGAGGGAAACGTGCGATTCACCTGAAAGTAGAACACCTGCGTTGGCGTATTTTTTGAGCGCAGCATGATTCTTCTTGGGATCGTCAAACAAGGCATTGATCGTTATACGCGTCGCTTCGCCAATCAGTGTTCCGCAGACCACGCCGTGGGGTACTTCAAAATATCCGCCAATCGGTGCGGCAAAACCGTGAATGACGCCGAGGCCTGCGTTGGCTAGCGTGATACCCGATAGCAGTGCGGCATAGGCCATGTGGCTGCGTGCAGCAAGGTCGGTTGCGCCACGCTCAAAGGCGGGAAGCAGACCGATGGCGGCGTGTTCCATGCCGCTCAAAGCCAGAGCGTCGGTCATCGGCGTTGCTTTGGTGGAGACGTAGGCTTCCAGGAGCTGAGTCAGTGCATCCAGGCTGCAGGCGGCTGTTACTTCAGGCGGGCAGGAGCACATCAGTTCCGGGTCGATCAGCGCAATGTCGGGAACGAAGCAATCGTGGCGCAGCGAGCTCTTGAAGCCGTGCGGGCCGATTTCACTCAGAACGGCGTTTTTCGTTGCTTCAGCACCGGTTCCTGACGAAGTGGGAATGGCGATGAACGGGATCTTTCGGCCATCGTGTTTCTTTGTTTCCATGCCCTCCAGATAGGCGGTCACCGAGCCTTCCTGTGGCAACATGGCCGAGATGGCTTTGCCGGCATCAACGGCGCTGCCGCCGCCGATGCTGACGACCCAGTCCAGGTGTTCACCGCGATAGCGATCGACGATTTGGTCAACAAAGGTGGGGGAGGGTTCACCCGAAACGGCCGCGTGGAAGCCGGTGATGTCGTTCTTCTTCAGCGCCCGCATCAGTGTTTCAAAGTGCGCAGAGTGCGGAAAGGACGCCGAGCCCGTCACCAGTAAGACTCGTCTGCCGTTTTGTCCGATCAGTTTGGGCAACTGGGCAATTTTGCCCGGTCCGAAATGAATCTCCGGGATTCGGGCAAATACAAAATCAGTGATCATCTTGAACTCCGCGTTGGGCCAAATGGAGGGTTGGGCCGAAAAAAACCCGGGCTAGCCCGGGTTTTTTTGATGCAAGCGTCAGGCTGAAGCTATTTTACTGATTCCGCCGGCTTTGGGCTGGACAGCAATTTTTTGAACACGGTCGGCAGGCTGACGCCCTGGTTCATGATCAGGGCGACGAGAATCACCAAACCGGTGGCAATCGGATGATAGGCTGAAGGCATGTTCAGCAGATTGAGGCCATTGTTGATGAAGCCGACCATGATGGCACCGATCAGCGCACCGCTTACCGATCCCTTGCCGCCCATCAGGCTGGTGCCGCCAATCACGATGGCGGTAATGACGTCGAACTCATAACCGGTGGCGTTCATGGCGAAGGCTTGCTGTGTCAGCGAGGCCATGACAATTCCGGCGATTGAGGCGGTTACGGCCGAGATGATGTAGACGGTAATGATGGTCCGGTGTGGATTGACACCGGATAGCTTGGCGGAGACTTCATTGGCCCCAACGGCGATGGCTCTGCGTCCGAATACGGTGTGCTGCAGCAGGACATGGCTCGCAATGACCAGTGTGACCATGATGTAGATCGGAATCGGGATGCCCAGGAGTTTGCCGACGCCGATCTGGAGGAACTGGGCCGGTTGCATGATGGTGATCTGGTCACCATTCGAGACCAGCATGGCAACACCAAACAAGTAGGTTTTTGCCGCCATCGTTACGATGAAGGCAGGCACCAGGAACTTGGTCGTCACAATGCCATTCAGCCAGCCAATGGCCGCGCCGATCAACAGGGTGATCAGGATGGCGATCACCCAGTTTATCCCGTAGCCGTTCATCAGCACGTTGGCGATGATGCCCGACAAGGCGGCCATGGAGCCGACCGACAGGTCGATGCCGCCGGTGATCGGAGCATAGATGGCACCGGTGGTCATGATTCCGATCAGACAGACCGACCATAAAACATTGGTCAGGTTATCCACGGTCAGGAAGCGATCCGACACGAAGTGCAGGACCAGCATCATCAGTAGAAGAATCCCGAACAGGCGTGAATCGCTCATGAGTTTGCGTAGACTGAAAGCGTTTGATTTCATTTCGAACCACCCTCAACAATCCCGGATGCCGCACGCAGAACCTGTTCTTCCGTGACGACGCCCTCGGTAAATTCCTTGATAATTCGCCCCTTGCGCAGAACGATGATGCGGTCGGACAAGCGCGTCAGTTCCGGCAAATCCGACGAGACGACAATGACTGCGACTCCTTCGCTGGCAAGGCGCTCGATGGTTTGATACATCTCTTCCTTGGCACCGATATCTACGCCGACGGTTGGCTCATCAACAATCAGGAGCTTGAGGTCGCGGATCAGCCATTTGCCGACGACCACTTTTTGCTGGTTGCCGCCGGATAGATTGCCAACCAGGTGATTCGGATTGGCCGGTTTGATATTCAGCGTGGTAATGGCTTTCTGGGAACGCTCTAGCTCTTTTGCGCCGCTGACGAAGCCCAATGGGCTGGAGACCGAGTCCAGGTTGGCAATGCCGATATTGCCCGTGATCGAGATAGCCCCCATGATGCCTTGAAGACGGCGCTCTTCCGGGACAAAGCCATAGCCGCCTGCAATCGATTTCTCGACCGTCGGGGAATAGGGCTTACCCAGATACTTGATGCTTCCGCTGTCAAATGGATCAATGCCGTAGATTGCACGCATCAGTTCGGTGCGGCCCGAGCCGACCAGACCGCCGAAACCGAGAACTTCACCCTTGCGTACCTTGAATGAGATGTCCTGAAGCTTGCCTTCAGCGCATAGCTTTTCGACTTCGAGGACAACTTCGCCGTCCTTCTTGACCATTTTGTGCCGCGATTCGTCTTCGGACAGTTCGCGGCCGATCATCAGGCGGATGATTTCCGCCGGGGTAATCTCGTTACCCTCGAGAACGGAAACCAGCTTGCCGTCACGCAGCACCGTCACTCGGTCGGACAGGTCGTACACTTCTTCCATCCGGTGCGAGATGTACACCACCGTAATGCCTTCGCTCTTGAGCAGGCGGATGATCTTGAACAGGCGTTCGCTCTCGGTCGCTGTCAGCGAACTGGTCGGCTCATCCATGATCATCAGCGAAGCCTTGTTCGACAAGGCCTTCAGGATTTCCACCGTCTGCCGTTGCGCAATCGGGAGTTTGTCGATGATGTCGGTGGCCTTGAGGTCAAAGCCGTACTTGTTGATCATTTCCTGCGCCATCGCATTCATCTTCTTGATATCGATGAATGGCAAACCGGACATCAGCGGTTCCTTGGTCAGGAAGATGTTCTGCGCCACGGTCATGCCGTGAATCAGGCTCAGTTCCTGGTAGATAACGGCGATGCCCAGCTTTTCAGAGGCGTTCTTGCTGTGATCGAGTGGAATGTCGTGGCCTTCGAAAACGATCGTTCCGGCGTTGCGGTTAGTGATCCCGGTGACGATCTTGATCAGTGTCGATTTGCCTGCACCGTTTTCCCCGACCAGAGAATGGATCTCGCCGCGTCGGAGAAAGAAATCGACGCCGTCAAGAACCTGTGGGCCGTTATAGTTCTTGTCGACTCCTCTGCATTCGAGCAGCAGTTCGCTTTTGCCGTTGTTGCTCATGCTCCGACCTCCTTGGCTTGCATGGCCTTCCGGCGAGCGGCCTGCGTTGCTCTTTTCTCGGCAAATCCCTTGTACCAGACGTCGGCGACTACGGTCACGATGATGATGCCGCCGATGACAATCGGCTGAATGTAGGGTGATAGCCCAAGTTTCAGGATGCCATTCTTGATCAGGGCGATGAAGAGAGTGCCGATCATGGTGCCCCAGATGTCGCCGACGCCGCCGGTAAAGGGCGTGCCGCCGATCACGACGGAGGCGATGACATCTAGCTCAGAACCGATGCCGAACTCGGGCATGGCGGTCATCATTCGAGCAGAGAGGAAGATCGAAGCCAGCGAGGCACAGAAGCCCGTGAACATGTATACGCCATACAGGGTGCGATCAACATTGATGCCGGACAATCTGGCGGCCGTTGGATTGGCTCCTGAGGCGTAGATGTTCGTTCCAGCACGGGTGCGCTTGAGGAAGAACTGAGTTGCAACGGCCAGAACGACAAAGACGATGGTCACGATATAGACCGGCCCGACCGTTTCGCCAAACGAGAGAAATGTCTCGTCCTGGATAAAAACGTTCTTGACGAAGCCCTGCTCGTCCTTGACGGCGGCGATCAGTGCCAGCCCGGTTAGAAGGCCGCGCGTCGCCAGGGTTACGATGAACTCCGGCAGCTTGAAATGCGTAATGAAAAACCCATTGACCCAGCCGATCGCGACACCCGCCGTCAGGGCGATGGGGATGTAGATGAAGGCGGGAAGCTGCGTGTAGGAAATGAAGTTGATACAGATCATCGACGTAGTGGCGATAGTCGCGCCGATTGACATGTCAATGCCGGCGGTGATCAGGATCAGGGTGAAGCCGATGGCCACAATGCCCGTCAAGGACGCTTCCTGGAGCATGGTCATCAGGTTGTCCAGCGTCAGGAAGGACGGGTTGGCAATGGAAAGCGCCGCGCCAATGCACAGCAGCAGCCCAATCAGGATGAGTCGTCGAATAGCGCTGACCGACACGATGGTACCTCCGAAGCGTTCTTTGGATATCTAATGAAGTGACGGAACCGCAAGGGTTCCGTCACACAAGCGAGGAGTCTTACCAGCGGTCTTCGGCCTTGATCTGGGCAACCGTGTCCTTCGTTGCAGCGAAGGGTGGAACCGTGACGATGTCGGTCTTGGCGCCCTTCTTCTTGGCACCGGTAAGCAGATCAAGCGCGTACTTGGCGGCGGTTGCGCCCTGATTGTAGGCGTTGGTGTAGGCGGTGCCGGTGATCTTGCCTTGCTCGATCAGTGCCAGCGTGCTCTTCTGGCCATTGAAGCCCCAAATCTTGACCTGCGCCAGACGGCCAGCGGCTTCGGCGGCGATCATGGCTCCTTCGGCCATGTTGTCATTCACGGCGAAGACAGCGTCCAGTTCCTTGTTAACCTGCAGGAAGCTGTTCATGATTTCGATGGCCTTGTCTTTGTTCCAGGCGGCGTTCTGTGCACCAACGATCTTGATGTTCGGGTAGAGCTTGCCCATCGCGTTGCGGAAGCCTTTTTCGCGTTCGATGCCGGCCTGCGCGCCAGGAGGCGATTGCAGGATGGCGACGTTGCCCTTGCCGCCAATCGACTTACCAATCGTTTCGCCGACCAGGTAACCGGCGCCTTCGTCGTCCATCGTGACGACGGCGGCGTGCGGCAGCATGGTGTCGGTATTCAGGGTGATGACGTGAATGCCTTTGCCTTCGGCCTTCTTGACGCTGGCGGTGAGCGCGGCGGCGTCGATCGGTTGCAGGATAATGGCGTTGTAGCCTTGGTTGATGAAGTCGTCCATCATGGTGACCTGGGTTTCGGCCTTCATCTGGGCGTCAAGCGCCTGAAGTGTGGCGGGTTGTCCCTTGAGCGCATTTTCAGCGCCGACCCGCCAGGCTTGCGTCAGTGCCTGCCCGACGGTGCTCGGCAGGTAGCCGATCTTGTAGGTCGTTTGTGCCTGAACCGCCCCGGTTGCCAGCGCCATCGCTGCGACAAGGCCTGTAATCCATTTTGCTTTTGCCATTTTAATCCCCTCGGAAAGTGCCAATAAGAAAGACCCACCAAAACGATCAATATGATCGCTTATGGAACTATTTTATAATCAAATTGTCCCGGTGTGCAAGAAATATTTGAACATATTTTACTCTAATAAATACAACATGTTACGCGGTAAATCTGGGCCAGTATGTGTAAGCCGCGTGGCGGTCGATTCGGTTCGATTGCAAGTCACAGGCTTCGCTTTGTAGCTTAGTAACGATCACTTTGCTCGTTTTAATATTTACAATGGCGCATTCTGAAACTAAACTACAAGTCCTTGAAAAATGAGTGAACTATGGAAAACCCGATAGGTATTTACGAGAAGGCGCTTCCCAGAACCTTGAGTTGGGCAGAGCGTTTTAATACGGCACGCGATTGCGGCTACGACTTTCTTGAGCTTTCAGTGGATGAAACGCCCGAGCGGATGGCGCGTCTGGACTGGACGCTGGCCGAACGCCTGGAATTTTTCCGGACGTCGCGGGAATGCGGCATTCCCGTGCCGTCGATGTGCTTGTCCGGCCACCGCAAGATTCCTTTTGGCAGCGCCGATCCCGCCATTCGCGTTCAGGCGGCTGCGTTCATGGAAAAGGCGATCCGCTTCGCCAGCGATACCGGAATCCGGGTCATTCAGCTCGCCGGTTACGACGTCTACTATGAGCCGACGACGCGCGAGTCGCGCGAGCGCTACTACGAGGGAATGGAGCGCGCGCTGGAAGTCGCCGCCCAGCATCAGGTGATGCTGGCGCTGGAAATCATGGACACGACCTTTCAGAATTCCATCGCCAAGTATCTGCTGCTCAAGGAGCGCTTGCCGTCGCCTTGGTTCTCGGTCTACCCCGATCTGGGCAACCTGACGGCCTGGGGTAACGACATTTCCCAGGAGCTGGCAGCCGGTATTAATCACATTGTTGGCGTGCATGTGAAAGAAACTAAGCCGGTTGGTCCTGATTACCCCGGTGCATTTCGTGATATACCTTTCGGTGAAGGCACGGTTGATTTCGTTCATTGTTTCAAGGCATTGCACGAGCTTCACTATGCCGGCCCGTTCCTGATTGAAATGTGGACCGAGAAAGCGGCCGACCCGATCAAGGAAATCGCCCTTGCCCGCCGCTGGGTGGGTGATCGTCTCAAACAAGGAGGATATGTGTAATGCTGGAAGCACTGAAAAAACAGGTTTTTGAAGCCAATCTTGAATTGCCGAAGCTGGGCCTCGTCGATTTTACCTGGGGCAACGTCAGCGGCAAGGACCCGGAAACCGGGGCCATCGTCATCAAGCCGAGCGGCGTTCCCTACGAAACCATGAAGGAATCCGACATGGTGGTGGTCGATGCCGACGGCCGTGTCATTGAAGGCAAGCTGCGGCCGTCGTCGGATCTGCCGACGCATGTCGAGCTTTATCGTCATTTCCCCTCGATAGGCGGCATCGTGCATACGCATTCGACCTGGGCGACGGTCTGGGCGCAGGCCTGTCGTGGTATCCCGGCGCTGGGCACGACGCATGCCGACTATTTCTTCGGCGAGATTCCCTGTACGCCGATCCTCACGGAGGCGCAAACCTCCGGTCAGTACGAAGCCGAAACCGGGCTGGCCATCGTCGAGCGTTTCCGCTCAGGGGCGATTGACCCGAGCCGGATGGCCGCTGTGCTAGTCGCCAATCACGGCCCGTTCGCCTGGGGCAAGGATGCGGATGCTGCCGTACACAACGCCGCCGTGCTTGAACTGACCGCGCGCATGGCCATGCTCAGCCTGCAACTGGCTCCGGGCCTGCCGGCGATGCCGCAACATCTGCTGGAAAAGCACTTCAACCGCAAACACGGTCCGGGTGCGTATTACGGTCAGAACTGACCGGGAAGCGATTCAGATGCAGGTCGGTAATTTCGACCTGCGGCCTGCAGACCAATAGATACGGGTATCTTGAGTGTGTATGTCGTGCGATGCAATATCCATGCGGCTTCCACGGCATGCCCGTCAAAGAACGCCTATCGACGACCCTCTCGGCCTCACGGTATTATTGTTCGTCGGGTACGCGGATTACGCATAAGCCCAGTTCTTCCAGCTCCTCGCAAAAAGCCAAGGGCGTCAGCCAGTCGGTGACGATCATGTCGATCTTGTTCAGCGGGCAGGTGAGGAAACTGGAGACGCAGTTCATCTTGGTGTGATCGGCAACGACAATAATCTTGCCGCTCGAATTCTCGATCATCGCCTTGTTGACGCTGGTTTCCTGATTGACCGCGCTGGTGCAGCCCTTCTTGATGCTCACGCCGTTGATGCCAAGCACGGTAATGCTGGAAAAAATGTTGTGCAGGCCGGCGATGGTCAGATCACCGACCAGCGATTTCGAATGAATGCGGTAGTCGCCGCCGAGCAAGATCAATTCCTGTAGTGGATCGATGTCCAGTGAAAGGCACGCGGCATTGTTGGTGACAACCCGTACTTTCTTGCCGAGAAGGTGACGGATGACTTCCAGCGTAGTCGAGCCGGCGTTGATGAAAACCGTCTCGTTTTCCGAAATCAGCGAGGCGACATAGCGGCCGATGAGGCTCTTTTCGCGCTTGGCCGAATGATCCTTCTCGTCAAAAAACTCTTCGAGTCGCAACCCGGAAACCGACACTGCGCCACCGCGCGTGCGTTCCAGATATTTGTCGCCGGCCAGCGCATCCAGATCGCGCCGGATGGTGATCTTGGAGACGCCGAACTCGGTGGCCAGCTCGTCTGCGGATACCGATTGGCGCTGGTACAACATTTCAAGGATTTTCTTGTGGCGATAGTTGGAGACCGTCGTGGTCGGGCGCTGGCCGGTTTCTTTCATCTTGTTTTTCCTATTTGAAAAGCGCGCGGAATTCTGGAGTTGCCAGCGCTTGGTAGAGCGCACGCGAGCGCCGGCATTGTAGTGCATAGGTTTCGTGGTTTGCATGATCGGGCTGGAAGGTCTGCGCCGATTCAGCGTCACCGACGCGGGCAAATGCGCTGGAGTAGCTTTCTTCAAGCCCGGTGGCGACGGCTCCGGCGATCCAGGCACCGAAGGACGTCGCCTCATTATTCCGGAAACGGACGATGGGGCGCTCGAAAATGTCGCTTTGTATCTGGTTGAAAAGATCGGACTTGGTCAATCCGCCGGAAACGCTGACCGAGCGAACTGGTCCGCACAGATTTTCCACCAGTTCCAGGCTGCCCTTCATCTCGACGGCAATGCCTTCGAGAATGGCACGGGCCATCTCGCCGCGCGTGCTACTCAGCGTCAGGTTGAAAAACGCGCCCTTGGCGTCCGGATCCCAGTACGGGGCACCGCAGCCCTTGAAATGCGGCAAGAGCAGCAAGCCGTTGGCACCGGGTGGAATATCTGCCGCTTCGGCATTGACGGCCTCGAAGGGGTTGCGCCCCGTGCTAGCTGGCTTGAAGATTGACTCGGCAAACCAGCGGTAAATGGTTCCCGACGTCAGTACGGCGGCTTCAACAATATAGGTGCCGGGCACGGCGGACACATTGCACGCAAGGCGCATGTCGGCATCAAATGCCGGTTGATCGGTATGTCCGATGAGGTAGGAACCGGTGCCGGTATTGGATACGGCGCGTTCGCCGGAAAAGAGCCCCAGGCCCAGCGCCGCGCACTGCTGGTCGCCGCCGGCCGTAACCACCGGCAAGCCGGCCGTCAGCCCTGTGGCCCTGGCCAGGTCCGGCGTTAGCCCACCGACAATCGATCCCGGGGCGACCAGGTCACACAGCATGCGTGGCTCGACTTCGAACAGCGACAGCAGTTCCGGGTCCCAGCGGCGTGTTTTCAGTTCGAGCAGATTGGTTCGGCTGCCGAATGTGTGGTCGGTGACGAAGCGGCCGGTCATCAAGTAGATTACCCAGTCCTGGATGCCGATCATCTTGTGGGTCTTGGTCCAGATATCGGGGCGGTTCCGGCGCAGCCAGGTCATCTTCAGCGCGGAAAACACCGGGGAAATCTTGAGCCCGGTTTTTCCATAAACAAGCGGGTTGTGCTCCTCCATCACCTGCGCCAGCGGTGCGGTACGGCGATCCTGCCACATGATCGCCGGATGCAGCGGGGTGCCGGATTGATCGACAGCAATGACCGATGATCGCTGCGCTGTTACCGAGATGCACAGCGGTTCGATGTTCTCGCTGGCGGCGAGGCTGGCGCAATCTTGTAACACCGCGTACAAGATGGATTGCCATGCCGCCGGGTCCTGTTCAACACGCCCGTCGCTGAAAAACTCGGGCATATTCTCGCGCTGGTCGACGTGTACAACACGCGCATTCATGTCGTAGAGAATGGCTCTCATGCTGGTCGTGCCGATATCGACGGTGATAATCCCCTTCATTTCGCTCCCCGTTATGCACCTTTTAAGCGTTTTATTGTAAAGCCGATACGATCAAAATGCACGACCACATAACGATCTTTTTGATCGTTTCGGTCTTTACGATTGAACCAATATGATATAAGATGGTCGTCAATCTCTACTTCGACGGCCATTTTGATATTCAAGGACGGGTTCATGAAAATCGAAAAACAATTCCTGACCGAGATGAATCGCTGCTATTCAGCCAATAGCATCGTTGTCGACGGTCAAACGCGGATCATGCTCGCCACCGAGGGCGAAGGGCCTTGTCTGGCCTGGGCCGGTCCGGACTACACGGTTTCGCATACCGTATGGGAAGGGCCTGGCGGGACGATGTCGATTGCGCCAATTCCTGGCACGAATGGCGAGTTTCTGGCTGTCCAGAAATTCTTCAAGATGTTCCAGTGGGAAGAAGCGAAGGTCGTGCATGTCCGCCCCTTGAGTTCAGGCGGCTATGAGGTGACGGACATCCTTCATCTGCCCTACATCCATCGTTTTGATCTGCTGAGCGTTGGCAATCGGCATTACTTCATTGGCTGCACGTTGGCCACCACCAAGGAATCAAAGGAAGACTGGTCGAATCCAGGGAAGATCTGGGTCGGAGAGTTTACTGGTGTTGGCCCGCTCAAGCTGCAGGTGCTGAAGGATGGCCTGAGCAAGAACCATGGTTACAGTCGTCTTGATCGCAACGGCAAGGTCTGCGGGTTGGTCACCTGCGAGCAGGGGGCTTTCGAGCTTACGCCGCCGCAAACGCCGGGAGCTGAGTGGACTGTTCATCAGTTCATGGATTGGCCGATCAGCGACATCTCGGCCATCGACATCGACGGTGACGGCGAACTCGAATTCGCTACGATCGAACCCTTCCACGGCACTTTTTTCAGGGTCTACAAGAAAATCGATGGGGTTTTCAAGAGGGTATTCGAGCATCCCGAAGTGACAGAGTTTTACCACGTCGTCGAGGCGGCAACGCTGGCTGGAACGCCCGTATTTATCGGCGGCTGTCGTCGCGGCAAGCAGCAACTGTTCTATGTGCACGCCAGTAAAACGGCACCGTTGGAACTCCAGGCCGAAGTCATCGAGGAGGGCGTTGGGCCCAGCAATATCTATGTGCTGCACGAAGCGACGCGGGACATCATTGTCGCCGCCAATCGGGAAAAGGCCGAAGCCGCGCTGTATTTCGTCAGTTGAGTAAAAAAGGAATCAAGCCGGCTGGCCTCAGGATCCGGTCGCGCGCTATTGAACGAGTTGTGTTTTTGAACATTTGACAGGAGAACGACATGGCAAAAGTAGATGAGATCACCAAGGAATCATGGGTTTTGAGCACCTTCCCGCAATGGGGCACCTGGCTCAATGAGGAAATCGAGCGCGAAGTGGTCAAGCCCGGCACCTTCGCGATGTGGTGGCTGGCTTGCACCGGCATCTGGGTCAAAACCGAAGGCAACACCAACATTTGCATGGACTTGTGGTGCGGTACGGGTAAACGTTCGATGAAGAACCCGCTGATGGACCCGCATCACCAGATGGCGCGCATGAGCGGTTGCGTGGCGCTGCAGCCCAATCTGCGCGTTTCGCCCTTCGTGATCGATCCGTTTGCCATCAAGCAGATCGATGCCGTGGTTTCATCACACACGCACAATGACCACATCGACATCAACGTCGCTGCCGCCGTACTCAAGAATTGTGATCCCAAAGTTCCGTTCATCGGGCCGAAGTCCTGCGTCGACATGTGGAAGAAATGGGGCGTTCCGGCCGAGCGTTGCATCCAGGTTCGTCCAGGCGACGTCGTGAAAATCGGCACCGACATCGAACTCGTCGTCCTCGAATCCTTCGACCGTACCATGATGATCACCCTGCCCAAGGAAGAAATCGCCAAGGACAAGATGCCGATCGACATGGACGAAGTCGCCGTCAACTACCTGGTCAAGACGCCAGGCGGCAACCTCTATCACAGCGGCGATTCGCACTACGCCAACGGCTACGCCAAGCATGGCAACGAACACGTGGTCGACGTGGCGCTGGCCTCCTACGGCGAGAACCCGCGCGGCATTACCGACAAGATGACTTCGTCGGACGTCCTGCGCATGGCCGAAGCACTCAACACCAAGGTGATCATCCCCTTCCACCATGACATTTGGTCCAACTTCATGGCCGATCCGATGGAAATCACCATGCTGTGGAACATGAAGAAGGATCGCCTGAAATACAAGTTCAAGCCCTACATCTGGCAAGTCGGCGGCAAGTTCGTCTTTCCGGATAACAAGGACGACATGGAATTCCACTTTTATCGTGGCTTTGAAGATGTCTTTACCAAAGACACGGATATGCCGTTCCCATCTTTCCTCTGACGAAACTGACCGTTGGCGCGGTCAGTTTGAGCAATTTAGCAAGCCACCGTCGAAAATCGTCGGTGGCTTGTTTTTTTTTGCCAAATTTTTCACTGGACGGTGAGATTTGTCTTGGGGCCTTGACGACGTGGTATCGTTTCGGAATGAAAATGCTGTTGTGCCAGAGAGGGGGAGTCGGCCAAGACTGGTCGTTGGGTGCATGGAGGAGTGCTGCGGAAATTCTTAGGCAGTTTTCTTAGGCCTCATTATGTTCCGAGCACAACACGCTGACTTTTTCCAAAGTCCGATTCTACTTATCAACGTTTAGGCAACTCAGAGAAATGCATACCAAGGCATCAATCCAGAAGGTTTCTCAACTTGTGGTAGCTCGCCCTTCCTCTCTTCCTGAAGGCCCAGGCGTTTACGCATTTTGGTGGATCGGTGATCGAACGACTCTTATGGCGTCGAACCGCACGGTCATTCTTAAGGGGCCGAATGAAGTAAGGGTTTGCGTAGAGTACCGGGACTGGTGGCCGAAGGATCTTGTATATCCGTGTCTGTATGTTGGCAAATCTACAAACATTAGGAAGCGCTTTGGCCTCCACATTAAGCGGAAGAGTTTAGAGCGACTTCATGCGCCACATCCAGAGCATCACAAGGCGACCCCTAACACAACTTCATGTCAGTTACGCTGGGGTATTGAGCACATATTCCCAAACGAATCCAATCCACTAAATGTCATCCTTGATTCCGTTGGATTTTCATATCGAACCGACTTTCCTGATAACGCAATTGCTGAGCGATTCTTCGAGGAAGACAGGCTTGTAGGAAACTGGCGGCCATGGTTCAACATCGACTCAGAGCGCTGAATTAGCTATGTGGCCCTGTGGTGTGTGCGAATTTGTAATTCGTACACGCGGAACATCTGTTTACCGGTTTGGTGCGCAACGCTGCGCGTTTCACACCCTACAGGCGTTCGTTCAGGGGCGCTCTGAGACAAGCACACAATTTGTGGCGCTGCTATCCTGTCTTGTCTCACCAATAAATGACTGAAAGACCGACTATGGCGATAAGACTGAAAGACGCGCTGGCAGGTGTTGCCCTGCTGTCGCTCCTCTTTTCATCTCTGGCGGCGGCACAGGAATTGCGGGTGCTTGCACACAACTCATTTTCCCTGCCCAAGCCCCTCCTCGCCCAGTTCGAGGCGCAGGCGTGGGTAAAGCTCAGCCTGATCAAAGCCGGCGATTCGGGCGAGTTGCTGAACAAGCTCATCCTCACGCGTGCGCAACCGATTGCCGACGTGGTGTTTGGCATCGACAACGCGCAAGTGACCAAGGCGCAGGCGGCCAACGTGATCGAGGCCTATGCCAGCGCGCCGCCGGTGCGTGCCGGTGCGCCAGCGGTGGGGAATGGCGTGGTGGCGGTGGATTACAGCTTTGTTGCGCTGAACTACGACAAGGCGGCGTTTGCCAAGTCTGGTCTGCCTTTGCCCAAAACGCTCGAAGAGCTGACACAGCCTCAGTATCGCGATCTGCTGGTCGTCCAGAATCCGGCGACGTCCAGCCCAGGCCATGCTTTCATGCTGGCGACCATCGCCGGGTTCGGCGAAACGGCGGCGTTCGACTGGTGGGCGCGCATGCGCGCCAATGGCGTGAAAGTGGCCAAAGGCTGGAGCGAGGCCTATTACACCGAGTTTTCGAAGAACGGCGGCACCCGTCCGCTGGTCGTCAGTTATGCCACGAGCCCGGCGGCCGAGGTGTTCTATAGCAAGGAAAAGATCACCGAGCCGCCTACCGGCGTGTTGTTCCTCAAGGGTGGCGTGTTCCGCCAGGTTGAAGGCGTGGCGCTGATCAAAGGCGGTGGACAGCGGGAGGCGGCGGTGCGCTTCATCGAATTCATGCGCTCGTCGGCCGTGCAGGAGGCCTTGCAGACCTCAATGTGGATGTTCCCCGCAGAACCCGGCGTTGCCCGAGCCGAGGTGATGCGACACGCTGTTGAACCGGCTTCGTTCGACAGCCTCAGCTCTGAGACGATTGCCGAAAAAGACGCCGACTGGGTCAGCCGCTGGACCAAAGTGGTGCTGAAGTAAGCCGTCTGATGTTGCACAAGCCGCTGTACCAGCGCCTCGCCATCGGGCTCTTGCCGGCGGCGTTCCTGCTGGTTCTGCTGGCCGCACCCGTGTTCCGTCTGCTGCTTGAAGGCGGGGCCAGCGCACTGGCGGGGATGGTCGGCGCACTCTGGCAGGACGACTATCTGCGCTGGCGCATCGTATGGACCTTCGTCCAGGCGACATTGACCTGCGTTGCCGCTCTGGCGCTTGGTTTGCCCGTGGCGTGGGTGCTGGCGCGTTACGACTTTGCCGGCCGTACGCTTGTTCTGCGCTTGCTCATGCTGCCCTTTGTCGTGCCCACGCTGGTGGCGGCGCTGGGCGTACTCGCCTTGTGGGGGCCGCGAGGGCTGATCAGCGGCTGGTTGGGCTTCCACCTGCAGGATACGCCCTGGCTGTTGCTCTACGGCAACCTCTTTTTCAATTTGTGCGTAGTGGTACGGGCCGGTGTCGATGCGCTGGCGCAGGTCAGCGCCTCGCGCGTCGCGGCGGCGCGTACGCTGGGGGCGACTCCGTGGCGAGCATTCTGGCGCGTCGAGTGGCCGGCCATCGCGCCGTGGCTGGCGTCGGCCTTGTGTCTTGTTTTTCTGTACTGCTTTTCCGGCTTTGGATTGGCGCTCATTTTGGGCGGGCAGCGCTTTTCCACGGTCGAAGTCGAAATCTATACGCTGGTCGCCCATGAACTGAAACTGGCGGAAGCGGGCGCGTTGGCGTTGTGCATGATGATGCTGACGGGGGGCGTTGCGCTGCTCTATGCACTCGTCGAAAAACGGCTCGCGGCACCCTCGCGCGCCGACGCCATTGCCTTGCGTCGCCCGGCTACCGCCCAGCAATGGACCACCGTTGCAGCTGTCTTACTGGTGCTTCTCGTCTTTTGCGCCGCGCCGCTGTTGGCAATCGTTGCGCGGGCGGCCCTTGCCGGTCCCGCCGCGTGGGGTGTTTTGCTGGAGGACGAAACGCGACTCGCGCTGGGCAATACCTTGCGTTTTTCCATGACAGCCCTGGCTTTGGCTACCGTACTCGGATTGACTCACGCTTTGGCGGCAAGGCGCTCGGTGTGGCTACGCGCCTGTGCCTTCCTGCCTTTTGTCGTATCCCCGGTGACGGTGGCGTTCGGGCTGCTTCTGCTCTACCCGCAATGGACCGCCAGCCTGCCATTGCTGGTCGCCGCCTACGCGTTGCTGGCCTACCCGTTCGTTGCCAAATCAATCGGTTCGGCGCTCGATAGTCTGCCGGCTCATCTCGAACAGGCGGCGCGTACGCTCGGGGCGACCCCCTGGCGCAGCTTCTGGCGGGTGATCTTGCCGATGGTTGCACCGGCTTTGCGTCGGGGGATGGCGTTCGCCGCCGCCACATCGCTGGGCGAGTTTGCCGTCACCTTGTTCTTGTCACGGCCCGAATGGATGACCCTGACGACGCTCATCTATCAACGCCTTGGCCGGCCGGGCGCTGCCAATCTGGACGCGGCGCTGGTGCTTGCCTGTTTGCTGATGGTACTGGCCCTGGCGGCATTTTTGCTTTTGGAAAAAACACAGGCAAAAGCTGTCGATGGCCGGACACGGCACCGAACAAACCGTAAGAAAGCACGTCATGCTTGAAATCAAGGGTCTTCGAAAAACCTTCCACGATCCTTTGGGTGGCGATTGGCTACTGGCCGATGAGCTAAGCCTGACGGTGTCAACCGGCAAGACCGTGGCGATTCTTGGCCCCTCCGGTTCGGGCAAGAGCACCTTGCTCAAGATGATCGCCGGGCTGGAACCGCCCGATGCCGGGCGAATTTTTTACGCTGGCCAAGACATTACGCGCCAGGCACCGGAGCGGCGTGGCTTTGCCCTGATGTTTCAGGATTTCGCGCTGTTTCCACATCTGGATGTGCAGGATAACGTCGCCTTCGGGCTGGTCGAGCAAAAGGTGGTGCGTTCGGTTGCGCGGCGACGGGCTCTGGATCTGCTGGCATTGTTCGGGTTGTCCTCGCACGCCAAACAAAAGGTGTGGAAACTTTCCGGCGGTGAGCAGCAGCGTGTGGCGCTGGCACGTGCGCTCATTACCCAGCCCCGCTTGCTGCTGCTGGATGAGCCGTTTTCAGCGCTCGATGCCGAGTTGCGCAGCAGCCTGCGCGAGGAGTTCCGGCAGCGCATCACGGCGGCGGGGATGACAACGCTGCTGGTCACGCACGACGAAGTCGAGGCCCGCTCCATGTCGGCGCGCGGCTACCGGCTGGTTGATGGAAAACTGGTGGTGTTGTGGTGACCGTCGCTGGTCAGGCTGCACGCGCTTATCGGTGTTCGGTTTTCATCGCATAGAGCCGCTTGTCAGCCGCCTCGGTTAGTGAGTCCAGATTCATGCCATCTTCCGGGAAGCGGGCGAGGCCGTAGCTGAATGACAGGCGATGCTCCGCGTCGCCGAAATTGACCGGCTTGTCACGGAAACTGGACAGAATGCTGGCGATATTCTTCTCGATCATTTCAATTTCGGTGACATGGTATACCGCGATGAACTCGTCCCCGCCAAAGCGGCCGATGATGTCCGACTTGCGGCATGACGCCCGGATCGCCTTGGCGATCAACAGGAGCATCTGGTCGCCGGCCAGGTGGCCGAAGGTGTCGTTGACGTATTTGAGCCCGTCGGCGTCAAAGAGTGCGACAACGAAGGATTCGTTGTAACGGTCTACCCGGTCAAGCGTCGCGCTAAACAGATCCTCGAAGTAGCGGCGCGAAAAGAGCCCGGTGAGCGAATCCACGTGGTAGCGCTCGATGTTCGACCGATAGTGCTCGCGGGCAAGCAGCCCGACCTCGATCTGTGCGCGGAAGCGCTCGACGATGCGTGCATCCTCATCGTTGAAGCTGTTGGGCTTGTCCGAATCGAGATTGAGGAGTCCGAAAAGCCGGTCGCCTATGAAGAGTGGCGCGCTGATGACCGACTGGTACTCCCAGGTTTCCGGGGGGAACATGGTAAATAGCCGGGTGAAGGTTTCATGGGTGATCAGCCGTGTTTCCTTGATCGACCCACCGGTTTCCTGATACAGAAAGCAATCCTCCAGTTTCAGCCGGAACTCCTTGACGAAGTCTTCGGCGTGCCCGCGCGATGATGCGAAGCGCAGGTAGCCGTCCTCGCCCAGAATCAGTACGGACCCCATCTTGGCCTTATCAAAGATGCGGAAAAGGTAGTCGAGAATAGTGCGGTAGATCAGTTCGATGTCTTCGTTAAGGAGGATCTCGCGATTGACCTGGACATTCATCTCGGCCAGCAGGCGCATCCGGCGTGACGACTCCTTGAACGAGCGGAAGCTCAAATAGAGCGCCGCCAGACCGGTGTTAGCCAGTATTAGGCAAAGGATGGCAATAACGGCGAACGGAGCAAATTCCATTCCGAATGACGAGAAGGCCAGCGCGATGGCAATCAGCAGCCCAAGCTGCGCGACGGCGACGCGGATGAAGTTGTTTCTCGTTTTCGTTCCGTTGCTCAGCAAGTCGGCGATCATGTCGTCTACTGGGGGAAATGATCTTGCGCGGAAGTCGAGCGTTGCTCATCACCGTTCAGGCGCGATTTAAGCTGTGAATCGTCAACGAATCTCATGGGAACCTCGAGGGAAGACCTCATGCTTTCAGGCTACTCACTATTTCGGGAGGGGTCAAGGATAGGTATTTTGATCACGGATGTACGCTTGCAAAAGGGGCGTCAAGCGAGTCCGGAGCGATCTGCCGCGAGGTCCGCATGCTTATTGGTTCGCGTTGGCGATGTTTTGAAGATGCCCGTATTTATTGGCCTGCAGGCTGGCTATTTGTTTGGGCAATAAAAAACCCGGCGCGAACACCGGGTTTTTTCTGTGCGGCCGCAGTTACGCCTTAGCCGGCGATTACGCTTTCAACCGCGTCGGCCACCTTGGCTGCCGTGATGCCGAGGAATTCGAAGACCTGACTCGCCGGGCCGCATTCGCCAAAGCGATCGATACCGACCACGGCACCTTCGAGACCCACATACTGCCGCCAGTAGCTGCTGACACCGGCTTCCACCGCCACGCGCGGGATGCCGCGCGGCAGAACGGCATCACGATAAGCCGCACCCTGTTGGTCGAACATGAAGTTCGACGGCATCGAGACGACGCGCACGGCGATTCCCTTTTCGGCGAGTGCGGCCTGGGCGGTAATCGCCAGACCGACTTCTGAGCCGGTGGCGATGATCACGGCCTTGGGCGCACCAGCGCAATCCTTCAGAACGTAGCCGCCCTGACGGATCGCCTTGATCTGGTCAGCATCGCGCAGCTGATGCGGCAGGTTCTGGCGCGTGAGGATCAGTGCGGTCGGACTGCTGCGGTGTTCAATGGCCATCTGCCAGGCAACGAAGGCTTCGACGCTGTCGCATGGACGCCAGACGTCAAGATTCGGCACCATGCGCAGGGTGGCGGTTTGCTCGATCGGCTGGTGCGTCGGGCCGTCTTCGCCGACACCGATGGAGTCGTGCGTGAACACGTAGATCGGGTTGATCTTCATCAGCGCCGCCATGCGAATGGCGTTGCGGGCGTACTCGGAGAACATCAGGAAGGTGCCTCCGAAGGGACGGAAACCGCCGTGCAGAACCAGGCCGTTCATGATCGCGGCCATGCCGAATTCACGCACACCGTAATGGATGTAGTTGCCACCTTCGGCCATGGCGTCCGGACGCAGGTCGCGGCAGCCCTTCCACTGGGTCAGGTTGGACGGTGCCAGATCGGCCGAACCGCCGATGAATTCCGGCATCATCGGTGCCAGTGCCTGGATGGCATTCTGCGACGATTTGCGCGTGGCAATCACTTCGGCCTTCTCAACGATGGCTTGCAGCGCTTCAGCCGCCTTGGCGGAGAAGTCGGGGTGCAGGTTGCCGTTCATGCGGCGCACGAACTCGGTGGCCAGTGCCGGATGCGCGGCGCGGTAGGCGGCGAACAGCTTTTCCCATTCGGCCTGACGCTTGGCGCCGGTGTTGAGACCGCTCCATTCGGCACGCACGGCGTCGGAGATCTCAAAAGCGCCATCGGTGATGCCCAGTGCGGCACGTGTGGCGGCAATTTCGTCCTTGCCCAGCGGCGAACCGTGAACGTCGTGGCCACCAGCCTTGTTCGGCGAGCCTTTGCCGATGATCGTCTTGCAGCAAATCAGGGTCGGCTTTTCATTCTGTGCTTTGGCCGCCTGGATGGCGCGGTCTACTGAATCGATGTCGTGGCCATCAATGTCACGAATGACGTTCCAGCCATAGGCTTCAAAACGCTTGGGCGTGTCATCGGTGAACCAGCCCGAGACGTTTCCGTCGATGGAAATGCCATTGTCGTCGTAGAGAGCGATCAGCTTGGACAGCTTCCAGGTGCCGGCCAGCGCGCACGCTTCGTGCGAAATGCCTTCCATCATGCAGCCATCACCGAGGAAGGTGTAGCTGTAGTGGTCGACGATAGGGAAACCTTCGCGGTTGAATTCGGCGGCCAGCAGTTGTTCGGCCAGCGCAAAGCCGACGGCATTGCTGATACCTTGTCCGAGCGGGCCGGTCGTCGTTTCGACACCGGCCGTGTGGCCGTATTCCGGGTGGCCCGGGGTCTTGCTGTGCAGCTGGCGGAATTTCTTCAGTTCATCGAGCGGCAGGTCATAGCCGGTCAGGTGTAGCAGCGCATAGAGCAGCATCGAGCCGTGGCCGTTGGAGAGAACGAAACGGTCGCGGTTCGGCCATTTCGGGTCGGCCGGGTTGTGCTTGAGGTTACGGTTCCACAACGCGACGGCGATTTCAGCCATGCCCATCGGGGCACCCGGATGCCCTGAATTGGCGGCTTGCACACCATCCATGGCCAGTACGCGAATTGCATTTGCCAGCGATGCCTGAGAGAACATTTGCTTACTCCTGATTCAGTAAAAAAAGCGGCAGATCAGTTCGGGGAAGCCTTCGGCGGCGAAAGTAACGCGCCAGAAAAAGGCATTATCCGTAAGGGCTGATCAAAAGTATTTCATTTTATACAAATGTTACGCTGGTGTCAGCACAAAGCGCTGCAATGCGTCGGCAATCCCGTTGCTGTCATTCCCGCCTGTCGTCCAATCGGCGCAGTCCTGAATCTCAGGACCACTGTTTCCCATGGCCACGCCCATGCCAACCAGGCGCAACATCTCCATGTCGTTCTGTTCGTCGCCAAAGGCAATCACTTCTTCACGTGCAATGCCTTGTTCGGCGATCCAACCAGCAAGACGACGGCCTTTGCTGTTGCCGGCGTGGCCAATGTCGAGACGGTTCTGGCCAGACCATACACAGCTCAGACCAAGATTTTGCTCAATCTCAGTGACATAGGCGGATAGTGCTGCCCGGTCATCGCACGATGATGTGAATTTCCAGATTGTCTCGGCGTTTTCTATGAGCTGCTCATAGGATTGAGCATGTTCGACACGCGGACGCACGGCCTCCGGCAGTGTGGCCGACCAGTCGAGCATTGCCTTGAGGTGTTTGTTGATGGTTTCATAAGCCATGAAATCCTTGTCATATACCATGGTGTCGATGGAATGCTTGCGTACCAGTTTCAGCAGTCCACGCGCTTCGTCCTGGGTCAGCGGATCATTGGCTAGCGGTTGGCGAGCCCGGTAGTCGTACATATAGGCCCCATTGCAGCAGATGGCCGGTAATTCCAGGCCAAGCTGTTTCCAGTAGGCGTAGGCGGCCACGTGGTGACGGCCCGTTACAATCATTGCTTGCACACCCTGCGCACGAGCACGACTCAGCGCGTCAATCGTTTCATTGCGAATCTGCAGTTGGCTGTTGAGCAGTGTTCCGTCGAGGTCCAGTGCGATCAGGCGGTACGTCATTGAGGCTCCAGTGAGTGTTCGCGACCCGCTTCGGGGCGCACGGCAAGAATAAAGACCCGCTTGCCGGAAATGGATGAAAGACGCCGAGTATACTGGCAAGCATGATAGAGATAACCCAGTTCCTTGGCGTCGAGCTCTGGCAGCTCGGATTGATTTTCGCATCAGCCCTGTTGATCGGTTTTTCCAAGACCGGAATTGGCGGAACCTTGATGATCGCCATTCCCTTCATGGCCACCGCTTTTGGCGGAAGAATGTCGACCGGCATCATTCTGCCCATGCTGATCTTTGCCGATTTCATGGCGGTTAAACAGTATCATCGCTATGCCGATTGGCCTGGAATACGTCGTTTGCTGCCGTGGACACTGGCGGGGCTGATTGCCGGCGTTCTGGTCGGCAATTTGATCAATGACCGCCAGTTCACTCTGCTGATTGCCGCGTCATTGTTGATTTGCCTAGTCATTCTGGTGGTGCTGGAATTGAGATCGGCCAAGTTCCAAGTTCCCGATCAGCACTGGTTCTTTGCCCTGATCGGTCTGGTTGCCGGGTTTACCACCATGATTGGCAATGTCGCTGGACCGATTTTTGCGGTCTACCTGCTGGCGCGTCGCTATGAAAAGCAGACTTTTCTTGGCACCACGGCCTGGTTCTTCATGATCATCAACCTGATCAAGCTACCGCTGCAGATCTTCTTCTGGGGGAATGTCACTCTGCAGACCGGCTTGATCGGCGTCGTGATGATTCCGGCTATTCTCGTCGGAGCCATGTTGGGCGTTGCGGTGATCAAACGGATTCCCGAAAAGCCGTTCCGGTGGGTGGTTATCGGCATGACGGCCATTTCGATCATCCGACTGTTTTTTTAGTGTTATTTTCGACTGGAAGCTCGTCCCAAAGCCATTTGGTCTCCTGACATCCGTAACTGACCAGAGTAGTATTGGACGCAAAACGAGTGCCTGCGACAGAGCGGCGATACTCGTTGGCGGTTCGAGAACGAATTGTGGAGAGGTGATGGCACTTTACGAAATGCGCAAGTTCGTCGCACCGGAATTCATCTTTGGTGTCGGATCGCGGCGGCGTGTTGCTTACTATGCCCGGCACATGATGGCGCGGCGAGTGCTGGTGGTCACCGATCCCGGCGTGATTGCGGCGGGTTGGCTCAAGGACGTTCAGGACGACCTCACCGAAGCTGGCATCGAATCGGTTGTTTTTCACGCACTGACGCCCAATCCCAAAGATTATGAAGTGATGGCCGGCGCCGCGCTCTATGCGCGCGAGCGTTGCGATGTCATCGTTGCGGTTGGTGGCGGCAGTGCAATCGACTGCGCCAAAGCCATCGGCATCGTGCACGCCAACGGCCGTCACGTCCTCGCGTTTGAGGGAGTCGATCAGGTTGAAGTGCCGGGGCCGCCCCTGATTTGCATCCCGACGACGGCAGGAACCGCCGCCGACATCTCGCAGTTCTGCATCGTCGTTAACTCGGCCGGCCGCTACAAGATGGCGATCATCAGCAAGACTGTCGTTCCGGATGTGGCGCTGGTCGATCCGGAAACGACCCTGACCATGGACCCCTACCTCACCGCCTGCACAGGGCTTGATGCGCTGACGCACGCTATCGAGGCGTATGTGTCCACGGCCAGTTCGCCGGTGGTGGACGTGCATGCCCTGGCGGCCATCCGCCTGGTCTGGGATAACCTGGAGAAAGCCGTCGCCGATCCCGGTTGCATGCCAGCTCGGGAGAACATGCTGCTCGGCAGTTTGCAAGCCGGGCTGGCTTTCTCGAATGCCAGTCTCGGCGCGGTCCATGCACTGGCGCATTCCATCGGCGGTTATCTCGACCTGCCGCACGGCGAATGCAACGCACTGCTGCTTGAGCACGTCGTTCGCTTCAATATTGAAGCGGCTCCGGAGCGCTATCGGCAAATCGGCGAGGCGATGGGCATCGACACGCGTGGCATGTCTGAGCGCGAGCGTGCGAAGCAGATAACCGAAGCATTGAACGGTTTGCGCAATCGGGTCGGTGTTGTCGACAGCCTCGCGGCTCGCGGTGTCCGCACCGCCGATATTTCCGAGCTGGCCGTACATGCGCTTGAGGATGCCTGTCTGGTCACCAATCCGAGGCGTGCCAACCGAGCTGATATCCAGGCTATCTATGGCGATGCCCTCTGATCTGGATAGCTGGGACGCTCGCAAGGATCGCATCATCGGTCTCGGCGAGCGTTCGTTCCGCAAGAGCTATTACCCGCAGTTGCGGCAAAATCTTGATCGTCTTGAACGCTTTCGCACGCTCCTGGACCGCACATCCGACTTTGTGATCCTCGTCGTCCTGCCCGACGGGGTGGTCGCCGACGCCAATGCGGCGCTTGGCCGGCTTTTCGGTGAGAGTGTCGAAACCCTGATCGGTCGCCCGTTTTCCTCCCTTGGTCTGGCAGACGCCGAATCCGTTCTCGACGTGTTGCGTCGAGAGATGATCGCCCGCGTGGACGGCCGCGAGATGATCACCCATACGCTGGTTACGGAGTTTGGCCCGGCGGGTGCCACGATCTGGCTGGAGCTCACCTATCGCGTAGCCATGGTTGAGGAAGGCTGTTTTGGCGTTCTGGTTGGGCGCGACATCACCGAGCGCAAGCAGGCCGAGGAAAAAGCCAACTTCCTTACCCATCACGACGCCCTGACCCGTCTGCCGAACCACCTGCTGCTTCAGGACCGGCTAAACCAGGCGATTGCCTTCGCGGATCGCGGCACGATGAAACTGGCCTTGTTGGTCATCGATCTTGATCGTTTCAAGACCATCAACGATTCGCTGGGGCACAGCGTCGGTGACCGCCTGCTGGTCGAGGTGGCCAAGCGGTTGCTTGAATGTACGCGCGACACCGATACCGTTTGCCGGCAGGGCGGTGACGAATTTTTAGTCCTGTTGCCGAGCCTTGCCGATTCCGACGCCAGCATCACCTTTCTTGTTGGCTTGATGGGCAGTCTGCTCAAGCCATTCCGTATTGATGACAAGGAGTTGTCGACGTCCGTTTCCGTCGGTATCGCCATTTACCCGGACGACGGTGCCGACTTCGAAAGTCTGCAGAAAAAGGCCGACATGGCGATGTATCGCGCCAAGGAGGCCGGACGCAATACCTACCGTTTCTTCAACGAAGAGATGAACGACGACGCGGTTGAACGCCTGGCGATGAATGTCGGTCTGCGGCGCGGGCTTGAGTTGGGTCAGTTCGAGCTCTACTACCAGCCGCAGCTCGAAATCGCCAGCGGTGCGCTGATCGGTGCCGAGGCACTAATCCGCTGGAATCATCCCGAACTTGGTCTGGTGCCTCCCGGCCGCTTTATCCCGGTGGCCGAAGAGAGTGGTCTGATCGTTCCGCTTGGTGACTGGGTCCTGCGCGAAGCCTGCCGTGAAGCGATGCGCTGGCAGCAGAACGAAACGCTCGGGCCGGTGGTGGCGGTCAATCTCTCGGCGCTGCAATTCAAGCGCGGCGACATCGAACAGTCCGTCACCCAGGCTCTCGAAC
>JBBQAT010000044.1:0-27942 GCA_038316625.1 Burkholderiales bacterium
CAGGCGGTGCTTGACGCGGCGAAGAACAAACCCTTTCTCGGTATCTGTATCGGCCAGCAAATGCTGTTTGACCATAGCGAAGAAGGCGATGTACCCGGCCTCGGTGTTTTCTCAGGCCGTGTTCGTCGTTTCCCGGCTGAAAAAATGAAGTCTCCGCAGGGTGACAAGCTAAAAGTGCCGCACATGGGGTGGAACGAAGTAAAACATACCCGGTCACACGCCCTCTGGAATGGCATTGACGATGGTGCCCGGTTTTATTTCGTGCACAGTTATTACGTCGATCCCGTTGATCACGATTGCATCTCGGGAACGACGGATTACGGTATTCCCTTTACCAGCGCGGTTGCGCGGGATAATATCTTCGCTATCCAATGTCATCCGGAGAAGAGTGCCCAGGCGGGGCTCGCCTTGTTGTCCAATTTCATGCACTGGAAGCCCTGATTCGCCATTCTTTTTTCCCTCCCCTTTTCCTCCACTACTCATCGTTTCCAAAAAATGCTGATCATTCCCGCGATTGACCTGAAGGACGGGCAGTGCGTTCGTCTCAAGCAGGGCCTCATGGACGACGCCACCGTTTTTTCCAATTCACCCGGCGAACAGGCCGTACATTGGCTTGAGCAGGGTGCGCGCCGCTTGCATGTCGTTGATCTCAATGGTGCTTTTGCTGGAAAGCAGAAGAACGAACGCGCCATCAAGGAGATCGTCGACGCGCTTGGCGACGAGATTCCAATCCAGCTTGGTGGCGGTATCCGCGACCTCGATACCATTGAACGCATTCTCGATAATGGCGTCAGTTACGTCATCATCGGCACGGCGGCCGTCAAGAATCCCGGCTTCCTGCACGATGCCTGTAGCGCATTTCCCGGGCAGATCATCGTTGGCCTTGACGCCAAGGATGGCAAGGTGGCGGTCGACGGCTGGTCGAAACTGACCGGACACGATGTGATTGATCTGGCGAAGAAGTGCCAGGACTACGGGGTTGAAGGCATTATCTATACCGACATCGGTCGCGATGGCATGCTCTCCGGCATCAACATCGAGGCGACGGTCAAACTGGCCCAGGCCTTGCGTATTCCAGTCATTGCCAGCGGCGGCCTGTCGAACATGGAGGACATCCGGGCGCTTTGTGAGGTCGAATTCGAAGGCATCTTCGCGACGATTGCTGGCCGCGCCATCTACGACGGTTCGCTCGACTTCGCCGCAGCACAGGCCGAAGCAGACCGCGCCACGCAGCGCTAGTGTCCTAACCAATTAACGAAAGCGCGGGTACACTTTTGGGTCTGGCAAAACGCATCATCCCTTGTCTTGACGTCACTGCGGGTCGGGTGGTCAAGGGTACCAACTTTGTCGATCTGCGCGATGCCGGCGATCCCGTCGAGATCGCCCGTCGCTACGACGCGCAGGGGGCTGACGAAGTCACTTTTCTCGATATCACGGCGTCGTCCGATCAGCGCGACATCATCCTGCATATCGTCGAGGCATGTGCGGCGCAAGTCTTCATTCCTCTGACGGTCGGTGGCGGTGTGCGCACGGTCGCCGATGTGCGTCGTTTACTCAATGCCGGGGCTGACAAGGTCAGCATGAACACGGCGGCAGTAAATAATCCCGATCTCGTTGCCGAGGCTTCGGCCAAGGTCGGCAACCAGTGCATTGTGGTGGCCATTGACGCCAAGCAGGTAGCGCCGGGGAAATGGGAGGTATTTACCCACGGCGGACGTACCCGCACCGGGCTGGATGTCATCGAATGGGCGCGCAAGGTGCAGCAGTTGGGGGCCGGCGAAATCCTGCTGACCAGTATGGATCGTGATGGAACGAAGAATGGTTTTGATCTGCCGCTGACGCGCGCCGTGTCCGACGCCGTCGATGTGCCGGTGATTGCCAGCGGTGGTGTCGGCAACTTACAGCATCTGGCCGATGGCGTTTCGGAAGGGCGTGCCGACGCCGTGCTGGCGGCAAGTATCTTCCATTTCGGCGAATACACCGTGCGTCAGGCGAAAGAATTCATGCACGAACGCGGCATCGAGGTTCGGCTATGAGTGCGGCGAACGATTTGGACGCCGGCAAGTTCTGGCTTGACGCGCTCAAGTGGGACGAGAACGGGATGATCCCGGCGATAGCTCAGGATGCAACCAGTGGTCGCGTAGTGATGTTTGCCTGGATGAATCGTGAGTCGCTGCAGGAAACGGTTGACTCTGGCAACGCCGTCTATTGGTCAAGGTCGCGGCAGCGCCTGTGGCGTAAGGGCGAAGAGTCCGGCCATTTCCAGAAGATCAAGTCCATTCGCGCCGATTGCGATGGCGACGTGCTGTTGCTGTCCATTGATCAGGTGGGCGGGATTGCCTGTCACACTGGTCGAGAAAGTTGTTTCTTCCTTGAACTGCAGGGAGATCGCTGGACGGCTGCTGACCCAGTATTGAAAGATCCCAAGGAAATTTATTCCGGCAGCGCGTAGAACGCTTTCTTCCAACGGACAATAATGTTCAGCAAAGCCACCCTCGCATTCCTTGACGAACTCGGTGCCAATAACAACCGGGCCTGGTTTAACGAGAACAAGGCGCGCTATGAAGCGCTGGTGCGTGAACCGGCGCTGGATTTCATTGAAGCGATGGGGCCAGTGCTGGAGTCTTTTGCGCCCAACTTCCGCGCGGACTTGCGCAAAATGAGTGGGTCGCTGATGCGGGTGTATCGCGATACCCGATTTTCGCGCGACAAGACCCCCTACAAGACCAACATCGGCATCCAGTTTCGTCATGAGCTGGGCAAGGACGTTCATGCCCCCGGCTTCTACGTGCATGTTTCAACGATGGAGTGTTTTTTGGCCGTCGGCTGCTGGCATCCGGACACCGATGCGCTGGGCCGGATACGCGACCTCATCGCAGAGAAGCCCGAGAAATGGTTCTCGGTGCGTGATCACAAGAAGTTCGTTGCACAATGGATGCTCTCGGGCGACAGTCTCAGCCGACCGCCGCGAGGTTATCCGGCCGACCATCCCGCCATTGACGACTTGAAGAGGAAGGACTTTGTCGCCATCGCCTCTTTGTCTCCTGACGACGTCACGGGTTCAGGGCTGGTCACGTTGGCCGGTGAGCGCTTCGCAGCATCGGCATCCTTCATGAAATTCCTCTGTGACGCGGTGGCGGTAAGTTACTGAGATAGTTCGAATAACCGCTTTTGGCTTTGTCGCGTAGCCTCCCGGTTAGGAAAATCTGGTCTGTCAAGACTTGACTTATTCACAAAGCGCAGGGTGCTGGGGAAATACTGCGTTGCGACAATGGTTTAGCCATTTGGTGCACAAACTAAATAAAATTGTCCATAAAAACAGGTGTTTGTCCGTTGCGTAACAAAACTGCAAAGTAAGGCAAACCCTTCGCTGGCAGGCACTTAGCCCGCTCTTTCACGTGTTGTCCACATGTTTATCCACAGAAAATGTGGACAAGTCAAAGTGCCCCTGACGGATGATGCGCTTGCTCCTGAAAGTTAATGTGCTTCCTTAATGCTTGTCGTGATCCTTACATCGCGCCGAGTCGGGATATTGCTTCGTGTCGCCGTGGGCGCGGCGCTATCGGGCGAAAGCTCGAGTTACGGCATTGCCTTGGCGATGGCATCAAGCGTGGCCTGATGTAGAATGATCGCTGATGAATTGTTAAAGCGCCTTAGGGAAACCACGCAAAATGAGTACACACGATATCCTGCATCGCCTTTCCGAAACGCTGGCCTCGCGTCGTCACGCTGACCCGGAAACGTCCTACACGGCCAAGCTGTTTGCCAACGGTCCGGACTCGATTCTTAAAAAGATCGGCGAGGAAAGTGCCGAGTTGATCATGGCCGCCAAGGATGGCAAGCGCTTGAATATTGTCTGGGAATCAACCGACCTGATTTATCACGTCATGGTCTTGCTGGCCTTCTATGATATGGGTATTGAAGACGTGTCGCAGGAAATGCGTCGTCGCGAGGGAATCTCCGGGATCGACGAGAAAAATTCGCGGACCGCAAAGTAGGCTACCCATGGACAACTGCCTGTTCTGCAAAATCGCACGCGGCGAAATACCGTCGCGCAAGGTCTTTGAAGACGATGAAATCTTTGCATTTCATGACATCAATCCGGCACGTCCCGTTCATATTCTGGTCATACCCAAGCGCCACATCACGTCGCTGGCGACGGTGAGTGACGCCGATACGCCGGTGCTCGGCAGGCTTCTCTCCGTTGCCAACCAGTTGGCGGCGGAGAACGGCAGCCCTGACGGCTTTCGTGTCATCATCAATTCCGGGCGCATCGGGCAGCAGGAAGTCCAGCATCTGCATGCGCATATCGTCGGCGGGCCGGAACCGGTCGGGCCGATGCTTAAACGAGCTTAGGAGATAAATCATGGGTAGTTTCAGTATTTGGCACTGGCTGATCGTTCTGGTCATCGTCATGCTTGTTTTTGGAACCAAGAAGTTGCGCAATATTGGCGAAGATCTCGGTGGCGCGGTGAAGGGCTTCAAAGAGGGAATGAAGGACGCTTCGGCCGAGAACAAACCGGCCGCAGATCTTCCGCCGCAACAAGTGACCGGTGGGCAAACCATCGAAGGTGAAGTCAAAGAAAAGACCAAGTCATGAGGTGATGAGGCTGAGGTGCCAGAGTCGTTCATTGCTGTTGATTCGTCTCTTGCGTGCCTGTCACTCTCAACCTCTGCTTCCTCAACCAAGAAAAATATGTTCGACGTCGGATTCTCTGAACTCATCGTTATTGGCATCGTCGCTCTGGTGGTCATTGGCCCTGAGCGCTTGCCCAAGGTGGCACGTACGGCTGGGCACCTGCTCGGGCGCATGCAGCGCTATGTCAATGACGTCAAATCTGATATCAGTCGTGAGATGCAACTTGATGAATTGAAGAAACTGAAATCCGATATGCAGGATTCGGCCCGCAGTTTCCAGCAGAGCATTTCCAGTGAGCTGCAGTCGGTTCAGCAGCTTGCCGACCAGACAACTCAGTCTTTCGCTCAGGAACTTTCTCCGCCTGTGGCTGATGATGTGGCGGCACCCGGTGCGCCGACCGTCAAGTTTGCCGACAAGATCTGATCACCGCATGAATCTGCCGGAAGACTCTTTTCTCTCCCACCTTTTCGAACTGCGTGATCGTCTGATCCGTGCGCTGCTTTCGATCGGGATTGTCTTTGTATGCCTGTTTCCGTGGGCTAAAGACCTGTACGCATTGCTCGCGCAGCCGCTACTGACCCAATTGCCACTGGGCGGGCAGATGATTGCAACCGACGTGGTTGGCGTTTTCCTGGTGCCGATGAAAGTGACGTTGATGGTCGCTTTTCTGATTGCCTTGCCTTATGTCCTCTATCAGGTATGGGCCTTCGTTGCGCCCGGTCTGTACAGCCATGAAAAGCGGCTGGCGTTGCCGTTGGTGACGGCGAGCGTCGCCCTGTTTTTTATCGGCATGGCCTTCGCGTATTTTCTGGTGTTCCCGGCAGTCTTCGGATTCATGGCCAAGGTGGCCCCGGATGGCGTCGCCTGGATGACCGATATCGAGAAATACCTGTCTTTCGTGATGACGACCTTCATCGCTTTTGGCGTGACCTTCGAAGTGCCCGTGATCGTGATCGTGCTCGTCCAGATGCACATCGTGGAGCTTGTAACGCTCCGGCAATGGCGGCCCTATGTCATTGTCGGAGCGTTCGTGGTGGGGGCCATTTTCACGCCGCCGGACGTGATTTCGCAGCTCATGCTGGCGATTCCGCTGTGCCTGCTTTATGAACTCGGGATGCTGGTTGCCCGTTTTGTCAGCAAGCCGCCTGTACTGACCGACGAGAACAAGTCGGATAGCGCGGACAGCATTTAATTACTGCGCCTCGCGGCGCAGTGCCGGTCGTTTTCCAATGCGGATCGGTGCGTCGAAAACCGTTTTCTGACGGCGCATCTGGAAGGGAACCATTTCCCCTGGTTTCTGGCTGGCGATCAGGTCAAGCATGACCTGAGGGTCCTTGACGGTTTTCCCTCCGACTGAAAGCAGAATGTCCCCCGGTTTGATGCCGCCCACATCGGCCGGGCTTCCGCGCTGTACGCCGGCGATCAGCGCGCCGCTTGGCTCTGGCAGCCCAAATGATTCAGCCAACTCCTGGGTGATTTCCTGTGCTTCGACGCCAATCCAGCCGCGTGTTACCGAGCCATTCTGGATGATCTGCTCCATGACGTTCTTGGCCGTGGATATGGGAATGGCGAAGCCGATGCCGAGCGACCCGCCAGAGCGCGAATAAATGGCCGTGTTGATGCCGACCAGATTGCCACGGCTATCGGTCAGTGCGCCACCGGAGTTGCCGGGGTTGATGGCGGCGTCGGTCTGGATGAAATTCTCGAAGGTGTTGATGCCCAGATGCGAGCGCCCGAGCGCCGAAACGATGCCCATGGTGACCGTCTGGCCGACCCCGAACGGATTGCCGATGGCCAGCACCACATCGCCGACGACCACGTTATCCATCAGGCCCAGAGTGATGGCGGGCAGCTTAAGCTCCTTGATCTTTTCCGGATCGATCTGTAGCACGGCGAGATCGGACTCGGGATCGCCGCCGACCAGCCGCGCCTGCAGGCTGCGCCCGTCATTGAGTGCCACTTCGATCTGATCGGCGGCTTCGACGACGTGATAGTTGGTGAGAATGTAGCCGCTCGGGCTGACGATGACGCCTGAACCCAGTCCGGAACTTGGTTTTTCCTCCGTCTGCGGGCTATCACCGAAAAAATGGCGGAAGATCGGATCGTCGATCAATGGGTGGCGTGGTGCCCTGATTTTTTGTGAGGTGAAGATATGTACGACGGAGGGCAGCGCCTTTTTGGCCGCCTCGCGGTAGGAACCGGTGCCGTTGATGGGGTCGCCAGTGCTTGATGTTTCCTGCAGGGCAACGATGCGGGAATTGCCGCCGACTGGTTTGCCGAGCCATTCTGGCTTGAGCGTAATGATCACAAAAAGAACGGCAAGACTAATCGTGACCGTTTGTGCAAAAATCAACCAAAGTCTGCGCATGGAAAACCGGAGCCTAAAGGAAAAAAACGTATGAAACGTGAAGATCTGACGCGCTATCTCGACGAACTGCTGGATTCGGCGCGATTTCGGGATTATTGCCCAAACGGCTTGCAAGTGGAAGGTCGTGGCGACGTACTGCGCATCGTCGCCGGGGTGACGGCCAGCCAGTCGCTGGTCGACGCCGCGATTGCACGCGGGGCGGATACGCTTCTCGTGCATCATGGCTGGTTCTGGCGTGGAGAGGACGGGCGCATTACCGGATTCCGCAAGGCCCGTCTGCAGGCTTTGCTCAAGCACGACATCAACCTGCTTGGCTATCACTTGCCGCTCGATGCTCATGCCGAATTCGGAAATAACGCACAACTGGCCAAACGCATGGGCTGGAGGGTCGACGGGCGTTTCGGCGAGCAGGATATCGGCTGGCATGGTCGTACGCCAGAGCTCGTAACGCTCAAGGACCTGACACGGAAAATCGGTACGGAATTGTGTCGCGAGCCGCTGGTGATCGGCGACGAAATGCGCGTGGTGCAGCGCATCGCCTGGTGTTCGGGAGGCGCGCAAAGCCTGTTTGAACAAGCCATTGGTCAGGGCGTTGACGCCTATTTTACTGGAGAAATTTCCGAACAAAACGTGCATCTGGCACGCGAATCCGGCGTCGCCTACATTGCGGCCGGACACCACGCCACCGAACGCTACGGCGTACAGGCATTGGCAACGCATCTGGCCGAGCGTTTTGGCCTCGAGTGCGAGTTTGTCGATATTGATAACCCAGTCTAGTTTTTTCAGGAGACGGCATGAACTACGTTTTCCCGCCTGCTGCGCAGGTCGTCCTTCCCGTCGTCGGCAGCGACGCCGTATTTCCGGTTCGCCGCGTTTATTGCGTGGGCCAGAACTATTCCGAGCATGCGGCCGAAATGGGCGGCGATACGCGCCAGCCGCCGTTTTTCTTCAGCAAACCGACGGATGCACTGGTCCCCTGCGGAGGCGACGTCGACTATCCGCCGATGACCGGCAAGTTGCAGCATGAAGTCGAACTGGTGGTCGCGTTAGGCAAGGGCGGTTTCAACATTCCAGCAGATCAGGCGCTGGAATGTGTGTTCGGTTACGCCGTCGGCTTCGACATGACCCGGCGCGATCTTCAGACACAGGCGAAGGGGAAGGGGAAGGGGCAGCCGTGGGACATGAGCAAAGGCTACGACCAAAGTGGGCCGATCAGTCCTGTTTTGCCCGTGCGTGAAGTTAGGCATCCCGAAAAAGGCGCTATCTGGCTCAAGGTCAACGGCGAACTGCGCCAGAGCGGCGATATCTCTCAAATGACGTGGAAAGTGGCTGAGGTGATCGCCAATCTCTCAAGCTACGTGTGCCTGGCACCGGGCGACCTGATCTTTACCGGAACGCCTGCGGGCGTATCAACCGTAGTGCGTGGCGACGAACTGCAGGGCGGGGTGGACGGGGTTGGCAAACTCAGTATCCGGCTGATTTAACCTAGAAAAAGCAGTTATTCACCGCAAAGGCGCAAAGAACCCAAAGGTTCGCAAAGAAAATCGACAGCTTGGCGTTTTTTTGATTGCTCGTGTCATTCACCAAAAATGTGAATGACATAATCTAATTAACTCATTGTTTCCTTTGCGTTCTTCGCGCCTTTGCGCCTTTGCGGTGAGGTTTTTAGATTTAACTGAACACAAGCACCCCTCGTCCTGCTGGATATGCCCTGGAAGGCGCATGTAATGGCAATCTGCGCGAGCATGCCTTCAAGGTTGGCGTGTTGATTGATATCGAGAAGGTCAGATTGTAGAGCCTTGTTCGCCTGGGCCCTCAGTACTCCGGGCTCGCCAAATGAGCTTCTCGAAAGCGGTTGGGCAGAGATCGAAAACGCCACGCTGGGGAAGGAAGCGTAAGTAGGGTGCCAATTCTTGGAAATAGATTGAGACCGGAACTACTGATGATGGCAGGTATCCAAATCATCTTCGCTTTGTTGTTTGACGGCCAGTATCCAAGCCAAGGACAACAAATGCGATAGGGTCGGGTCACGAATATCTGGTTGTGTTTTCCAAGAGTGGATTGTCGTTAAGAAATCCCGAAAAGCTGTTTTGAGACCTCCTTCCTGCAAGAGTGGGAAGCTTCGCAATTTCCAGCAATTTAAGGAGTGTTTTGATGAGAAAATTTTCCTCGTTTATTGCCTGCGCTCTTTCTGCTTTGTTCATCAATGTGGCGTTTGCGCAGGAGACAATTGCATTCGCCGTTGGGGAATGGTCGCCCTATACCGGAAAGGATCTTAAAAACAACGGAATGGCTGCCGAAATCGTTAGTGCCGCCTGTTCTGCGGCTGGCCTAAATGCCAAGTATGAGTATTTGCCTTGGAAAAGAGCTGAGGCGAACGTTGCTGAAGGCGTTCATTTTGGAACGTTTCCCTACAAGGAAACGAAAGAAAGAGAAGGCCGTTTCTTGTTTTCGAAAACGCTTTTTACCTCCAGCTTTGCGTTACTGACCAGTAAGGACAATAAAAAGACGGCCAATTTCAAATATTCCAGGCTTGAGGATTTGAAGGGCTTTTCTGTCGGCATCATCGCCGGGACCGATGCGATCAAAGTCCCACTGGAACAAGCGGGAGTCACCGTTGAAGAGGTTGCCAGTGCTGAACAAAACCTGAAAAAGGTCGAGTCAGCACGCATTGATTTTTATATTGACGACCGGGCAGTCATTTTTGAGGAGCTAAAGAGGAATTATGGTGGCGACAAAAAGGCCAACTTCGTTTTGTTGGACTCCAGTTTTGGCGACAAAAATGACTTCAAGATCATGATCTCCATGAAGTACACAAACAGCAACGTATTGGTCGGGAAAGTCAATGAAGGACTAAGCAAGATTACCGAATCCGGAGAATACAAAAAAATCTTGGCGAAGTATGGCCTGTAGGACAGAGAACTGCGTAAAACGGGCCAACCATTGGTCGGCCCGTTTCAATTCTTTCTCATTGGTTGTTCATCTTTTGCCCCGCGCAGTAGCCTATCGAGCGCGGAGATAGGCCCTTAGCTGCTCGATGGAATAGATCCCAAGGCGGTGGTGAGCGGCAAATTCCCGCAGCTGCGGAAGCCTGGCCATCGTCCCGTCATCGTTCATGACCTCGCAGATTACCCCGGAGGGGACGAGGCCGGCGAGCCTGGCAAGATCGACGCTCGCCTCCGTATGGCCGTTACGCGCCAACACTCCGCCGGGTGCCGCCCTGAGAGGAAACATATGCCCTGGGCTGACCCAATCCTCCGGGCCGGCCTGGTGCTTTATGAGCGTTTTTATCGTATGGGCACGGTCAAATGCTGAAATGCCCGTACTTACGCCCAGGCGGGCCTCGACCGACAAAGTGAAGGCCGCGCCTAGCGGCAGATGGTTGTGGGTCGGCATCATCGGCAATTGCAGGGTGGCGATTTTCTCCGCCGTCAGAGTCACGCAAATCAGGCCACGACCATGGGTCGCCATGAAAGCGATGGCTTCGGGGCTTACCGCTTCCGAGGCCATCACCAGGTCGCCTTCGTTTTCACGATCCTCGTCATCGACCATAATGATCATCTTGCCCTGACTAATTTCTGCAATAGCTTTTTCGATCGAGTTCAGCGCCATCATTTCCTCAATTTTCGGATAATAAGGCGTCCATTATAGAGGTCTCGTATTCAAGACATTGGCCTATTCTGGTCGATGTCATAGGTAATCGGCATTAGCAAACGAGTAAAAGAGGTGGAATTATCACCGTCAAAAAGGATTAGAGTCATCAGTCAAAGACGGAAAAGCCTCTGACCGCTCTTGACGTTCGTGTGCAACCGGCAAGCGGAGCCAGGCAAGCGTGCCACCGGGCTTTAAGCCCGCGTTGTCTTGCCGTGATGCCCTGGAGACCTCATGAAATAGCGATCTGCGCGGGCGAGCCTCCAGAGGGGACGTAATCTCTCGTTCTACAGCGGGTAAGCTGTGAGCGCCTTATGTTGCGCGGGTTTCCGGTGTGTTTCGACAATCAGCTTTGCCGTGTCGGCTGTCGGCGGGTCGAGTTTGACGTTAAAGCTCATCAACTCGTCGCGCCGGAAGGCGTGTACCTTGATCGTATCGCCGGGTTGGTGGCGGGAGAGTTGTTTGTCGATGCTTGCCGGTGTAATGCGCAGGCTGTCGATGGCGAGCAGAAGGTCGCCGGCTGAAAGGCCCGCCGCCTGAGCCGCGCCGCCGTCATAAACCGTTGCCAGCTTGACGTCGTTGCCTTCGCCAGAGGATTTGATTCCGAGCGACGGGACCGTTGTCTTTTCCCATTCCAGCTTGATACCGAAGCGGGCGAGCAGTGATTTCAGAGGCAATTCGCCGGTGCCGTGCACCGTGTCGGCGAAGAAGCGCTTCAGATTCAGCCCGGAAAGCTCTTCCGCGATTAGCTTGACATCGTTTTCGCCGACGCCGACACCGGTTTGACCGTGTCGCCTCCAGAGCGCCAGCATCACATCGTCAAGCGAAGTTTTCCCGTTGGTTTGATGGCGTAGCGTGAGATCGAGCGCGAGCGCAACCAGCGCGCCCTTGGCGTAATAGCTGACCACGGCATTCGGGGTGTTTTCATCCGGCCGGTAGAATTTGCTCCAGGCGTCGAAACTCGATTCGGCCAGTGATTGCTTCAGGCGGCCGGGCGTGCGCTGGACGGCGCTGAAGGCCTTGGCGGTGAGTTCGAGCCAGTCCTTGAGCTCGATGACGCCGCTACGCAGTAGCGCCAGATCGTCGTAGTAGGACGTAATGCCCTCGAAGGCCCAAAGCAGCGTCGTGTGGTTTTCGCGGGAAAGGTCGTAGGGCACAAACGCGGCCGGCTTGATGCGCTTGACGTTCCAGGTGTGAAAGTACTCGTGGCTGCACAGGCCGAGAAAGGTCCGGTAGCCTTCGGCCATTATCGTCATTCCCTTGTGCGGCAGGTCATTGCGCGAACAGAGCAGGGCGGTCGAGGCGCGGTGTTCGAGGCCGCCGTAACCGTCGCCGACGGCCGTGACGAGAAAGCTGTAGTGCGGCATCGGCGCTGGTTCGCCGAAAAAACGAATCTGCCATTCGCAGACGCGCTTGAGGTCGGCGACGAGGCGATCCATGTCGCAATCGTGCTGGCCGGTGATGGCGATTTCGTGCGTCACACCGCAGGCCTCAAAGCTGGCCAAAGTGAAACGACCCATTTCGACCGGGTGGTCGATCAACTCATCGTAGTTGGCGGCACGATAGAACCCGAAGCCATGCAGTTTTGCGCAACGCTTTTCTCCGTGCGCCGGTTCCAGCGCCGTGGCTATGCGCCAGTCTTTGAATGCGCTGCCCTCGGGCGGCTGGATGTCGACCAGGCAGGGCGCGTTTTCCTGCCCGAGAACGCTCAGGAAAACGCTGGTTCCGTTGAAAAAGGCATGCGTTTCGTCAAGGTGCGCGCCGCGCACCGAAAGATCCCAGGCATAGACCTCACAGGTGACGGTCAGCGGGCCGGCGTGTTTCAGCGGCGCGGCTTGCCACGTGTGTTTGTTGATCTTGGCCAGTCGAACCTTTTTTCCACAGGACTCAGCGCGGATAGCGGTGATGTTTCGTGCAAAGTCGCGAATCAGGTAGCTGCCGGGAATCCACGCTGGCAGGGCGAAGCGCTGGCCGCTTGGGTCGGGTGTGTCCACGGTGCAGGTTACTTCAAAGCGGTGTGCTGCCGGATTGGCTGGACGGAGCGAGTAGCGGATCGGCGTTGATTTCATTGGCTTGTAATGTTGATGTAAGTCAGTTCGGTTCTTATTCTACTGTGGCGCTGGGTTGGATACGCGCTGGAATAGCCGCTTCACATTTTTATGCAACAATTTATTGAACATTCTTGGGAAGCCGTACTCCAATTAATTCAGCGCGTGATTTGGCATCAGTATGGTATTGCGGAGCGCGCTGTTTAAAAAAAGAAACGGCGTTATCGATAACGCGATAGTCGTGACGAACAGCAGCAAGGCAATTCGCTATACCTGTTTACTGGCCGGTTTTGTCATTGGGTGTGTTCAGCTATTGCCCGATGTCACCGGTAATTTTGTGCCGCCAGTACTCGGTGTGTGCGACCATGGCCATGGGTACGCCGTTGTTCTTTGCACTAGATTAATTAATGCTTCTCGGATCAGATTGTCACTGACCTACTGTCTCAGGATTAATGATGTCACTTCCCGCTCCAGGCGCTGAACGCGTCCGCCTGCATCAACGCAGCGTCAAGTCCGACGGCTACAAGCGCGTCGATGGCTTGTGGGATATCGAGGCGCGCATGGTCGATACGAAGGATCAGGATTACCCCTTGTCATCCGGCCTGCGCAAGCCGGGCGAGGCTGTGCACGACATGTCGGTGCGCGTGACCATCGACAGCAAGATGAATATTATCGATGCGGTGACCTGCACCGATGCCGCTCCCTACCTGGGCGCGTGCGAGAGGGTCCCGGTGGATTATTCGGCCATTGTCGGTCTGAACCTGTTTCACGGATTTCGCAAGGCGGTCAAGGATCTGTTCGGCAGTACGCGCGGCTGTGCGCATGTGAGCGAACTGCTGATGTTTCTGCCGACCGTTGCATTGCAAACCTTCGCCAGTGAAGTGCCTGATAACGATGACAGCGCACACAAGCCCTATCAGCTTGATCGCTGCCACGCACTGGACTCGCATTCGGAAACGGTCAAGCGCTACTACCCGCGCTGGTATCGTGGCCAAAACCCCGGGCAGGGGCACCTGCCTAAAGCTCGTCACTTTAATTCAAGCAAGGATGGCGCATGAAAATTCATGAATATCAGGGAAAAGAACTTCTCAAAAAGTTCGGCGTAGTGGTTCCGCGCGGGGTTTATTGCCCTTCAGCCGATGAGGCAGTCAGTGCGGCGGAATCGCTGGGTGGCAAGGTATGGGTGGTCAAGGCCCAGATCCATGCGGGAGGTCGTGGCAAGGGCGGAGGAGTCAAGGTCGCCAAATCGCTCGACGAAGTGCGCCAGTACGCGAACCAGATCATGGGCATGCAACTCATCACGCACCAGACCGGGCCGGAAGGCCAGAAAGTGCGTCGCCTGCTGATCGAGGAAGGTGCCGACATCCGCAAGGAATATTACGTCGCCGTTCTGACGGATCGTCGTACGCAGAAAGTGGCCGTAATGGCCTCGTCCGAAGGTGGGATGGACATCGAGGAAGTCGCGCATAGCACGCCGGAAAAGATTTTGACCGTTTTTGTCGATCCGGCGGATGGGCTGACCGATGCGCAGGCGACTGAACTAGTGACCGGGATCGGTGTTCCGGCTGCATCCGTGCCCAAGGCCGTCGCGGCACTGAAAGGCTTGTATGCATGCTACATGGAAACCGACGCTTCGCTGGCTGAGATCAATCCGTTGATCCTCGAAGGCAATGGCGACATCAAGGCGCTGGACGCCAAGTTCAACTTCGACGACAACGCGCTCTATCGTCTGCCCGAGATCATGGCCTACCGCGATCTTGACGAAGAGGATCCGAACGAAATCGAAGCCTCGAAATTCGGTCTGGCCTACATTTCGCTGGACGGCAATATCGGTTGCCTGGTTAACGGAGCGGGCTTGGCGATGGCGACGATGGACGTGATCAAGCTGTTCGGCGGCGAGCCGGCCAACTTCCTCGACGTGGGCGGTGGCGCGACGACGGAGAAGGTGACGGAAGCCTTCAAGATCATGATCGGGAACAGCAACGTGAAGGGTATCCTGGTCAATATCTTCGGCGGCATCATGAAGTGCGACACGATTGCCAATGGCGTGATCGCCGCTGTGCGCGAGACCCATCTGAGCGTACCGCTGGTAGTGCGCATGAAGGGAACCAACGAGGAGCTGGGCAAGAAACTGCTCAAAGAGTCCGGTCTGCCGATCATCTCAGCCGATACCATGGCTGAAGCGGCCGAAAAGATTGTCGCGGCCGTCAAGTAAGGGAGCCACCATGTCGATACTGATCAATAAAGATACCAAGGTCATTACTCAGGGAATTACCGGGAAGACCGGCCAGTTCCATACCGAAAAATGCCAGGAGTACGCCAACGGCAAGAACTGTTTCGTCGCCGGGGTTAACCCCAAGAAGGCGGGCGAGTCAATCTTCGGCATCCCGATTTACGGAACGGTCAAGGAAGCCGCAAGCACGACTGGCGCTACGGTGTCCGTCATCTATGTTCCGCCTCCCGGTGCGGCGGCTGCAATCTGGGAAGCGGTTGAAGCCGATCTTGATCTGGCCATCTGCATCACCGAAGGCATTCCGGTGCGCGACATGCTCGAACTGCGCAGCCGGATGAAGCAGAAAGTGGCTGCAGGCGGCAAGGAAACCCTGTTGCTCGGGCCCAACTGCCCAGGTCTGATCACGCCGGATGAAATCAAGATCGGCATCATGCCGGGGCATATTCATCGCAAAGGACGCATCGGTGTCGTGTCGCGTTCGGGCACGCTGACCTACGAATCCGTTGCCCAATTGACTGAGATCGGCCTCGGGCAATCGTCGGCGGTTGGCATCGGCGGTGATCCGATCAACGGACTCAAGCACCGGGACGTCATGGAGTTGTTCAACAACGACCCGGATACCGACGCCGTCATCATGATCGGTGAAATCGGCGGTCCAGACGAAGCCGACGCCGCGCTGTGGTGCAAGACGCATATGAAGAAGCCGGTGGTTGGATTCATCGCCGGCGTAACCGCGCCGGCCGGCAAGCGCATGGGTCACGCCGGGGCGCTGATTTCCGGTGGTGCCGATACGGCCGATGCCAAGCTGGCGATCATGGAAGAATGCGGCTTCAAGGTGACGCGCAATCCCTCTGAAATGGCCAAGCTGCTCAAGTCGCTGCTCTAAACGGTCAGGCGTAAAGAACAGGAGCCGGAAGTGGGAACACTTCCGGCTCTTTGTCCTTGTCAGCTCAAGCTCAGGAAAAGCAGCAGAAAGAGCGATGTCACCAGGGTCAGGAGAATGGAGAAGACGAAGGCCGTTCGAATCACCTCGTTTTCAGCGCCGAGTTTGTCGATTGACGCGGCGGCGTTTTGCAGCTTCGCCGGTGAAATGACGCTGGCTAGTCCACCACCAAAGGCGAGCCCGGCCATAATCAGGATTAGACCGTGCGTGTTCATGTTCAGGTTTTGTGCCGTAGTCATGGCGTATTTGCCGAACATGGCAATCGTTGATGCTTCGCTCCCGGTGATAAATCCACCGAATAGTCCGATGTAGGTGACGACGGCTCCATAGGCTCCCGAGAAGAATTGCGCAGAAAAATCCGCCAGCACCTTGACCATGCTCGGAACGGCAAAGGTTTTTGTCGCCATGCTGAAGCCCGACATATTCATGATTTCGCCAATGGCGAAAAAAATCGCGGCAGAAAAGACCGGGCGCGGTGCGCGCTTGATCCACACGTCGATTGAAGCTTTGATCTGAACACCGCTCGGACGGATGAACGGGATCGAGAGCAGGATGCTGGCGAAAATCCACGTGTAGGCCTGCCACAGCGCCCGTGTATCGAGCGGTGCGCCGTTGGCTGTCAGCCCGTTGATGGGCAGGCGGAGTTCGCGATAGAGGTAATTGAAAATATCCTTTGGAACATTTAGCGCCAGAATCAGCAAGACTAGAATCAGCCACGGACTCAGCGCACGCCACAGCGGATAACTCGCTTCGTACGCCAGCTCTTCCTTGGTGAGCTGGCTCTTGTCGATCAGTTTCTTGCCGGTAATTTTGAGATAGATGATCATGGCGGCGATCACGGCCAGGCCGCAAAGAATGCCGGTGAGGACAACTAGATTGTCGTAGCGGTTGGTGACATAGGACACGAGGCCGATCACGGCCCCGGTGATCAGGCAGGGGAGCCATCCCTCTTTCAGCGCAGCCCAGCGGCCGACGATCCACAGCATGCAGACACCAATCAGCGTCGAAACGATGGGCAGGAACATGAAGAACACCATCCCTGCCTGTGAAAGGCTGATTTCATTGCCCTTGCCGAGGAAGCCGTTGGCGACATCGACAAACACCACGATGGGCGCGCCGAGCAACGCATAGGTGCAGAGCGCGTCGTAGCCGATGGCCGGCAGGGCAATGGCGACGTAGGTTGAATATCCCATGGCGACGAGAATCGGCGGCAGCAGGGAGACCGGGGTCGCTCCAACGGCCACCATCAGCGTGCCAAACCCGATGTTGATCATCATGATCTGGACCGCCCGGTTTTCGCGGGCAATGGTCTTGATGAAGATGATGATTCGCTTCAAGGCACCGGTCTTTTCCATGTAGGCCATCTGGAGGAGCGACATGGCCACGATCAGCGAGACGGAGAAGGAGCGGATGAAGCCTGCGGCCGTCGAGCGCAAAATGACTTCAATCGTCGTCTGAAAAGCCATCATCGCAATGACTGATATGGCCAGCCATCCGACGATTCCGCTGGCGTCAGCCGGCTTTTTCCAGACGATCAGCATGCACAGAATGACGATGATCGGCAGAAGAGTTAATGAAAGGGATACCAGTGACATGACTTCTGCTCCTCTTGGGGTGTGAGCAAAAATAACTTGAACACGACGAACCCTGTAGGTCGGGTTAGTCCAAAAGGTGTCCCACAGGGATTCCCTTTGGTCATAACCCGACGCATCGCTGATCAATCGTCGGGTTACGCTACGCTAACCCGACCTACGAGGTTTTGATTGCACGTTCAACTTGTTTTTGCTTGATGCCTTAGCGCGATTCTTTGATCAGCCGGTTATTCACCGGCTGCACTGGCCGCACGTTGCTTTTGTAAATGGTTCCGAAGCCGGCGAGCTGCTCTTTCGAAACCTGCATCGGTGTTTTCAACACCAGCCACAGCACACCCTCGGTACAGGGCGGCGTAGTCAACGAGCCAAGGAAAGTGTAGTAATTCCGCTTCGCCGGAAGAAGTTGTGCCGGATCGATTTTGACCTCGGGGCGATTGACCGGCGAATTCTGTTCCAGCGGAAGGTGGGTCCACAGCGTGCGGATCAGGCTTTGTTCCTTGCCGGGTTCCATCAACACAGCGACCACGGCAAGCTTGCCGGCTTTCGACTGATGGACCAGATGGACGACCATGTCGTAGGCCTTGCCGTTGATTTTTTCCTCGCTGGGCTTGTGAAAATGGAACTGCACGAGATTGTAGCTTTCGCCTTCGACGGTAATGCTGCCGGCTCCCGGCGTATCGACCTTGATGCTGTGTCCGTTGTCGACAATCGAAAGCGGTACTGGCTTGTAGGCGAACTGGATAGCCGGTAGATCGGCGTGAACCGTCTTTCGAATATCAATCGGAGACTGTCTTTGCCCGACGCCGCAGGTGGCAAATTCCTTGCTCAGCGAGCCCCATTTGTCGGTGCCGGTTGGGCCGGTATAGCTCCAGTGCGGCGCTTCAACGTGTTCCTCTTCCTTGGCCTTTTTGCCACTCTTGGGTTTCTTGTTGTCCGCTACGGGTTCAGCGACCGGGGCGGGCGCGGGGACTTCCTTGGCCACAGGGGCGGTGGCCTTGGCGCGCGGCTTGCAGGCGTAGGCGAAAACGGCTTCGAGAGTCGAGTCCGGGGAGATCGGCTTGGCCTCACGGCTGTCGGAGCCTTCCGACTTGAGCTCGGTGCCGTTTTCGGCCGAGTAGATCGTCTGGATCGGTGTCGCCGTGCGCTTGTCGCACTGGAACTCGGTCAGCGCGGTCAGCCGACTGAACGAAAACGCGCCGGAGTCGGGGGTTTTCGGCTTGGCATAGCTTTCGCGGTGCCAGATGCGCAGTTTTCCTTCGTTGGCAGCCGGGATGCTGCTGGCGTCGATTTCGATTCGCGCCTGACCCTTGCTGCCCAGATCGACCCATTTTGCGGCCTCGGCTGAAAGTGACAACAACAACGCGGGTAGCAGGATGGCGATCAGTCGTGTTCTTTGCATGGCGGGTTCAGCGTTAGGTTTTCGGGGGAAAAATGCTGCTTCCATTCTCTATGGTAGCTTCAAAACCCCGGCGGGTCATCGAGTCTGCGAAGTATGGATGAAATGCCGGTAGAATCAAGGATTGGTTTTGAATTAACGCGCTTTATCAACAAGAATTTGGAGAATGTATGGCTTTGTTCCTGAATGAAATGAATGTCCGTCAGCTGCTGACCATGCCGCTGGCCATTGAAGCAGTGGAAGCCGCCCATCGCGAATTGTCGCTGGGCAAGGCCATCGATATTCCGCGCCAGCGCACGCGGCTGCCGCAAACGGCGCTGCATATCCTGCAAGGGGCGCTACCGGGTTTCGATGCCATCGGCTACAAGGCCTACACCAGCAATCGTTCAGGCGTGCGTTTCCTGGTCCATGTTTCGAGCGCGTCAACCGGCGCGCTGCGTGTCGTTCTTGAGGCCGATTTCCTGGGCATGATGCGCACCGGGGCAGCGTCGGGCGTGGCGACCCGCTGGTTGTCACGGCCGGAATCCGAGATTCTCGGCGTTTTCGGTTCCGGATGGCAGGCCGAAGGGCACATTGAAGCGATCGCTGCCGTACGTCCATTGCGTCGGGTCAAGGTGTTTTCCCGCAATGCCGAGCGCCTGGCTGCGTTCTGCGCGAAGATGTCGGAGCGCTTGAAGATCGAGGTGGTTCCTGCTTCTTCGCCGGAAGAAACGGTTCGCGGTAGCGATATTGTCAGCACGATAACGACGGCAGCTACGCCCTTGTTTGACGCCAGCTGGCTGTCGCCGGGCACGCACATCAATGCGGCGGGTTCCAATTCAATTCTCCGGCGCGAAGTCGGTGAAGATGTGTTCAAGATCAGTCGCCCGATTGTCGTCGATAGTGTCGAAACGGCACTCAAAGAAGCGGGGGATCTGCTTCCGCTGCTGGAGAAGGGCCGCCTGCACGACCGACAGCTCGTCGAACTTGGCGACGTGATTATCGGACGTCATCCTGGTCGCAGTACGCCGGAAGAGATCACCTTGTTCGAATCACAAGGGATGGCCATTCAAGATATTTCAGTCGCCGTTCGCCTGGAAGCCATGGCCCGCGAGCAAGGTCTGGGCGTTGAGTTGCCTTATGGGGGTTAAATCCCTGCGGGTACTGATTTGATTGACTGAGCTCTTGGAGAGCGGTGAGAATGCGCAACAGCTTGCCGCTTTTTCTTTGGGGGCTGTGGTGGCAGGGTTGAAAAGAACGTCCTTATCGATGCGCCGGAAGAGGGATGAGAATGCGCGAGGCGGGATTCTGGAGAACTGACTGGTTTCTCGGGCTGGCGTTGAGCGCCTTCATGCTCCTTGCAGCCTATGCCGTTTTCGCGCTGCTCGGCCACCGTCGGCGAGCGAAAACAGAGAGGGGAGCGGCCGAGTCGAATCGCCTGCTCGGCCTGTCCCTTCAGGGGCAGGGGCAACTCGACAAAGCCTATGAGGCCTTCGGCAAATGTCCGCTCGATGAAAGATTGATGGAGGCTCTCTACAAGCTGGCGCTGGATTTTGAGCGCCAGCGCCAGTTTGGCAAGGCGACCGTGGTCTATCGCTACATGGCCGGTCACAATCCGAAGTTCCGTGATCTCGAACAGCGTCTCATGCGCGGCAACGAAACGCCTGACGTTGTTCATCTCGATGACGCGCCGGCCCGGCTGCTGACGATTGGTCGCTATGAGATCGAGAAGCCCATCGGCAAGGGAGCAATGGGACTGGTTTACCTGGCCCGAGACACAAAAATCAACCGTGTGGTGGCGATCAAGACCATGGCCTTGTCGCAAGAGTTCGAAGAAAGGGCGCTGGCCGAGGTCAAGGAACGTTTTTTCCGCGAGGCCGAAACTGCCGGGCGTCTCAGTCACCCGAACATTGTCACTGTGTACGATGCGGGTGAAGAGAATGATCTGGCGTATATCGTGATGGAGTTCCTTAAAGGCGGGGATCTGGTGCCCTTTACGAAATCCGGTCAGCTGTTGCCCGTGCCGCAGGTGGTAAGCGTTCTGGCTCGCGTAGTGGACGCTCTGGCCTACGCGCACGGAAAAAACGTGGTTCACCGTGACGTGAAACCGGCCAATGTAATGTATGAACCAGAGTTGGATCAGGTCAAAGTGACCGATTTTGGCGTTGCGCGACTGACCGACGCGTCGAAAACCAAAACCGGCATGGTGCTAGGAACGCCGAGCTACATGTCGCCGGAACAGTTGACCGGAAAGAAGGTCGATGGTCGCTCGGATCTTTTCTCTCTGGGTGTTACTCTGTACCAGATGCTTTGCGGGCGACCACCTTTTGTCGGCGAGTCGATGGTGCAACTGATGCGCAAGATTACCGGCGAGTCGCCGGCCGATATTCGTAGCGTGAATCCCCTGGTTCCGGACGATCTGGTGCTGGTCGTCGAACGTGCATTGATCAAGGACGTCGCGCAGCGCTATCAGACCGGTGAGAAAATGGCGTGCGACTTGCGGGCATGCCTGTCACGGATGCCGGCACCGCATCCTGATGTAGATATTCTGTTATAGGGAGACGACGTGACCAACACGCTGAGTAGTGCCCTTGAAATTGTTGTCCGAACGGATCCCGGGATGGTTCGCGAGCACAATGAAGACGCTGTATTTGCCAACCCGAACCTGGGGCTCGCGATACTGGCCGACGGAATGGGTGGGTATAACGCCGGGGAAGTGGCGAGTGGCATGGCGACCATGCTGCTTTCCGCCGAACTGGAGGCGGCGTTTGCCGCCACGATGCCGCACGAAATTGACAAGATAACGGGCCAGCGATTTGCCCATCGCTGCATTATCGACAAGGTGTCACAAACCAACCGGGCCATCTTTGACGCGGCCGAAAGCCAGCCTCAGTATGCAGGAATGGGTACGACGCTGGTGACCGCCGTGTTCTACGACAATCAGGTGACGGTCGCGCATATCGGCGATTCGCGCCTTTACCGCCTGCGCGGAGACGAATTCCGCACGATCACCCGTGATCACTCCCTGTTGCAGGAGCAAATCGACAGCGGTGTGATCTCGGTCGAGGACGCGCGTTTTTCGCAGAACAAGAACCTGGTGACGCGCGCGGTGGGGGTCGATCCTGACGTCGAAACCGAAATTCACGACTACCCGGTGCTTCCCGGCGACATCTATGTGCTCTGCTCGGACGGGCTCAACGATATGGTCGAGGATGAGGAAATCAAGCTGACTTTGCAAATGCTGGCGGCCAATCTGGAGTTGGCGGCTACGCAGCTCATTCAAATGGCCAACGACAACGGTGGGCGTGATAACGTTTCGGTAATCGTAATCAAGGTGTTGCGCGAGTTTCCGGCCGCCGGGGGGTGGTGGTCGAAATTTTGGCATGGGTCAAATAAGGAAAAATGATGGCTAAGCTGATACTGAGCATGGATGGTCTGGTTCTAAAGGAAATAGCGCTGACCAAGGAGCGGATGAGTATTGGCCGCAAGGCAAACAATGATATCCAGATCGACAATTTGGCGATCAGTGGCGAGCACGCAGCGGTGGTGACGATCCTCAACGATTCCTTCCTTGAAGACCTGAACAGCACCAATGGCACACTGGTCAATGGTCAGCCGGCAAAAAAACACTTTCTGAAAAACGGTGATGTCGTTGAACTCGGCAAATACAAGCTCAAGTATGTTGCCGAGCAGGCGCAGTCCGTCGAATCGGCCGATTTCGAGAAAACCATGGTTTTGCGTCCCAATGCCTTGCGTCCGACGCCTGCTGCCGGTGAGCTTTCGATGGCGACGGCCGAGTCCGTGAAGTCGCAGGATGGAGCCCCAGGGGTGAGTTCGACGCCGCCGCCGGTTGCTGCGGTTGGTGCGATCCAGATACTCAATGGTGCCAGTGCCGGCCGTGAGCTTGAGCTGGTCAAGACCCTGACTACGCTGGGCAAGCCCGGCGTGCAGGTGGCGGTGATCGCCAAGCGGCCGCAGGGCTATTTCATAACGCACGTTGAGGGGGGGCAGTTCCCGATGCTCAATGGAAGGCCGATTGATTCTCAGGCGCAGGCACTCAAGGACCACGACGTGGTTGAAATTGCCGGCATCAAGATGGAGTTCTTCCTGAAGAACTGACAATCCACTGATCGTTGAGCGTGGAGACACCATGAAAGTCAGAATCCTCGGCTGTAGCGGCGGCATCGGCGGACGTCATTTGCGCACCACCTCGATGCTGGTTGACCATGACATCCTGATTGATGCCGGGACCGGCGTCGCCGATCTTTCGCTGGCCGAACTGGCGATGATCGATCACGTGTTCATCACGCATTCCCACCTTGATCACATTGCCTCGCTGCCGATGATGATCGACTCGATCGCCGACATGCGCGACAAGCCGGTTACGGTGTATGCGACCGACGCGACGATCGAAATTCTCCGCAATCACATCTTCAACTGGGCGATCTGGCCGGATTTCAGCGAGATTTCGATTCGCAAGGCCGCCGTGATGCAGTACAAGATGATTCGCCTCGGACAGAAAACCGTTTTGGGCGAACGTTCGATTACGGCGCTTCCGGCCGAACATACAGTCCCGGCCATTGGTTACCAGCTCGATTCTGGTGCGGCCAGTCTGGTGTTCACTGGCGATACAACGGCCAACGACGTGTTCTGGCCGGTAATCAACCAGATTGCCAACTTGCGCTACCTGATCATCGAGACCGCCTTTTCCAACCAGGAAAAGCGGCTGGCCGTCATGTCCAAGCATTTATGCCCGAGCATGCTGGCTGATGAGTTGAGCAAGCTTGCGCGTAACGCAGAAATCTACATATCGCACCTGAAACCGGGTCAGATCGAGTTGATCATGGGCGAGATCGAGGACTGTGCCGGCGACTTCAAGCCCCGGATGTTGCAGAACAACCAGGTTTTCGAGTTCTGAGCCATGACTACCCCGACCTTGCCAACACCGCCGCGCCGGATTGATATCGATGTTCTGCGTCAACTGGAACCGATTCGCTCCCTGTCCACTACGCGCCTGTGCGAACTTGCTGTGCTCTGTACATCCGAAACGGCATCAAGAGGGAGCGACCCCTTCCGTGTGCGCAGCATGCGTGGGCAATCGGTCTATTTGCTGTCGGGCGAGCTCAAGCTGGCGTTTGGCGATGATTCCTCAAGCGTGGTGGTGGGTGGCTGTGAGGGCTCGCTTTGGCCGCTGGCCAAACGTCCGCCTGCCGTCCGGGATGCCAAGGCGATCACCGACGTTGAGCTGGTGCGTGTCGACGACGATATGCTCGATATCCTGATGACTTGGGATCAACTGTCGGCAAACCATCCCGCGTCGTCCGGCCGCATCAAGGAAACCGACTGGCGGCGGATGTCGGGGGCCTTCCGTTTGCAGGATCTGACCGATGGCGCCCTGTCGCACCTGCCGCCGGCGAGCATCGACGAGTTGTTCAATCGCTTTGAGCGGGTTCAGGTCAAGGCGGGGCAAGTGATCCTGCGCGAGGGCGACGACGGCGATTGCTACTACATCATCGAAAGTGGCCGCTGTCTGGTGACACGCAAGGTCGGCAGTGTCGACATGGCGCTAGCCGAGCTCAAAGCGGGCGATGCCTTTGGCGAGGAAGCCCTGGTCGCCGAGTGCGCGCGCAATGCAACGGTACTCATGAAAACGGCGGGTGCCTTGTTGTGCCTCAAAAAGGGCGATTTCATCGAGCTGTTGCGCGATCCCCTGCTCAAGCGAGTGTCACGGATCGAGGCCGAGCAGAGCGTGGCGGCGGGGGCTCAGTGGCTTGATGTGAGGTATCCATCGGAGTATCAGAATGGCCGCCTGCCCGGTGCCGTGAATGTTCCGCTCAACGAGATCCGCAATGTGATTGATGTTCTCGACCGCGAACGCGAATACATTGTTTATTGCCAAAGCGGTCGGCGTAGTTCGGCGGCTGCTTTCCTCCTTTCCCAGCGGGGCTATCGTGCCCGCTGGCTGGAAGGGGGCTGTGATCAAAGCGTTGCCTGAGTCGGGGGGCGTGCCGTGGATACGCTGAAGGATCTGTTTCAGCGCTTTGAACAGCTCAACGTGATTGGCGCTTCGCTCTCCGACGAGCGCAATATCGGCCGCCTGCTGGAAGACATTGTGCTGGCCGCGAAAGCGATCACGCACGCGGATGGCGGGACACTCTACCGCGTCAGCGAAGACCAGAAATCCCTGCGCTTCGAGATTGTGCGCACCGACTCGCTGAAGATTGCCTTCGGTGGCGCGACCGGTCAGCCGCTTTCGGCGAATTTCAGCGACTTGCCGCTCTACCGGGAAAATGGTGACGCCAACACCTCCCTGGTTGCCGCCTGTTCCGCCCTTCAGGCCAGGACGGTCAATATTGCCGATGCCTATGCGGCGGAGGGCTTCGATTTCTCGGGAACCAAGAAATTCGATCAGGTCACCGGCTACCGCTCGCAGTCCTTCCTGACCGTGCCGATGAAAAATCACGAGAACGAAGTGATCGGCGTTCTGCAGCTGATCAACGCCATCGACCCGGAAAGTGGCGTGGTGCGCGAGTTTTCCGATGCCGATCAACGACTCGCCGAATCGCTGGCGTCGCAGGCGGCCGTGGCCTTGACCAATCGCCTCCTGGTCAGTCAGTTTGAAGCGCTGTTCGAATCCTTCATCACCCTCATCAATCTGGCCATCGACGAGAAATCGCCCTATACCGGCGGCCACTGCCAGCGCGTGCCGGCGCTGACGATGATGCTGGCGGAGGCCGTGGATGCGACCGGCGAAGGCCCGTTAGCCGGCTTCACCATGAGCGAGAAGGATCGCTACGAGCTCAAGATCGCCGGCCTGCTGCACGATTGCGGCAAGGTGACAACGCCAGTGCATGTGGTTGACAAGGCGACCAAGCTGCAAACGATCTTCGACCGCATCAAGCTGATCGACACCCGCTTTGAAGTGGTGCGACGCGATGCGGAGATCGCCATGTTGCGTGCGCTTGCGGCCGGTGCGGACCGTCTGGCGGCCGAGCAGGGCTGGCAGGCGCTGTGCCGCGCCATCGATGATGATCGCGACTTCCTGCGCCGCGTCAATGTGGGTAGCGAATCGATGCGGCCAGACGATCAGGCGCGAGTGCGGCACATCGCGAAGGCTTATCGCTGGGTCGATACGAACGGGGCCGAATCCGATTTCCTGAGCGATGATGAAATCGAGAACCTCTGCATCCGTGCCGGAACGCTGACGCAAGCTGAGCGCGAAACGATCAATTACCACATCGTCGCAACGATCAAGATGCTCGAATCGCTGCCCTGGCCGAAACACCTCAAGCACGTTCCCGAGTACGCCAGCGGCCACCACGAACGCATGGACGACAAAGGCTACCCGAAAGGACTCAAGCACGACGAGATGTCGATTCAGGCGCGGATCATGGGCATCGCCGACATCTTCGAGGCGCTTACCGCGCGTGACCGGCCCTACAAGCAGGGAATGAAGCTTTCCGAGGCGCTGCGCATCCTGGGCAATTCCCGCAAAGACGGCCACATTGACCCTGACCTGTTTGACGTTTTCATCAAGCAGAAGGTCTACATGAGGTACGCCGAGCATTACCTTGATCCGTCACAGATCGACGAGATAAGCTAACAGCCCTGCGGGCCGCGTCAAATGGCGATCTGCAGAAAGTGCGGCCCGGAAGCCAATATCCATGCGGATCTTCAGAGAGTGATGTCGCCGGGCACGAAAAACCATTGACGACGCGGGTATGTGAAGCCCGACACCTTTCTTCTTTCACGCTAAAATCGCTGCTTTCTCCATCGGGTCTTCGCCATGTACGTCATCGCCCCCAGCATCCTTTCTGCCAACTTGACCAAACTCGGCGATGAAGTCGACAACGTGCTTGCTTCCGGTGCCGACTGGATTCACTTCGACGTGATGGACAACCATTACGTACCCAACCTGACCTTCGGTTCAATGGTCTGCGCGGCCATCCGTCCGCTGACCAAGGCGACGATTGACGTGCATCTGATGGTCAAACCGGTGGATCGCATCATTCCGGACTTCGCCAGGGCCGGCGCAAACCTCATTACCTTTCACCCCGAAGCGTCGGAACACGTTGATCGCAGCCTCTCGCTGATCCGCGAAAACGGGTGTCAGTCCGGGCTGGTGTTCAATCCTGCCACGTCGCTCGACTATCTCGATTACGTCATGGACAAGATCGATCTCATCTTGCTGATGAGCGTCAATCCCGGCTTCGGCGGGCAGAAATTCATCCCGGCCACGCTCGCCAAACTCAGGGCCGCGCGCGCCAGGATCGATGCCTACGAACGCGAAAGCGGACGCCGGATTCGGCTGGAAGTCGACGGTGGCGTCAAGGTGGACAACATCGCCGAAATCGCCCGCGCCGGTGCCGATACCTTTGTCGTCGGCTCGGCCGTCTATGGGGCCGGCAAGGAAACTGATCCGCATCACTATGATTCAGTCATCGCAGCACTTCAAACCGAATTGGCCAAAGTCTGATGAAACACGCATCCGCCACCGAGCCGCTTGAAGTCAAGGCTGTCCTTTTCGATCTGGACGGAACCCTGGTCGACACGATTCCCGATCTGCATGCCGCTGTCTGCGCCATGTTGCGCGATCTCGGGCACCCGGAACTGTCGCTTGAAGTGGTCAGCCATTTTGTCGGACGCGGCGTGCACAGCCTGGTCAAGCGTTCGCTGGCGCGTTCTCTCGATGTGGCCGACGATTCTTCGCCCGCGCCACAGGAGGCGCTGGAGCGTTTCCGGTACCACTACACCCGCGAAAACGGCCGCAACGCGAAGATCTATCCGGGCGTGATCGAAGGCCTGGAAGCACTCAAGGCCATGGGCGTGCCGATGGCTGTAATTACCAACAAGCCGCAGGCCTTTACCTTGCCATTGCTCGAATTGACCGGTCTTGCCAGTTATTTCGACGTCGTCGTTGGCGGTGACGTCCTGCCGAAGGTCAAACCCGATCCGATGGCGCTGATCTGGGTGTGCGGCCGCCTGGGCGTTTCGCCCGCCGACGCGCTGTTCATTGGCGATTCGGTCAACGATTTCCTCGCCGGTCGTGCTGCCGGTTGTCATGTTTTTCTGCTGCCTTACGGCTACAACGAA
>JBBQAT010000045.1:0-27279 GCA_038316625.1 Burkholderiales bacterium
CCACCTTGACGCAGATTTCGATGACCGGGATGTGGCTAAAATCGCCGATGTCCGGAACCTTGACTTCGATTGCTTTACTCATGAAATGGCTCCTTTAGACCGACATCGGGTTCGGCTTGTTGACGTCGATGCCGTACTTCAAGATGGCTTCAGCAACCTTGCTGCGATCGATGGTGCCCTCATCGGCCAGCGCCTTCAGCGCGGAGACGACGATCCAGCGACGGTCGACCTCGAAGAAATGGCGCAGCGAGGCGCGCGTATCAGAGCGGCCGAAACCGTCGGTACCGAGCGTGACATAACGGCGGTGGATGAACGGGCGAATCTGTTCGGCATACATGCGGACATAGTCGCTGGCGGCGATAACCGGGCCGCGCGTATCGTTCAGACAGTGCTCAACGTGGCAGATTTTTTCCTTGGCCGATGGGTTGAGCATGTTCCAGCGCGCGGTGTCGTTTCCTTCGCGCACCAGTTCGTTGAAACTCGGGCAGCCCCACAGGTCCGCATCAACGCCCCACTCGCGCTTGAGCAGGTCGGCGGCGGCGATAACTTCGCGGAAGATAGTGCCGGAGCCAAGCAGCTGCACGCGCGGTGCGGCCGGTTTGCCATCGGAATTCTGGCCCTTGCGGAACAGGTACATACCCTTGATGATGTCCTGCTCGGCACCCTGCGGCATTTCCGGGTGCTCGTAGTTTTCGTTCATCACCGTCAGGTAGTAATAAACGTCCTCCTGCTCGCGGAACATGCGGCGCATGCCGTCCTGCACGATCACGGCGATTTCGTAGGCGAAAGTTGGGTCGTAGCTGATGCAGTTCGGAATTAGGCCGGAAAGGATCAGCGAATGGCCGTCCTGGTGCTGCAAACCTTCGCCGTTCAAGGTCGTGCGTCCGGCCGTGCCGCCAACCAGGAAGCCGCGGGAGCGTTGGTCCGCGGCGGCCCAGCACAGATCCATCACGCGCTGGAAACCGAACATCGAATAGCAGATGTAGAACGGAATCATCTGCACGTTGTGTACCGAATAGGCCGTGGCTGCTGCGATCCAGTCGCTCATGGCGCCAGCTTCGTTGATGCCTTCCTGCAGGACCTGGCCGGTCTTCGATTCCTTGTAGAACATCAGCTGGTCGTGGTCTTCCGGAACATATTTCTGACCCTGCTGGTTCCAGATGCCGATCTGGCGGAATAGGCCTTCCATGCCGAAGGTACGCGATTCGTCGGGAACGATCGGCACCACGTGGCGACCGATGTTCTTGTCCTTGAGCATGATGTTCAGCGCGCGGACGATGGACATCGTGGTTGAAACTTCGCGTCCTTCGCCGGAAGCGCGGAGCAGTGGCTCAAAGGCCGACAGTGCCGGGATTTCCAGCGGGGCAGCAGAGCGGCGGCGTTGCGGCAGATTGCCACCGAGGGCGGCGCGGCGTTCGCGCATGTAGTTCAGTTCGTCCGAACCTTCTTCGAATTTCAGGTAGGGTAGTGATTCGAGCTGGTCATCCGGGATCGGCAATTTGAAGCGGTCGCGGAAACCGGTGATCGCGTCGAGGTCGAGTTTCTTCTGCTGGTGCGAGATGTTCATCGCTTCGCCGGCCTCGCCCATGCCATAGCCCTTGATCGTCTTGGCCAGAATCAGCGTTGGTTGTCCCTTGTGCTCGATGGCCACCTTGAAGGCGCTGAAGATCTTGAAGATGTCGTGGCCGCCGCGATTAAGCAGCCAGACGTCGGCGTCAGTCCAGTCGGCAATCAGCTCCCGCAGTTCCGGCGAATTGAAGAAATGCTCGCGGACATAGGCGCCATTCTTGGCCTTGTAGGTCTGGTATTCGCCGTCGACGATTTCCATCATGCGTTTTTTGAGGATGCCCTTCTTGTCGCGTTCGAACAGCACGTCCCAGTGGCGTCCCCAGATCAGTTTGATGACGTTCCAGCCGGCGCCACGGAAGGTGCCTTCAAGTTCCTGGATAATCTTGCCGTTGCCGCGCACCGGACCGTCAAGACGTTGCAGGTTGCAGTTGATGACAAAAACCAGGTTGTCGAGCTTTTCGCGTGCGGCCATGCCGATCGCGCCGAGGGATTCAACTTCGTCGGTTTCGCCGTCGCCGAGGAAGGCCCAGACCTTGCGGTCCTGCGCTTCGATCATGCCGCGGCTTTCCATGTAGCGCATGAAGCGCGCCTGGTAGATAGCCTGGATCGGGCCGAGGCCCATCGAAACGGTCGGGAACTGCCAGAAATCGGGCATCAGCCACGGGTGCGGATACGACGACAGGCCGTGGCCGCTGACTTCCTGGCGGAAACTGTTCAGTTGTTCGTCGGAGAGTTGACCGAGCAGGTGGGCGCGCGAGTAGATGCCGGGAATCGAGTGACCCTGGAAGAAGATCAGGTCGCCACCGTGTTTTTCGGTCGCTGCACGCCAGAACCAGTTGAAACCCACCTCGTAGAGGGCGGCCTGAGAAGCGAATGAGGCAATATGTCCGCCGACGTTCGTATCGTGGTTGGCGCGCACGACCATGGCCATCGAGTTCCAGCGGACGTAGTTACGGATACGGATTTCGATGGTGGCGTCGCCGGGATAATTGGGTTGGCGCTCGACCGGGATCGTATTGATGTATTCGGTGGTGGCGCTGTAAGGAATGTCGATTCCTTCTTCTCGCGCCTGGGTAATCATCTGCTCGATCAGGAAGTGCGCGCGGTCGGAGCCTTCCTTTTCAATCACGCCGGTCAGTGCGTCCTGCCATTCACGAGTTTCTTGCGGATCTTCATCCTTAAGCGTGGGCGTCTGATTGTTTTCCGGTAATGCGGTCATGACTTGTCTCCTGGTTGCAGATGGGTGGCTTGCCACTTATTGGTTGCGGACGAAAACAACAATAATAATAATACGTTGTCTTGAGGGAAAGTACCGCAGCGCGTCAATGATGTGCAATTTCCCACATTGTAAAACAACGTATCGCTATGCGCAATAAAGCGAGCCAGGATAAGACCTGCAGAACGTCTCGTGGTTCAATCGAATTGATGCTGGAGGAACCAGCAAGCTTGTTCTTGTTTTTTGAATAGCCGCTGAAGGGCAGCGAAAGACAGATGCACCGCTTTTCCGGTGCATCTGAAGGCAGAACTTTAGTCGACCAGCCCGGCGAACAGCGGCGTGGAGAGATAACGCTCGCCAAACGAGGGAATGATGACGACGATCAGCTTGCCGGCATTTTCCGGCCGCCGGGCGACTTCTACAGCAGCCCACAATGCAGCACCCGACGAGATGCCGACCAGCAGTCCTTCCTCACGCGCTGCACGGCGGGCGAAGGCAAAGGCGTCGTCGTTCTTTACGCGGATCACTTCATCGTAGATTTCGGTGTTGAGTACCTTCGGCACAAAGCCGGCACCGATTCCCTGGATCGGATGCGGCCCCTTGGCACCCCCCGAGAGAACCGGCGAGGCATCCGGTTCAACCGCAATGACCCTGAAAGACGGCTTGCGTGCCTTGAGTACTTCGCCGACACCGGTAATCGTGCCGCCGGTGCCAACGCCGGAAATCAGGATATCGACCTTGCCCTCGGTGTCACGCCAGATTTCCTCGGCCGTGGTTTTACGGTGAATTTCCGGATTGGCCGGATTGTTGAATTGCTGCAGCAGCAAATAGCGCGGATCGGAGGCGGCGAGTTCCTCGGCTTTCTTGATCGCGCCACCCATGCCGTCCGGTCCGGGGGTGAGGATCAGTTCGGCACCGTAGCCGCGCAGCAGAGCACGGCGTTCCTTGCTCATGCTTTCCGGCATGGTCAGCACGATCTTGTAACCGCGTGCGGCGGCGACCATGGCCAGCGCGATGCCGGTATTGCCGCTGGTTGGTTCGACCAGGATGGAGTCCGGGTTGATCAGTCCGGCTTTCTCAGCGGCGGAGATCATGGCTTCGCCGATGCGATCCTTCACGCTGTGGGCGGGGTTGAAGAACTCCAGCTTGGCGGCGACCGTGGCGCCGGCACCTTCGGTCAGTCGGTTGATGCGAACCAGCGGGGTGTTGCCGATCAAGTCGGTGACGCTATTGGCGATGCTCATGATGGTTCTCCTCAAAGATATAGGCGCTATACCGCCGCCAGTGCTTGTTCCAGATCGTCGATCAGGTCGTCGATGTGCTCGATGCCGATCGACAGTCGAACCGTGTCTTCAGTGACTCCTGCTGCTTCGAGTTCCTTCGCCGAGAGCTGGCGGTGCGTGGTCGAGGCCGGGTGGCAGGCCAGCGATTTGGCGTCGCCGATATTGACCAGGCGTGTAAAGAGTTGCAGCGCATCCTGGAAGCGCGTTCCGCCTTCAAGTCCTCCTTGCACGCCGAAGGTCAGGATGCCGGAAGGCTTGCCGCCCATGTACTTGAGCGCCAGCGCATGATCCTTGTGGTCGGTCAGTCCGGCATAATTGACCCACTTCACCTTGGCGTGCGACTGGAGGTATTCAGCGACCTTGCGCGTGTTCTCGGTGATGCGATCCATGCGCAGTGCCAGGGTTTCGATGCCTTGCAGGATCAGGAAGGCGTTGAAGGGGCTGATCGCCGCGCCGGTATTGCGCAGCGGTACGACGCGGGCACGTCCGATGTAGGCGGCCGGGCCGAGGGCTTCGGTATAGACGACGCCATGGTAGGACACGTCCGGTTCATTCAGTCGCTTGAATTTCTGCTTGTGTTCGGCCCACGGGAACTTGCCGCTATCGACAATGATGCCGCCGATAGAGTTGCCGTGACCGCCGAGGTATTTGGTCAGCGAATGCACGACGATATCGGCACCGAATTCAATCGGGCGCAGCAGGTAAGGTGAAGGGACGGTGTTGTCGACGATCAGTGGGACGCCATGTTTGTGGGCAATGGCGGCTATTTTTTCGATGTCGGTAATGTTGCCGAGTGGGTTGCCGATGGATTCGACATAGACGGCCTTGGTTCGGTCGTCGATCAGTTTTTCGAAGGCGTCGGGATCGCGATAATCGACAAAGCGCGTTTCAATGCCGAATTGCGGCAGGGTGTGGGCGAACAGGTTGTAGGTGCCACCGTACAGCGTCGATGAGGACACGATGTTGTCGCCGACTTCCGCGATGGTCATGATCGAATAGGTGATCGCCGCCTGACCGGACGCCAGCGCCAGCCCGGCAATGCCGCCTTCGAGCGCGGCCACGCGCTTTTCCAGCACGTCCTGCGTCGGGTTCATGATGCGCGTGTAAATATTGCCCGCCACCTTGAGGTCGAACAGGTCGGCACCGTGTTGTGTGCTGTCGAAGGAGTAGGAAGTCGTCTGGTAAATCGGCACCGCCACCGCCTTGGTCGTCGGTTCGGGGCTGTAGCCGGCGTGCACGGCCAAGGTTTCTAGTTTCATGTGGCGTAACTCCGTTGTTGGTAGAGGCGACAACTTTAATGCGGGCGTCCTTGGAAGTGAAATAACGAATTGTTCTTTTCTTATAAGAAATTGAATTGCCAAAACAAAACGGCATAAGCAACGAAGAAATACGTCTTTGCTCGGTCGCTGTCGTCATTTGGGCATCTGGTATTCTTGCTTGTTCCCGGATTCAATCTGTTCGATCTTTTTTGCGTAGGTTTACATGAGCGACCACACACGACCCCCTCGCCGCCACGGCTTCGCTACCCGCGTCATTCATGCCGGGCAAACGCCGGATCCCAGTACCGGTGCCGTTGTTACGCCGATCTACGCCAATTCGACCTACCTTCATGCAAGCCCCGGAGTGCACAAGGGGCTGGACTACGGGCGTTCGCACAATCCTACGCGTTGGGCGTTGGAGCGCTGTGTGGCCGATCTGGAAAGCGGGGCGCAGGGCTTTGCCTTTGCCTCTGGCATGGCGGCCATCGCTACCGTGCTCGAACTGGTCGATTCCGGCGCGCACGTGATTGCCGGTGAAGACCTTTATGGCGGTACCTTCCGTTTGATGGACAAGGTGCGCCTGCGCAGTGCCGGACTGTCGTTCAGCTATGTCGATCTGGCCGATCCGGCTGCAATTACCGCCGCCCTGCGCCCGGAAACGCGCATGCTGATCGTCGAAACGCCAACCAATCCGCTGCTCAATCTCGCCGACCTCGAAGCACTCGCGGCCTTCTGCCGCAAGCACAACATCCTCTCGGTGGCCGACAACACCTTTGCCTCTCCCTGGATACAGCGGCCGCTTGAAGTGGGCTTCGACGTAGTCGTACATTCAACGACCAAGTATCTCAACGGACACTCCGACGTGATCGGCGGTATCGCGGTGGTCAGCGCAGAAGAGCGCTGTGCCGGATTGTGCGAGCAACTAGCCTTCCTGCACAACGCCATCGGCTCCATCGCCGGACCGTTCGACAGTTTTCTCGCTCTGCGCGGCGTCAAGACGCTCGATCTGCGCATGCAGCGGCACTGCGAAAATGCACTGGAACTGGCCGGCTGGCTGGAAGGGCACGCCAAGGTCCGGCGTGTGCGTTACCCCGGTCTTGCCTCGCATCCGCAATATGAACTCGCCAAGCGCCAGATGCGCGGCTTTGGCGGCGTGATTTCGTTTGAGCTGGATACCGATCTGGCCGGCACCGTGCGTTTCCTTGAAGCCTGCAAACTGATCACCCTGGGCGAGAGCCTGGGCGGTGTCGAAAGCCTGATCGAGCACCCGGCAATCATGACCCATGCCAGCATTCCTCCAGAACAACGGGAGAGAATCGGCATCAGCGATTCGCTGGTGCGTTTGTCCGTGGGTATTGAAGACGTCGCCGATTTGCGCGACGACATTGAAAACGCGCTCGGGCGGATTTAGGTGTCAAACCGGTTGGTAAACACCATCGGCAAACAGCGCCACACTATTCACCGGTAGCGGCGTCCAGGTTTCGTTATCGGTCAAGGGCAGAGTGGCGATCAAGGCAACGCGGTCGTTTGGCGTCGTTACCTCGCTGAAATCGACCGCCACGTCCTGATCCTTGAGGTGGGCGACGGCGAAGGGTGCCTGGCGGACGATGTAGTGCAGTTCGGTCGAGCGGTGAGCAAACAGGCAATCGCCGTTCGAGAGCAAAAAATTGAATTGCCCCTGCGGCCGGACCTGTGCCGCAAATTCTTCCAATGCATCGCGCAGCGCCAAGCGATCCGGTGCGCCGGAGGGAAAGCGCTGGCGCAGGGTTTGCAACAGATGGCAAAAGGCGCGCTCGCTGTCCGTTTGCCCCACTGGCAGGAAACTGCCGTCGAAGGCCGGAGCGTAATCAACGAGATTTCCGTTGTGCGCGAAGATCCAGTAGCGTCCCCACAGTTCCCGCATGAAGGGATGCGTATTCTCGAGCCCGGTCGCTCCCTGTGTTGCTTTGCGAATATGGGCAATGACGTTGAGCGAACGGATCGGGTAGTGGCGCACCAGCTCGGCCACCGGCGATTCGCAGGAGGGCTGCGGGTCGAGAAACACGCGTACGCCGCGCCCCTCGAAAAAAGCGATGCCCCAGCCGTCGCGATGAACGTCTGTCGCTCCACCTCGCGCTTGAAATCCCGTAAAGGAAAAACAGATGTCGGTGGGGACGTTGCAGTTCATTCCCAGTAGCTCACACACAATAATATTCCTTTGGCAAGTTTTTATGGGATTTGTCGTTTGCAATCGACCCTGAACCGCCTGATGGCATTGGGAAGCTATTTTTCGGCTTACTGAACATAAAACCGTCCCCCGTTAGCAGGGCCGAATTATGCGAGTAAGCAAATTGATGGTGGCGTCAGCCGCCAATTCGTAATTATCGCCTCTTCCCACCTTCAGCGACGAACCACGCCTGATTCTTCAGTTTTTTAATGAGCCAAAACCTCGTCGATAACTAAAGATCAATCACAAGATAAGGTCATGAACAGAGTCCGATGCCTGTCTCGAGTTCGGAATCAGCGACAAATCTGGTTTAGCGTTCGTTTTCTGCAGGCCCACTTGGTCACTAAGAATTTGAACCGCTTCGTTAAGATAAATATCTTTGACGTCTTTACGTTTTCTTTCTTCGGCCAGTTCACTGGCAAGATTGCGCTCGTCAGATTGCAGGCCATCATCCTGAAGCGTATTTCTTTTTTTCTGCTTGGCTTCCTTGTCCGTAACATTCTCCAAGTTGCGCCTTCCTGTGTCCGCGCGCATTTCGCGGGATGCCAGTCGTTCCTCCCGGGTGTCGCGCTCTTTTCGCCTTTCAACTTCATTCAATGAAACCAGGTTTTTCGAACGTTGCGTTTTCAGATCGGCAAGGTCTTCCATAAGAAACTGAAAATCCTTGTCCTTCCTTACGCGGGTTTCATGTCGTATCAGCAACCGGGGCAGCAAATGATTCAGGTTACCTATCGGCGAGTAATCGGTAGGTTTGACTTGCATCCAGGGGAGCGCATTGCCAAAGCTCGATTCACCAAAACTTTCGGCATCCAAAATCGATGGGAAGAGGATATCCGGCTTTACGCCGCGTAGTTGTGTCGTGCCGCCATTGACTCGGAAAAACTGGGCAATCGTCATCTTCAGTTCGCCAAACTGTGGTTTGTCGCTTTTGGCCACTTGATCAAGATTGATTATCGTTTGTACGGTACCTTTGCCGAAACTCGGTTCTCCAATCACCAACCCGCGGCCATAATCCTGAATCGCCGCCGCAAAAATCTCTGATGCGGAAGCGGAACTTCGGTTGATCAGGACTTCAAGAGGGCCATCCCAAACGACATTGGTGGTATTGGTTTTTTCTATGGTTACTTTACCTTGAGCATCGCGTTCCTGAACTACAGGGCCCTTGCCGACGAACAGTCCGGTCAGGTCGATTGCCTCACTCAACGAACCGCCGCCGTTATTGCGCAAATCGATCAAAATGCCATCGACCTTCTCTTTTTTCAATTCATCCAGCAAGCGCGCCACATCTCGGCTCGCACTCTTGTAATCTGGGTCATCCTTTTGTCTGGCACCGAAATCCTGATAAAAGGCGGGAAGTGATATCACCCCGATGTGACGAACCGAATCTCCATCCATCACAGATTGCACGGATTTCTTGGCCGCCTGATCTTCTAAAGCAATTTTCTTCCGAATAATTGGGACTGATTTATGTTGGCCGTCTGGGCCGACATCTACGGGCAGTATATCCAGCACGACGATCGAGTCAGCCTTGCCGCGAATCAGCGCGACTGTATCGTCCAGGCGCCAGCCTTGAATGTCCGTCATGGCACCATTTTCGCCTTGGGCAACGCCAAGAATGCGATCACCGACGTTCAATTGCCCTGAGCGTGCTGCCGGACTTCCTGGAACGAACTCACGCATGATGGTGTAGCCGTCCTTTTCTTGCAGCACCGCGCCGATCCCGACCACAGAGAGACTCATTGAGATATCAAAGTCTTCGGCGGCTCGAGTACCCAGGTAATTCGTGTGGGGCTCAATGGCCATGGTATAGGCGTTCATGAATGTCTCGAACGCGTCTTTGCTCTTGACCTGTCCAGTGCGTTTCAGGGATTGCTGGTAGCGTTTATCCAAAGTCTCGGCAATGCTTTTGTCGTCTTTTCCAGCGAGCCTTAGGCGAAGCCAATCGTTCTTGACTCGTTTGCGCCACAACTCATTCATTTCGTCTTCTGATTTCGGCCAGGCCGCTTTTTCCCTTTCGTACTGATAATCTTCCTTTTGCCTGAAATCGAACCCCTCGATGAGTAGGCGGCGGGCAAAGGTGAACCGTTCGGTCATCCGTTGCACGTAACGATTGAAGATGAAAAATGGAGCACTGAGGTCACCACTGAGAATGGCGTCGCCAAGCCGGGTGCGAAAAACTGTTAGCTGATCGATGTCGGTCTGCACAAAAAATAACTTCTCGGAATCAATCGATTTCAGGTAGTGGTCAAATATCTTCTCCGACATGGCCTCATTTAGAGGCGTCGCCTTGTAGTGGTATCGCGTCAACAACTTTCCCGCCAGAAACGCTGCTTGAGCTTGTTGCTGCTCCGGCTTGAGTTCCAAGGCGCGCGGCATGTCTTTGTCGAAAGTCGCGGCTTGAACCGCTGTCGCCACAACAAAAACGAAGAAAAATAGTTTGATTTTCATCAGCAATCCATCAGGGTAGTGCATGCATAAGCGCAAGAGGTACTTATCGCGCCACTGGAAAATTCGGTCCTCGCCTGGTAGGACTAGTTTGCACAAGATTTGTTGCACTCGAATGTATCAAGGAAATGGACGATCAGACTATTCATAACGCGGCGCGAAATAGATTGATCGGCAACAGCAGTGAAGGTTTCTGCATCAGTGTTCCGCCGAAATGCGCCGTGTCGGCCGTAATGGGGTATGTCAAGGGGGGCGCAATTAATTGCTCCGGCCCGCAAATGTATGAAGTCGTCACCCCGGCGAAGGCCGGGGTCCAGGGGGTAAGCCATGGCCGCTACTGGATTCCGGCTTTCGCCGGAATGACAGCAGTTTCAGACCTCATCGGGCCGGATCAATAGATTGCGCGGAAGTTCGGCGGGAGGCAGAAAAACTTTGTGGGAAAGAATTTCTGGTCAGCACTCAGCGCGTAATTGAGTTCAGAAAGCCATAGGTCGATCACACCATGTCTTGCGCCAGACGATTTGCCAAATCGAGCAGTTCATCATGATTCTCAAGCCCGTTCAAAAAGCGCAAGGGGATTCCGGATAGCCCGGTTTGAGCACCGGCGAGCGCCCCAGTGAGAATCGCGCGCGCCTGGTTTTGTCCGCCGCCGTTCACCGCATGCAGCACGGCCGATTCAAAATCATCCGGAAAACGTGCCGCCAGATAATAGGCTGCCGGGAATTGGTGATATACCGCGCAGGGCATGCCATACACCAGCGAGACTTTCCACGCCGGTTCAATATGAATATCTGGGTCCATGGCAGCAAGCGCAATGGAGGATTGGCTTAGCAGCGCGTCTGGAGAAGGAAAACGTCCGGTCGTTGGGGCTTCTGCTTCACCTCGTAGCGGAGTCTGGAGCTTGCCACTCGTAACCGTATGGAAAGGCAATTCGCCGTGTTTCACCCGTTCCATCATTTTGCCTGACAGTTCCCCGTCAAGGCCATGCCCTTCAACAAGCATGCCGAGAACCGCCCCGAAAGCAACCGTCATCGCGACCACGGTACCATCCGTTTGGGTAAGAACGGTGTTACGGGCAATGGCCGAGGCCAGATCCTTTGGCCTGAGGGCATAACGAATCGCGATGGCAAGGGTTCGTTCGGCCGCTTCCGTGGTGTCTGAGTTTCCACCCGTTTGTCCCCACGGACGCTTTTGCTCAACGCGCAGACGCCATGACTCACGGATAGATTGGCTGGTGTAACCACCAGGGCCGCTGTTCGGTGTTCCATCGATCAACGGAAAGAAGTCCTCATCCATCCGCCGGCAGAAATCGGCCTCGTCGTAGCCGCCACGCGCAACCAGTGAACGTAGTGTGAGGAGCAGCAGCACGCCGGCTTGGGACGACTGACCTGCTTTTAGTCCGGCATGGTAGCGTCCCGCTTTGGGAGCCGTGTAGTCGTTGATCCAGGGACCGTAATCTGCGTGCAGCTCATTCAGGTCGTAATACCAGTGAGGCCCGAGTGCGAGCGCATCGCCAATGAAAGCGCCCATAAGCGCGCCGGCGGCACGGTCTTGGAGTGAATGTGCAGTCATGATGTTTTCCATCGGCAAAGATAACTAGGCGTGAGGCTTGGTTGTTCGTTCCGTCGTGGTTGAAAAATTAATGGGTTGGCAACAATACAAGGCAAGAGTTGCGTCACCATCTTTTACGTTCGCCAACGCGCGTTCGCCTTTGCTCTGGGACAGATCGGCATGTGATTGGCTGTTACGCGTTGCTGGCAAGTTTGTCAGCTCGAATTGGTAGCCGCCAGTGGGGCCGGGCAAAATGGCAGGTGTAGCCGCCGGGGAATCGTTCGAGGTAATCCTGATGCTCGGGTTCAGCCTCCCAGAAGTCGCTGGCTGGAAAGACTTCGGTAACGACTTTGCCGGGCCATAAGCCTGACGCATCGACGTCGGCGATCGTGTCTTCGGCAATACGCCTCTGCTGGTCGCTGCTGTAGAAGATTGCTGACCGATAACTAGCACCGATGTCGTTGCCTTGGCGATTGCGCGTGCTGGGATCATGAATCTGGAAGAAGAACTCAAGGATCTGCCGATAGCTTACGCAGGCAGGGTCAAAGAAGATCTCGACGGCTTCAGCATGGGTATCATGATTGCGATAGGTCGCGTTGGACCCGCTGCCGCCGGTATAGCCGACCCGCGTCAACAAAACCCCGTCGTAGCGGCGAATAAGGTTCTGCATGCCCCAGAAGCAACCGCCGGCTAGAACGGCGCGTTCCTCAGTCATTGCCTATCCTCCACTTTGTCCAAGTAAGCCGCATAACCCTCTGCGTCCATTTCGTCGCGATGGATAAACCGCAGCGAGGCAGAGTTGATGCAATAGCGTAAGCCGCCGCGGTCTTGTGGCCCGTCGGGAAACACATGCCCGAGATGGCTGTCCGCATGTGCCGAACGCACCTCAGTGCGGATCATGTCGTGAGTAATGTCTCGCAGTTCGTTGATGTTGGCCGTTTCGATGGGTTTGGTGAAGCTTGGCCATCCGCATCCTGATTCAAATTTATCGGACGAGGCAAACAGCGGCTCACCCGACACTATATCGACATAGATACCCGGTTCCCGGTTGTTCAGATATTCTCCGGTACCGGGGCGCTCAGTACCGCTTTGCTGCGTGATGCGATACTGCTCCGGCGAGAGCTTTTGGATGGCTTCATTATTCTTGCTGAACTTCCGCATTCGTGTCTCCTCGTGTCTACCATGGCATCAATACAGCGACAAGCCATTACTCTGTTGACGCCGTTTATGTTTGAACGTTCCTTGTCCTGAATCACACTATGAAAAAGGCCATGTCGTCCTTGTGCGCCCTCATACGTTGTTCATTTCTACGGGGCACCGATGGAAGCAATGACTCATGTGCACAATACCCACAAGGGGAATCATGAATAAACTGATACAGGCCATCAACTTCGCCGCCGACCGGCATCGCAATCAGCGCCGCAAAGATGTCGATGCGTCCCCGTATATCAATCACCCGATCGCGCTGGCGAATGTCCTCGCTAACGAAGCGTTTATCGAGGATGAACGCGTGCTGATTACCGCCATCCTTCACGACACGCTGGAAGATACCGAGACCTCCGAGACGGAGCTTGTCCGACTGTTCGGGCAGGAGATAACCGCCATTGTTCTTGAGGTTACTGACGACAAAACGCTACCAAAGACTGAACGGAAGCGCCTCCAGATTGAACACGCTGCCACCATCAGCCGACGGGCCAAACTGGTCAAATTGGCCGACAAGATCTGTAACCTTCGTGATATCACCTGTAATCCGCCGTCGAACTGGCCAGAGGAACGCAAGCGCGAATATTTCGAGTGGGCGAAGGCCGTCATCGATGGTTTGCGAGGGGTACACCCGGCCCTTGAACATCTATTCGATGAGACCTACAAAGCGCGACCTCAGCTATCATGAAACTTCTTTTTGTTTCCTTGGCTTTCGCTCTCTCGGCCTCAAAGGTGTTCGCGGTCGAAATATCAGAAGAAATGCTCAATAAATACGTTGAACAGGGATTGGCAAAGAAGGCCAATCGCGACGTTCAACTACTCAATCCGAAAGTAACCCTTCTGGACGGCTATGCAACCCTCTGCGCCAAGGTCCGTACCAAAGTCTTTCCGAGGGATGTCGAGTTTTGTGCGGACATGACGCCAACCTGGCGTCAGGAAACTGGGTCTCTGCTGGCTACCAAAATGGCTCTGGTTTCTCTGAACGCCCCCGGTGTCAGTGAGAAGGATATCGAATTGGTCAAAATGATTGTTAACCAAGTCGTTCTGCCCCGACTGGAGGGCATCGAGGTCTATAAGGCTGACAGTTTTATTGGAAAACAGATTTCCGGATTGACGGTTCTGCCGGGGAAACTGGATCTTTCCCTTTGAACGGTAGGCGTACTTGGGGTCAAAAAATTACCTGGAAACTCGACCCGAGACAACGCCCGAACCGGGCGATGTAAAATCACCGTGTTAAAGCGGTATTCCGGTCCGGGCTTTCGGACACTATTCAAGGATTCAGATGGGTCAAGCAAACTACACGGGCGAACTTTCACAGGACGCTTTGGATGCGGTTGAAAAACAACTCGGCGAGACCGATGATTTGCGCCGCTTGATCAATCTGCCCGAAGACGCGGATTTTCTAGGCTATTTGATTTTTGATGGCGAGTCCGAAGAATTTCTGTATAAAGAAGCGAGCTCATTTGACCAGCCGATTCGGAATTTTTCCAAAGCTCCGCATAAAGCCTTCCGTTTCAAGTCATTCGCAGAGGCGAATCAACAGGCGCACAGGGACAATGGTGAGTCAGTTGTGGCCTTGTTTGATCTCGGCGAAGAGCAACTGTTAGTTGCACAGTTGTTTGATGAATCAAACGAGCACAGTTTCGCGGTTCATTAAGCCACGCGTAGTTTTCCGAAGGCGGCGCTAAGCAAGGCACGGCCCTGTAAGAGAATACTTGGATATACCTGAACACGGATTTAGGTATCGCCACACTCGTAAAACGTGATCAGGTTTGAGCCTGAAGTTTGTCTTGCGTGCGGGTTTCAAAGTCGCTCAAGTCGTGGCGCTCATGCAATTGGGCGTCCAGCGGACCCGTCACCCGGTTGACCATGCGCCCTCGTATTGCGGCTGGACGGTTGGAAATTTCTTCGGCCCAGCGTACGACATGGGTGTATTCGTTTACCTGCAGGAATTCACCGGCCTCGTACAACTGCCCCATAACCAAGGCCCCATACCACGGCCAGATGGCCATGTCGGCAATCGTGTAGTCATCGCCACCGATATAAGGACTTTCCGCAAGCCGTCGGTTGAGCACATCCAGCTGGCGCTTGGCTTCCATTGCGAAGCGATCAATCGCGTATTCGATCTTGGTCGGCGCATAGGCATAAAAGTGGCCGAAACCCCCGCCCAGGTAGGGAGCGCTGCCCATCTGCCAGAACAACCACGACAGGCATTCGGCGCGTTGGGCCGGGTCGGTTGGCACGAAGGCACCAAATTTCTCGGCCAGGTAGAGAAGAATCGATCCGGATTCAAACACCCTCACCGGTTCAGCGCCACTGTAGTCGAGCAGCGCCGGGATTTTTGAATTCGGGTTTACCTCGACAAAACCGCTGCCGAACTGATCGCCTTCGCCAATGCGGATCAGCCAGGCATCGTATTCAGCGCCGGCATGGCCAAGCACCAGCAATTCCTCCAGCATGACGGTAACCTTGACTCCGTTGGGCGTAGCCAGCGAATACAACTGCAGTGGATGCTTGCCGCGCGGCAGTGCCTGCTCATGCGTGGGACCAGCAACAGGTCTGTTGATGTTTGCAAAGCGGCCGCCGTTGGCCTTGTCCCAGGTCCAGACCTTGGGCGGGGAATAAATGGTCGAATCAGACATACACTGGCCTCGCAATAAAATGCTTACAAGTCTGCATGATATTTCAAGCCGCGTGCCACTGCTGGAATGCCCGGGAAAATTTTTGCGCAGATTGACGTTTCAACCGCGTGAATTTTTCACCGCGTTCAGAGGTGCTCCATCTCATTTTCGTCAGGTGGTCTTTCTTAGTGGCACAGTTTAGCGAACAAAAAAGGTCAGAGTGCCTTTACTTTCTGAAAGCCAACGCATTTCCTCTGATCCCTCCGGAACGGCTGTCAATAGGCGTCCCCGCGATAGACTGCGGTGAGAACCGCATAAACAATGCCTCCCGCAGCAGGTCGGTTTGAAGAACCCCGTCTTGCTTGGCTTGCATGGCGAAGCTGCAAATTGGAACGCTTGATATGAGAGTGCCAAGCAGTCGATCTCTTGTCTCTTCAGAGGAAACCAAGGCTTTCGAACCCTCTGCCAAGTCCCGACTCGTTGTGGGGTTGTCGATACTTTATTTCTCAACAAACGAAACTGTTTCGCTATTTATGCAAGAGAGTATTTGGTGTTGCCGATAAAGTACCGGCATACCGTTCGGCCGGTCCTTATATTGGCCTTGTCTTCAGAGCGACATGATCGCTTTCTCCGGCAGCTGAATGATTGATTCATACCGAGCCCACTCGCACTGGCGGGCGGTTAGATAACAGTAAGAATGGAGTGGGCAATACGATGAGAATCCTGGCGCTACGCAACTTGACGGTGAGCACGAAGCTGACATTGCTCGTGGTGTTCTCCCTGGTCGCTCTGACCTTGGTCGGTATCGGTGGCTGGCTCGGCATCTCCCGGATGAGTAATGCGACGGATCTCATTTCGGATCAGAAGCTACCCGCTGCCAATATTCTGAGCACGATCCGGGGTCAAACCGCCGTATTGGTTCAGTATTCCTTGGACGTCTCAACCCGCGAGAAGGATACGGGAGCCGAGGAAGCCTTCAAGAACGCCTTGGCGCAGAAACAACAGGCCGTCAAGACGATGAAGGCCGCGATGGCGGAATTTGAAAAACTCGAACTGACAAGTGAAGAGTCGGCTGCATGGAAAGAGTTTCAGGAGGTCGTCAATAGCTGGTTGATAACGGACGTTCAGGCCAACGAAATGATCAAGACCTTGAGTGAAGCCACTGAACAAGACATCCATGACAGCATGTTCGAAAAATTCAGGAATCACGTTTTCGAGTGGCTCACGCAGCTGGATACGGTCAACAAGTCATTGACCAAGCTCCTGGACGCCAATTTGAAAGCCGGTCAGCAAGCACGCGAAGACGGCAACACCACCAAGCAGCTGGCGATGCGTTTCATGCTCTCGACGTATGCCCTGTCGATCATTGTTAGCCTGGTGCTCGCGTTCTTCATCGTTCGCAGCATCACTAAGCCGCTCGAAAAAATGCGCCGGGCCATTGTAAAGGTTGCTGAAGGGAACGACTTCACCCTGCGCGCCGAGGTTTCCGGTCAGGATGAAGCGGGCCAGACGGCGCAGGCGTTCAACGAGTTGTTGAACAAGGTTCAGCAATCGTTGCAGGATGTACTGAGCGCGGCGGCGCGTATCTCGCAGGTGGCCGGAAATGCCTCGGCGACCTCGGATCGGGTCTCCGACGCGTCGGTCAAGCAGAGCGAATCTGCATCGGCCATGGCGGCCGCCGTGGAGCAGCTGTCGGTCTCTGTCGACATGATTGGCGGCAATATGCGCGACGCACTGGCGCGCTCGGCAGAAGCGGGCAGAGCGGCTAACGCGGGTTCGGCAATGATTTTGAAGTCAACAAAGGAAATGGATCAGATTGCCGGCACGGTGGATCGTGCGGGCCATACGATCAACGAACTGGGTGAGCAGACGAAACGTATTTCCGTTGTCGTACAAGTGATTCAGGACGTCGCGGATCAGACCAACCTGCTGGCACTCAATGCGGCCATTGAGGCGGCGCGGGCCGGGGAGCAGGGACGCGGGTTCGCCGTGGTTGCTGACGAAGTCCGCAAGCTGGCCGAGCGTACGCGAAAATCAACTGGCGAGATCAGCGAGACGATCGGGGCGATGCAGAAGGCCGCCAGCAATGCGGTGGTTGAAATGGATTCAGTGATGCAGCAAGTGGCTGGAGGCAAAGAATTGTCCGAGCAGGTGTCGGGTTGCATGAAAACGATTCAGTCCGACGCCGGGCGGGTCACCGAGGCGATCAACGAGATCAGCAACGCGCTCGCCGAGCAGGGGTCGGCAACGCTGGACATTTCTCGCCAGGTTGAGTCCGTGGCGCACATGAGCGAAGAGAATACGCGCTCCTCTGGCGAGACGGCCAAGGTCTCGCACGAACTCAACGAGTTGTCGGATTCCCTTCTGTCAGCTGTCAGGCTGTTTCGGGTTTGATCTCGGCGACCGGCAATAGGCGAACCCTTGTTTCGTCAAAGGAAATCGAGACTTTCGAGCCCTCTGTCAGCACCCGGCTTATCGAGGGGTCGTCGATCTGGACAAGGATTTCGCCGTATTCCGTCGCAACGAAGCTTTCCACGCTAGAACCCAAGTAAACATTGGTAGTCACCGTGCCGTCACAGGCACCTTCTCCCGGATGTCCGAGACGGAGGGATTCCGGGCGGGCCATCAGCAGGGCGTTCCTGCCTACACCCGGTGCCATCGAACCGGCCAGTACTGGCTTGCCATTGAGCGTGCACGCCACGGGGCCGGTCGCTGGCGTGTCCACCACGTCAACCGGGAAAAAGGCCACCTTGCCGACGAAGCCGGCGACAAACTGTGAATCGGGACGTTCGTAGATTTCCGAAGGAGGCCCGACTTGCTGGATGACGCCATCCTTCATGACGACGACACGGTCGGAAAGGCTCATCGCCTCCACCCGATCATGCGTGACGTAAATGGCCGTGATGCCCAGAGATTTCTGGATGCGGCGAATTTCAATGCGCATCTGCTCACGCAGCAGCGCATCAAGATTGGAGAGCGGTTCGTCGAGCAGCAGGACTTGCGGGCGAACGACCAAGCTACGGGCCAGGGCCACGCGCTGCTGCTGTCCGCCCGAAAGGCGGCCCGGCGCTCGCTTGGCCAGCGCCGTTAAGCCCACGAGGGCAAGCGCTTCCATCACGCGCGTTTCGATTTCCGGTGCGGCGATCTTGCGTACGCGCAGCCCGTAGGCCACGTTGTCGAAGACGTCGAGATGGGGAAACAAGCCGTACGACTGGAATACCGTGGCGGTGGCGCGGGCGTTGGGGGGCAGGTAGGTGACATCCTCGCCGCCGATGCGGATCTTGCCGCGCGTGGGCAGTTCAAAACCCCCGATCATGCGCAGCATGGTCGTCTTGCCGCAGCCCGACGGTCCCAGCAGCGTGACCAGTTCGCCTCCGCCAATTTCCAGTTGCGCGTCGTGGACGGCATAGACGTCGGATTTCGTCTTTTGATCCCGGAAGATCTTGGTCACCAGCTCAAGCGATACCGGTACGGATTTTTGCTCCATGCTTGCCTCTTATAGCTCTTACTGAACGGTCACGGTTTTCTCGAGATGTTCGCTCTGCTTCACGATCAAACGCATCAGGCCGAACACGGCGAGAACGATGAAGATGAGCGCGGTGGCCAGGACGCTGGCCAGGCCGAAACGAATGTTTTCCGAGAAGTTGTAGATCTGGATGGTGATGTGGTACCAGCGCGCGCTGATCAGGAAAATGATGGCGCTGACCGCCGTCATCGAACGCACGAAGGTGTAGGACATGCTGGAAATGAACGCCGGCCGGATGAGCGGCAGGATCACTGTGCGGAAAACCGTTGCCTGATCAGCCCCGAGATCGGATGCTGCTTCCTCGATGGACGGATCGATCTGGCGCAGTGTGGCGACGCCGCCTTCAAGGCCAACGGGCAATTCGCGGATGACGTAACAGATGACCAGGATGGCACCGGTCCCGACCAGCAGGAAGGGCGGCTGGTTGAAGGCCAGAATGTAGCTGATGCCGATCAGCGTTCCGGGAACGGCAAACGGCGTCATCATCAGCGCTTCGAGCACGCGCTTGCCGGGGAACTGCTTGCGCACAACCAGCACGGCGCCGATCATGGCGATGAAGCCGGCAATCGGTGTCGCGATACCGGCCAGCGTCATCGTCGAGATCATCGCCTCCTTGCCGCGCTGCAGAGCTTCGACGATATTCGACGTGGTAAAGCTGTAGTCGATACCCCAGTTCTTGACGAAGCAGCCGGCGATGATCGTTCCATACAGCGAAACGATGAACACGCTGGTGAGCACGACAAAACCGAGCAGGAAAAGGCGCGTTGGCTTCGAGGCCAGATCGGAGAGGCGCCCAGAGGGCTTGCCGGTCACGACGACAAAGGATTTCTTGGCGACCCAGGCGCGCTGGACAAAGAAGGCCGTGAGCGTCGGCAGCAGCAGCAGGATCGAGAGTGCGGCACCGTTGCCGAGGCGGTTCATCCCGGTGACCTCGATGTAGGACTCGACCGACAAAACTCTGAAGCTGCCGGACAGCAGCAAGGGATTGGCGAAATCGGCCAGCGAGTTGGTAAACACCAGCAGCCAGGCCGACAGGATGCCGGGCATGGTGAGCGGTAGCGTCACGCGCAGGAAGGTTTGCAAGCGCGTGGCATTGAGATCGAGACTGGCGTCTTCAAGCGTTGAATCGATGGCGTCGAGCACGCCGGCCAGGGTCAGAAAGGCAATCGGGAACATCGAAATGGTTTGCACCAGACCCAGCCCGCCGAGGCCGTAGATGGTGAAATTCTCCAGCCCCAGCAGCCCTTTGGTGATCAGCCCGTTGTTGCCGAACAGCAGGATGATGGAAAGCGTCAACGAAAACGGTGGTGAAATCACCGGCAGTGTGGCCAGTGCCGTCACCAGCTTCTTCCCGCGCATGCTGGTACGCGATACGAAAAAGGCGAAGATGAAGCCGATAATGGTCGACAGCGTTGCCGTCAGGACGCCCAGTTTGATCGATCCGGCCAAGGCCCCGAGATATTGCCGGTTGGTCAGGATATTCTTCCAGATCGCCAGCGAGAAGCGCCCCTCCTGAACAAAGGTCAGGCGTACGGCCTCGAAAAGCGGGTAAGCGACAAAGAGCAGAACGATGGAAAAGAGAACCAGGATGGCATAGCCGGTGGGTGGGTCTCTGGCAAACGTGGCAATGCCGAAACCCAGAGCGAAGACGAAAAAGGCGATCATCGACAGGGCGTAGGTGAGGTTGTTGAAGGACGTCAGAACGGTTTCATCGACGGCGGCGATGATGATTCCTTGCGCAGTATCGCCCTCGGCGTTGATGACCGGTGAGAACATCAGCAGCGATTCGCCTGCGCCCAGGCGTACGGCCTCGGGAATGACGAAGGTTTCAAGGTAGGACGCCGCCTCGATTCCGGTCTTGAACGCTTTGTCTTCCTGGCGGGCTTGCCAGATCGCTTTCAGTTCCGCATCAAGAGCGAATTCCTGAACCTCGTCGACTCCTGGAATGCCACGGATATACAGCAGATGAAGCGCCGGATAAGCTTTCTTCGCTTCACTCAGCCAGGCCTCTGCATCCCCACTTTCGCCCGGCGCGGATCGAGCCAGCGCAACAAGGAGTTCTTTCTTATCCTGAAGAATGGTCTTCTCGTAGCTCCCGCGCAGCACCGAGAACATCCAGGCGTCGATGACCAGGAATACCAGGCAGGCAATCAGAAAAACGATGATGTTCTTTTTGGTAAACAGGGGAAATCTCCCGGCAATAACAGCGCCCGGAACACATCAGTGTTCCGGGTCGGCCGTCAGCTCACATTCTGATTGGACAGCTCAGCGTTTCGAACCGATTTCCTTGGTCCAGCGTTCCAGCAGCCGGTTCTTGTTGTCGGCGTCCCACTGCAGGTCCTGATCGACCGTCTTGACATCCTCAAGGCTGAACGCGACGGGATTTTTGGTGGCCAGTTTTGACAGCGGCACGACATACCATTGCCCGATGATTTCCTGCGCCGGCTTGGTGAGAATCCAGTCATACAGTTTCTTGGCATTGACCGCGTCCTTGCCACCCTTGACCAGTGACATGGATGCCACTTCGTAACCCGTCCCTTCGGTCGGGATGGTAATGACTACTGGAGCACCCTCGACCTTCAGCTTGACCATATCGTGCGCATAACCAATAGCCACGGGAATTTCGCCGATGGCCACACTCTTTCCGCCCGCCGCGCCGGATTTCGTGTATTGATCGATGCTGGTGTCGAGCTTCTTCAGGTAGTCGAAGGTCTTCTCTTCGTCACCGTTGTACATGTAGCGGATCGTCGTAATCATGTTGTAGGCCGTGCCCGACGTGGTCGGGTTGGCGATACGGATCTTGCCCTTGAACTCGGGCTTGATCAGGTCGCTCCAGGATTTTGGTATGCTCAGTCCCTGTTCCTTGGCCACCTTCTCGTTCGTAAGGAAACCCAGCGGGCCGACATAGAGGCCGATCCAGAAACTCTCCTTGTCACGGTACTGCGCGGGCGTGTTGTCGGCGAGGCGCGACTTGTAAGGCGTGGTCAGCCCCTTCACCTTGGCGCTCATATGGTTGAGGCCAACGCCACCAACCCAGATCGACGCTTGGGGGTTGGCTTTCTCGGCTTCAAGACGGGTTTCTACCTCTCCGCCGGAGAGGCGTTGCCAGTTGACCTTGACGCTGTTTTCTTTCTCGAACTGCTCGAAAAGCTGTTTGGCGAGAGGCTCCTCAAGGGTCGTGTAGGCACCGACGGAGGCCTGGCCAAAAGCCAGGGTGGCTGAGGTGATACCAACTGCAAGCAGGATTAGTTTTTTCATCTGACTCTCCGAAGCATCGTTGAAGGAAGAATGAAACACCGGACAGAAAGCTCCGGGTACGTCGTGTCTTGAATCGGTTTTGGCGCGGTAGATTCCGGCGCGCTTTTTGTGTGCTGTTATTCTGCACCCAACGGCGCGTGTTGCGTGCGTCTTTTGTCAAAAAAACGCATTCGAAATATCGAGCTGCAGGCCGTATCAGCACTTGATCTACAGCAGTGCGTGCCTACAAGCCAATAGATTCGCGGGTCTCCAGGATGATTGCTCGTAGATCGTTTATCCATGAGGGTTCCATGGCATCGGCAAAAGTTTTGTCCGAATTGCTCCTTCTTGTGCAGTAACTGCTTCCCCGAACATGGTCCGGACGCTTGCCAACAGGCAAACGAGTGAAGAATTCTGCCTGACCTGCGGTTAGAATATCCCCTTCCTGTCGTTGTCCCGATTCGCCGATAGCCTCTACCCGGCGCGAAGACAGCGAGAGTGCCGTCGCTGTAGCCTTATTTGTATTCATGTCACGCCCACCGAAACCATAGGAGAGAGTCAATGCGCAAGAACGTTCTGCTGGCCGGATTCAGTCTGCTGGCCTTTGCCGCCCCCCACGTCTATGCCGATCATCTGGTGGCGATTGCCGGTCCGATGACGGGTCAATACGCTTCCGCTGGCGACCAGATCCGCAAGGGCGCTGAAATGGCCATCGCCGATATCAACGCCAAGGGCGGGGTGCTCGGCCAGAAACTGAAGCTCGAAGTCGGCGACGACGCCTGCGATCCGAAGCAGGCTGTGTCCGTGGCCAACACCATGGTCAACAAGAAGATCGTGTTCATGCACGGCCACTGGTGTTCCAGCTCGACCATCCCGGCGTCGGACGTTTACAACGAATCGCAGATCCCGATGGCCACCGTGTCGACCAATCCGCAGGTCACCGAACGCGGCCTGAAGAACATTTTCCGCATCATGGGTCGTGACGACCAGCAGGGCCTGGTTGCCGGCGGTTATCTGGCCGATCACTTCAAGGACAAGAAGATCGCCGTCGTCGACGACAAGAGCGCCTACGGCAAGGGCCTGGCCGATGAAATCGCCAAGGCCATCGAAGGCAAGAAGGTCAAGGTCGTTTTGCGCGAGTCGATCACGGCCGGTGAAAAGGATTACTCCGGTCTGGTCAGCAAGCTCAAGGCGGCCGGCGTTGAAGTCATGGCTTACGGTGGTTATCACACCGAGGTGGCGTTGATTCTGCGTCAGGCACAGCAAGCGGGTCTGAAACTGACGGTCATGGGCGGCGATACGCTGACCAACTCGGAACTGGTGACGGCCGCCGGTGCCAGCGCCGACAACGTGCTGTTCACCTTCTCTCCCGATCCGCGCAAGAATCCGGCCGCAGCCGATATCGTCAAGCGCTTCCGTGACGCCAAGGTCGAGCCGGAAGGCTACGTGATGTACGCCTACGCCGCCATGCAGTTGTTTGCTCAGGCCGCTGAACAGGGCAAGAGCGTCAAGTACAACGATCTGGAAAAGACGATGCGCACCGGCAGTTTCGATACAGTCATCGGCAAGCTGGGCTTTGACGCCAAGGGCGACAACAAGCTGCCCGGCTTCATGGTCTATCAGTGGAAGGGCGGCAAGTACGACTACGTCGCGAAGTAAGTTGATGAAGTAAAGCGAACCACCAAGGCACCAAGAACACCAAGCGGCACAAAGCAAGCTGCCTGGGTTTTCTTGGTGTAACTTGGTGTTCTTGGTGCCTTGGTGGTGAATCATTTTTTTGAATCCTGAGGCTTCCAAACGCATTCCTAAGTGCATTTCGACTACTCTAGCCGGCACCTGATGCCGGCCGGTTTCCTTGATTGGAAGACAGCATGAGCGTTGCCAAAACCAGCGCACTACGCCAGGCCGTGCGTGATTCTTACCGCATCGACGAAACGACCATCGTCAACGAACTTGTCGCCCGCGCCCGCTTCACGCCTGCGGAACAGCAGCGCATTCTCGAACGCGCCCGGCCGCTGGTGCAGACGATCCGCGACAGCCGCCTGAAAACCAGCGGCATAGACGCCTTTCTGAACACCTACGACCTGTCTTCGCGTGAAGGCGTCGTCCTCATGTGCATGGCCGAAGCGCTGCTGCGCATACCCGACGCCGAAACGGTCGACCTGCTGATCCGCGACAAGATCGGCCATACCGAGTGGGTAAAACGTCTCGGTACCTCGCACAGCACCTTCGTCAACGCCAGCACCTGGGCGTTGATGCTCACCGGCCGCGTGGTCAATCTTGAGAACGACGACAAGAATCTAGGCGGCACCTTCAAACGGCTGATCGCGCGCGCCGGCGAACCGGTGATCCGTCAGGCGGTGATTACCGCCATGCGCATTCTCGGCAAGCAGTTCGTCATGGGCCGCGATATCGACGAAGCGCTCGACCGCGCGCGCAGCGCCGAGAAACACGGCTACCGCCACTCCTACGACATGCTCGGCGAAGCGGCGCGCTGCACCAACGATGCGTTGCGCTATTTCGAGTCCTACACGCAGGCCATCGCGGCCATCGGCGCGGCGGCGGGGGGCCGTCCGGCACTCGAAGCGCCCTCGATTTCGATCAAGCTTTCGGCCTTGCATCCGCGTTACGAAGTGGCCAACAAGGATCGCGTACGCCGCGAACTGTGGCCGGCGGTCAAGGCGCTGGCGCTGAAAGCCAAGGCTTTCAACGTCGGTTTCACCATCGACGCCGAGGAAATGGATCGCCTGGAACTCTCGCTCGATCTCATTGAATTCCTCGCACTCGACTCGGAACTGGCCGGCTGGAACGGCCTCGGTCTGGCCGTCCAGGCCTATCAGAAACGTGCTTTGGCGACTTTGGACTGGCTGGCCGACCTGGCGCATCGCGCCAATCGCCGGCTGATGGTGCGTTTGGTCAAGGGCGCCTATTGGGATGCCGAAATCAAGATGGCGCAGGAGCGTGGTCTCAACGAATACCCGGTATTCACGCGCAAGGCGTCGACCGACGTTTCCTATATCGCTTGCGCCAAACGGCTGTTCGCCGATCCGGTCGCCTTCTACCCGGCGTTCGCTACGCACAACGCCCATACGCTGGCGGCCGTCGCCGAAATTGCCGCGACTTCAGGCAGCAACGAATGGGAATACCAGCGCCTGCATGGCATGGGTGACGAGCTTTACGACGAGGTGGTCGGCAGCGAAAAATGGGGGCGCGCCTGCCGGGTTTATTCCCCGGTTGGTTGCCACGAAGACCTGCTCGCCTACCTGGTGCGCCGCCTGCTTGAAAACGGTGCCAATTCCTCCTTCGTCAATCGCATTGCCGATGCCGTCCTGCCGGTCGAAAAACTGGTGGCCGACCCGATGGAAGCGGTGGCCGCGCTGGCCGTCAAGCCACATCCCGGAATCCCGCTGCCCCGCGATTTGTTCGGCGCGCAGCGCATCAATAGTGAAGGACTGGACATGTTCGATCAACTCACGCTTGACCGCCTGCATCGTGCGCTGGAAGACAGCCGCAAGGTCAGCTACCTCGCCGAACCGCTGATCGGTGGGCTGGCCCCTGCCGGTACAAGCCGGCCGGTCTGTTCGCCGTCGGATCGCCGCGATATCGTCGGTCAGGTGGTTGAGGCCCGAAACGACGACGCCAGTGGTGCCATGGCCAGAGCGCAGGATGCGTTCCGTGGCTGGGAAGAAACGCCGGCTACCGAGCGCGCCGCCATTCTGGAACGCGCCGCTGACCTGCTGCAAGCCCGCGTAAACGAACTGATGGCGCTGATCGTTCGCGAAGGTGGCCGTATGCAGGGCGATGCCGTTTCCGAAGTGCGCGAAGCCGTCGACTTCTGCCGTTACTACGCCGCACAGGCGCGGGAGAAATTCGCCGAACCGATCCTGCTGCCCGGCCCGACCGGCGAGTGCAACAGCCTTTCGCTGCATGGGCGCGGCGTATTTGTCTGCATCAGCCCGTGGAATTTCCCGCTGGCCATTTTCGTCGGCCAGGTTGCGGCGGCACTCGCTGCCGGCAATGCGGTGGTCGCCAAGCCGGCCGAGCAAACGCCCTTGATCGCCGCGCTGGCCGTGCAACTGCTGCATCAGGCAGGTGTTCCGGCGGATGTGCTGGCCTTCCTGCCCGGCGACGGACGCATCGGAGCGGCGCTAGTGGCGGATCGCCGCTGTGCCGGCGTTGCTTTCACCGGCTCGACCGAAGTCGCCCGCCTGATCGCCCAGGCGCTGGCCGCCAAGCCCGGCCCGATTGTGCCGCTGATCGCCGAAACCGGCGGCCAGAACGCCTTGATCGCCGACTCCTCGGCCTTGCCCGAACAGATCGTGCGCGATGTGCTGGCGTCGGCCTTCAACTCGGCCGGCCAACGCTGCTCGGCACTGCGCGTGCTGTTCCTGCAGGCCGATATCGCCGACAAGGTCAGCGCCATGCTGAGCGGTGCCATGCAGGAACTGCGCATCGGCAATCCGGCCGATATCCGCACCGACGTTGGCCCGGTCATCGACCAGGAGGCCAGGCGCCTGCTTGAGGAACACAGCCGCAAGCTCGACAGCTTTGCCACGCCGATTTATATCGGCAGTCTGGACGACGAGGCCACGGCCAACGGCACCTTCTTCGCGCCGCGTGCCTACGAAATCGACCGGCTTTCGCGGCTTGAGGGCGAGGTTTTCGGTCCCATCCTGCACATCATTCGCTGGCGTGCCGACGAACTCGATCAGGTCTGCGACGCCATCGCCGAGACCGGTTACGGCCTGACGCTTGGTATCCACAGTCGCATCGACGAAACGGTAGCGCGCATCACGCGGCGCTTGCCGGTCGGCAACACCTATGTGAACCGCAACATCATCGGTGCCGTCGTCGGTGTCCAGCCGTTTGGCGGTGAAGGCCTCTCCGGCACCGGGCCGAAAGCCGGTGGCCCGCACTACCTGTACCGCTTTGCCAGCGAGCGCACACTCTCGGTGGATACCACAGCGGCAGGCGGCAACGCCGGCCTGATGTCATTGGATGAAGGAAATGAAGAGTAGAGGATCAAGTAGGGTGTGCAGCTTGGCGGGGCCCACGGAGAGGTCCGGGAACGGGGCGGAGCCAAGCGGCACACCCACAGGTTGGTCTGGTTCTCGCGATTACAAACATTGCGGTACAAAGATTTACAAAAGGAGTTTTTTGGGT
>JBBQAT010000046.1:0-27149 GCA_038316625.1 Burkholderiales bacterium
CGCGGTGGTTCTTGGTGAGTACGAACACATTACCGAAGGCGACACGGTCAAGACGACCGGCCGCATTCTTGAAGTGCCGGTCGGACCGGAACTCCTCGGCCGCGTGGTTAACTCGCTCGGTCATCCAATTGACGGCAAAGGCCCGATCAACGCCAAGCTGACCGACAAGATCGAAAAAGTCGCGCCGGGCGTCATCTGGCGCAAATCGGTTTCACAACCGGTACAGACCGGCCTGAAATCGATCGACGCGATGGTGCCGATTGGTCGTGGACAGCGCGAACTGATCATTGGTGACCGTCAGACCGGCAAGACGGCGGTGGCGATCGATACCATCATCAATCAGAAGGGCAAGGATCTGATCTGTATTTACGTGGCCATCGGTCAGAAAGCCTCGACCGTTGCCAACGTGGTGCGCAAGCTCGAAGAGCACGGTGCCATGCACTACACGATCATCGTTGCCGCAACGGCCGCCGAATCGGCTGCATTGCAATTCATCGCGCCGTACTCCGGCTGCACCATGGGCGAGTACTTCCGCGACCGCGGTCAGGATGCGCTGATCATTTACGACGATCTGACCAAACAGGCCTGGGCCTACCGTCAGGTCTCGCTGCTGTTGCGTCGCCCGCCAGGCCGTGAAGCTTACCCCGGCGACGTTTTCTATTTGCATTCCCGTCTGCTTGAGCGTGCGGCTCGTGTTTCGGAAGCCTGGGTCGAGCGTTTCACCAATGGCGAAGTCAAGGGCAAAACCGGTTCATTGACCGCTTTGCCGGTGATCGAAACGCAAGCTGGCGACGTGTCCGCTTTCGTTCCGACCAACGTCATCTCGATTACCGACGGCCAGATCTTCCTTGATACCGACCTGTTCAACGCCGGTGTTCGTCCCGCCATTGATGCCGGTATTTCGGTTTCACGGGTGGGTGGTGCGGCGCAGACCAAGGTCATCAAAAAGTTAGGCGGCGGTGTGCGTCTGGCGCTGGCCCAGTATCGAGAACTGGCCGCTTTCGCGCAGTTTGCTTCCGATCTGGACGAAGCAACCCGCAAGCAGCTTGATCGTGGCCGCTTGGTCACTGAGCTGATGAAGCAGCAACAGTATTCGCCGATGGCGGTTTCTGAAATGGCCGTCACACTGCACGCGATCAACAAGGGCTTTTTCGACGATGTCGAAGTGAAGAAAGCGCTTGAGGTCGAGAAGCAGATGCAGAACTTCATCAAGCAGAAACACGCGGCTCTCGTCAGCAAGATTGAAACGAGCAAAGAACTTGATGCTGATGCTGAGCTCGCGCTCACCAAGGCGATCGAGGAGTTCAAGGCCACACTGGCCTGATCGATCGAGGAGATTTCCATGGCGAGCGGCAAGGAAATTCGCAACAAGATCAAAAGCGTCGAAAGCACGCGCAAGATCACCAAGGCCATGGAAATGGTGGCCGCATCGAAAATGCGCAAGGCGCAGGATCGGATGCGTGCTGCCCGACCCTATGGCGAGAAGATCAGGCGTGTTGCCGGAAACCTCTCTCATGCGCTGACCGATTACAGCCATCCCTTCCTCTCCAAGCGAGATAACGTGAAGGCGGTTGGTCTGATCACGGTAACGTCGGACAAGGGCTTGTGTGGCGGCTTGAACACCAATGTCCTGCGTTTGGCTTTGGGCCGGATGAAGGAATGGGACGCCGAAGGCAAGAAGCTGCAAGTAACCGCAATCGGCAACAAGGGTTTCGGTTTCATGATGCGTGCCGGTGCCAACATCGTTTCGCACCTCATTGGGCTGGGTGACACGCCGCGCCTTGAGAAGCTGATCGGGCCGGCCAAAGTTCAGCTCGACGCCTACGTCAACGGTGAAATCGACGTTTTGTACATTGCCTACACCCGTTTCATCAACACCATGAAACAGGAGCCGGTCATCGAACAGTTGCTGCCGCTCTCCGGCGACGTGGTCGGAAACAAAAGCGCCAACCGTTGGGATTACATCTACGAACCGGATGCCAAGGTAGTGATCGACGATCTTCTGGTGCGTTACGTTGAGGCGGTTCTGTATCAGACAGTGGCCGAGAACATGGCGTCCGAGCAAAGTGCGCGCATGGTGGCGATGAAGTCCGCTTCGGACAACGCCAAGAACGTGATCGGCGAGCTCAAGCTGGTTTATAACAAGGCTCGCCAGGCAGCAATTACCAAAGAGCTTTCAGAAATCGTCAGCGGCGCAGCGGCTGTCTGAGCCGTTTAACACGATGAACTTAGATTATTGATTGGGGATACGACGATGAGTCAAGGAAACATTGTTCAGTGTATCGGTGCCGTGGTGGACATCCAGTTCCCGCGCGACGCGATGCCCCGAATTTACGATGCACTGCTGCTCGACAAGAGCGAAGAACACGACGGTTGCGAAGTGGATCTGACGTTTGAGGTTCAGCAGCAATTGGGTGACGGCATCGTGCGTACGATTGCCATGGGTTCATCCGACGGCCTGCGTCGCGGCATGAAGGTCAACAACACCGGTGCCGGGATTTCGGTTCCGGTCGGCGATGCGACGATTGGTCGAATCATGAACGTGCTTGGTCGCCCGATTGACGAAGCCGGTCCGATCGCGACAGAGGAGCGTCGCGAGATTCATCAATTGGCACCGAAATTCGACGAGTTGTCTCCATCGGTTGATCTGCTCGAAACCGGCATCAAGGTGATCGATCTGGTTTGCCCGTTCGCCAAGGGCGGCAAGGTCGGCCTGTTCGGTGGTGCCGGCGTCGGCAAGACCGTGAACATGATGGAACTGATCAACAACATCGCCAAGCAGCACGCCGGTCTTTCGGTGTTTGCCGGTGTGGGTGAGCGTACCCGCGAAGGCAACGACTTCTACCATGAAATGAAAGACTCCAACGTTCTCGACAAGGTGGCGATGGTCTTCGGGCAGATGAACGAGCCGCCGGGTAACCGTCTGCGCGTGGCGCTGACCGGTCTGACCATGGCCGAACGTTTCCGTGACGATGGACGCGACATCCTGTTCTTCGTCGATAACATCTACCGCTATACGCTGGCCGGTACCGAAGTGTCCGCGCTGCTCGGCCGTATGCCGTCGGCTGTGGGTTACCAGCCGACGCTGGCCGAAGAAATGGGCCGTCTGCAAGAGCGCATCACCTCGACCAAGGTTGGCTCGATCACCTCGATCCAGGCCGTCTATGTGCCGGCTGATGACTTGACCGATCCATCCCCGGCCACCACCTTCCTGCACCTGGATTCAACCGTCGTGCTCTCGCGTGACATCGCCTCGCTGGGTATCTATCCGGCCGTCGATCCGCTTGACTCGACTTCGCGCCAGCTTGACCCGCAAGTCGTTGGCGAAGAGCACTATCGCGTGGCCCGTGCCGTGCAGATGACCTTGCAGAAATACAAGGAATTGCGTGACATCATCGCCATTCTCGGCATGGACGAATTGTCGCCGGAAGACAAACTGTCGGTTTACCGTGCGCGCAAGATCCAGCGCTTCCTGTCACAACCGTTCCACGTGGCCGAGGTGTTCACCAACTCGCCGGGCAAGTACGTTACGCTCAAGGACACGATCAAGGGTTTCAAGATGATTTGTGACGGCGAGTGCGACAACATTCCCGAGCAGGCCTTCTACATGGTCGGCGGCATCGAGGAAGTGTTCGAGAAGGCCAAGACCCTTTAAGCTCAATCCAACGCAGTTCGCGTCCGCCAAGTCGGCGTGACGCAGCAGCGCAAGGGAAAGAAACCATGCCACTCAGAGTTCATGTTGATGTAGTCAGCGCCGAGGAACTGATCTTCTCCGGCGAGACCGACTTCGCAGTATTTCCGGGCGAGGCTGGCGAATTGGGCATCTACCCGCGCCATACCCCGCTGCTGACCCGCATCAAACCCGGTACTGTGCGTCTGAAAATTCCTGATCGCGAAGAATACGAATTGGTCTATGTCTCTGGCGGCGTGCTGGAAGTGCAGCCAACCTTGATTACCCTGCTTGCCGACACGGCGATTCGCGCCCACGATCTGGACGAGGCCAAGGCCATTGAAGCCAAGCGTCACGCCGAAGAAGCGCTGAAGAACCGCGAAGCGGACGTCAGCTATGCGACGGCAGAAGCCGAGCTGGTTCAGGCCATTGCGCAATTGCAGGCCATCAAGAAGATACGCAAGCACCACTGAACGGCCTGGCCGGACAGATAAAAAAGCAGGCGGTGATGCCTGCTTTTTTCATGGCTGGCTTGAAAGGCAATAAAGACGGGCTTCTTCAGCCTTTCCTTCTGTAGATCGCCAGTTCATGCGCCTTCCGGGCATTCCCCGGTTGGCGGAGTGGAACAACCGCTTTCATTCCGCTTCAGCGACTTTCTGCTTCATTGGTATGAATACCCGGAAGGTCGTGCCTTTCCCAGGCTCGCTGGTGACCTCAATCCGCCCGTTGTGCTTGCGGATGATGCCGTGGGTGATTGACAGACCGAGGCCGGTTCCTGTGCCGACGGGTTTCGTCGTAAAGAAGGGGTCGAATATTCGGTTGATAATTTCCGGCGGAATGCCGAAACCGGTATCGCTGACTTCAACGCAGACCTCGTCGCCGTCCTGGCGGGTGCGCAGGGTGATTGTCCCTTTTTCCTTGATCGCGTGACCGGCATTGACCAGGAGATTCATGAACACCTGATTGAGCTGGGACGGAATACACTCGACCTCAGGGATATTGCCATAGTCCTTGATCACCTCGGCTTTGTACTTGAGCTCGTTCCAGACGACATTGAGCGTGCTTTCAAGGCCGTCTTCCAGATTGGCCCACTGCATTTCCGTTTCGCCGACGTGGGAGAAATCCTTCAGATCCTGGACGATGCGCTTGACCCGCTGCAGGCCACCTAGCGACTCATTGAGCAGATCGCGAACGTCATCGCGCAGATAGGCAAGGTCGATCTGCTTCTTGAGCTTGGCGAGCGCGCTTCGGCTTTCGGTCGCCAGTTCCTCCTCGTGCTGTTCGTAGGCCGCGAGCAGGGTCAGCAGTTGCTCGACATAGTGTTGCAGCGAACCAAGGTTGGAGTTGACGAAACCGACCGGGTTATTGATCTCATGGGCAACGCCGGCGGCCAGCTGGCCGATAGAAGCCATTTTTTCTGATTGAAGAAGCTGGTTGTGCGCCTCTTCCAGCCGATTGATCAGCACCAATTGTTCGGCTTTCTCCTTATGCAACTCCGCTTCGGCGATCTGTTTCTCTTCCAGTTGTACGCGCAAGGCCTGCGTCAATGAGGCGACCTGGCGGGTCAGGCGCAGATCCTCGGTCTGTTGCTGATCGCGCACGCACTTGGCGATGGCGTCGGCCAGCAGATGCATATCCACGGGCTTGGTGATATAGCGCTCGACGCCGATCAGGAGCGCGCGACGCAGGCTTTCGCCGTCGCGGTCGGAGGTGATGACGATGATCTGGGCGTCGGGGTCTTCGATCTTGATCGCCTCGCACATCTCCAGGCCGTTCATGCGCGGCATGAAAATGTCGGTGACGACCACATTGGGCTGCCACTGCCGCCAGCGTTCGAGGCCTTCGACGCCATCGGCGGCAACCTGGATTTCGGTGACGAACTTGCCCGCCAGATGCTTGATCTGGGTGCGCAGAATCGGGTCGTCATCGACGAACAGGACGCGAGCTTGAATCGTCTGCTCCTCAGAGCGTTTGGTTTCCACGTTGGTCCCTTAGGAGGTGAGCAAAAATAACTTGAACTCGACGAACTCTGTAGGTCGGGTTAGCCCAAAGGGCGTCCCACAGGGATTTCCTTCGGCCATAACCCCACTCATTGTTGGTCAATCGTCGGGTTACGCTACGCTAACCCGACCTACGAAGTTTCGATTGCACGTTCAACTTGTTTTTGCTTGATGCTTTATTCTTGAAAGCCTTTTTCAGCGGCGTTTCCAAGTAACTCAGTTCTCGTCCGCCTTCTGCCCATACATCTCCCGCCAGTGCCGGAATGCGCCCGAAATTTCTTCCTTCAGTTGTTGATCATCCCAAGGTTTCATCATGAAGCGATAGATCGCGCCCTTGTTGATCGAGTCGGTAACGGCGGCGATGTCTGAATAACCGGAGAGCACCATGCGTACCGTGTTCGGATAGAGGCTCTTGACCCGCGAGAGGAACTCCGTGCCGTTCATTTCCGGCATGCGCTGGTCGGAAACAATCACCTGCACCTCGTGTTTGGCGAGCAGCGAGAAACCCTCACTGGCACTCTCAGCGGTGAGGGTGTCGTAGCCCTCACGGCGCAGCGTACGCTTCAGCGACGCCAGGATGTTGGCTTCGTCGTCGACCAGCAGCACGATGCTGCGCTTTTCTGCGCCCCGATTGCCGGTGAGGTTCATCAGCGAACCCTCGCGCAGCAACGAGTCGATGTCTGTAGCCGGAATCGGCTTTGAGAAAAAGTAGCCCTGCATTTCGTCGCAGTCGTTACGCCGCAGATATTGCATCTGCTCCTCGGTTTCCACGCCCTCGGCCAGCACAATCTTGCCCAGCTTGTGCGACATGGCGATAGTCGCCTGCGCAATGGCTGCGTTGATCGGATTGCTGGTGATGTCGCGAACAAAGGACTGGTCGATCTTGACTACGTCGATTGGAAAGCGCGAGAGATAGGCGAGTGACGAATAGCCGGTGCCGAAGTCGTCCAGCGAGATGCGGACACCGACCTCCTTCAGTTGTCCCGTCGTACGGATCGCCGCCGCCACATCCAGCATCATCGCGCCTTCGGTAATCTCGATCTCGAGAAAATGCGGATCAAGGCGCTGCAAGGTCAGTGCTTCGGCAATCGTCACGTGCAGATCCGGTACGAGGAAGTGACGAGCGGCCAGGTTGATGGCCACCTTCACCGGAGGCAAGCCGGCATCCAGCCAGGCGCGCATCTGCCTGCACGTCTCATGCAACACCCACTCACCGATATCGATAATGTGGTTGCTCTGCTCGGCCAGGGGAATAAAATCGCCAGGCGGGATCAGGCCACGCAGCGGATGCTGCCAGCGGATCAGCGCCTCCAGTCCGATAACCGCACCGGAGAAGAGGCTGATCTGTGGTTGAAAGTGAAGCACCAATTCATCACGTTCGATGGCCAAGCGCAGATCGTTGAGCAGTTCACGCTGAATGCTGACCGTACTTGCGCTCGTAACGTCGAAGCGGCAGTAGCTGTTGCCACCGTTCGTCTTGGCGCGCTCGGTGGCGTTGATGGCGTGGCTCAGCAATTCGTTGGCACTGTCGCCATCATTGGGGAAGGCGGCAATGCCGATCGACGCCGTGACATTGAGTATCTTGTTGGTCCGTGCGAGGGGCAGGCGAATGGCGGCCATCACACGCTCGGCGACATCGCGAATATCTTCATCGATCCCCGATTCATGTGGTCCGAGCATGATCGCAAATTTGTCGTTGCCCAGGCGCGCCAGCCGGTCGGCCTGCCGCAGCGCGTCCTTGATGCGTTGGGCGATATCGGCGATCAGCTGATCCGCGTCGTCGGAACCCAGCGCATCGTTGATTCCGAAAAAGTCGTCAAGGTCGATGTGCAAAACGGTAGCCTGCTTTTCCTCCTTGCGTGCACCGTCCAGCACGCCGACCAGTGCATAGAGAAAGGCGCTACGGTTGGGCAGGCCAGTCAGTTGGTCAAAGGCCAGCAAGGTCTCGATGCGCTGCTGATACTTCTGGCGCTGTGACATGTCCTCGCCAATGGCGAAATAGAACTGTACCCTGCCTTGCGAATCACGAATCGCGGAAATGGTCTTGCTTTCCAGATACTGCGCGCCATCCTTGCGGCGATTGATGAATTCTCCCGTCCAGATATCCCCGGCATTGATGGTTGCCCACAGGTTTTGGTAAACCTCTTCAGAGGTTTGTCCGGACTTGAACAGGGCCGGTGTTTGTCCGAGGACTTCCGCGCTTGCATAACCGGTCATCCGCAAGAGCGCGGGATTCGCATAAACGATGGTCTTGTCCGGATTGGCAATGACAATGCTGCCGGTGAAATTGTCGGAAACGGTCTGAAACAGAGCAGCGGCGGCCTGGCTGTTGCGGATCGAACTGGCGTCGAAGCCCACAAGCACCGTTGGTGAGACGGTTCCAGGGGGCTCATCCTGATAGCTCAGGTTCCATGCAACTGGAATGCGCGATCCGTCGCTGTGCAACAGGTCGGATTCCAACGAGCCGGGGGTGCCCTGTTGCGCCAGCTTCTTGATGATCGCCAGCAGTTCAGCGCTTTTCGCGTCGTCGTCAGGTAGCACCGAGTGCAAGGGTCTGCCAAAAATCTGTCCCAAGCGTTCGTAGCCCAGTAGATTCAGGGCAAAGCGGTTCATGAACCAGATGTTCGCCTGCCGGTCGAGCCGTATTATCAGGCATGTGAGCGCGTCGTAAAGACCCGTTTCCCGGATGTCGTGAGTCATAAGACACCTGTATTGGCGGAGGCCGTCGGTCCGGCGACGGGCAGCGTAATGGTGAAGGTGGTGCCCTGACCGGGACTGCTTTCGACCTCAATACGGCCGCCGTGGCGCTTGATGATATCCCATGAGATGGAAAGCCCCAGCCCGGTTCCTTTGCCGACCGGCTTGGTGGTGAAGAAGGGCTCGAAAATCCGTTTCTGGACGGCGTCCGGAATGCCTTGTCCGGTATCGGCGATGACGATTTGAACCATGCCGTCGATGGCGTTCGTCATTAGCGTGATGACGCCAGACGTTTCGATGGCCTGCGCCGCGTTGACCAGCAGGTTCATCACGACCTGGTTGATCTGCGCCGGGATGCAGTGCACTTTGGGCAACTCGCCGAGTTTCTTGACGATTTCGGCCTTGTATTTGACCTCGCTCCAGACCACATTGAGCGTGCTCTCCAGACCGTAGTTGATGTCTGCTTCCTGCCATTCGCTTTCATCAACGTGAGCGAAATCCTTCAGGTCGGCCACAATACGCTTGACTCGGGCCAGCCCCTCGCCAGACTCGCGCAGCAGGTCGGGAACATCCTGACGCAGATAATCAAGTTCGGCCTGTTCGCGGGCCCGGGTGATGGACAGGCGCGACGGGTGCTCGGGCGGAAGTTCAGCTTCCAGCTTTTCGTAAGCATCAATAAGCGAAAACAGGCGTCCGGTGTAAGTGGCCAGCGAACTGAAATTGGAATTAATGAAGCCAATCGGATTGTTGATCTCGTGCGCGACGCCAGCGGCCAACTGGCCTACCGCCGCCATTTTTTCGGATTGCAGCAACTGCGACTGGGCTTGATGCACTTGTGCCAGAGACTCAATCAGCGCCTTGCGCTCGTCCGCAAGCTCATGATTCACCTTTTCGAGCTGGGTTGTTCTGTCGAAAACCCGGGCTTCGAGTTGCTCGTTGACCTGAGCCAGTTCGGCCTGGGCCGACTTCAGACTTTGGTTGCGCTGCGAGACGAGGCTGAAAAGATCAGTCAGCGCATTGACCAGGACCGCGTTGGCCGAGGAGTCCTCGGGGCTTTGGCTGGACAGTGCCATCTCTGGAGACGCGCCGGAAGCTATCGCCCGCAGTTGTCGAACGGTACATTGGTCTTCGGCCAGAATATGGAAGGTCAGCCAACTGGTCAGGAAGCGCAGCAGATTTGAACCACTCACATTGTTGTCCGCCGTTGAGTCGGCGATCATCTGCGTCACGTCCTGGGCGAAGGTCGTGTGTGATTGGCAATGCTTGGTCAAGTGTCTTGGGTCGATACCGCCCGCGACCATTATTGCTTCCTCATCCCGGAAGTGGGTCAGGGCGTATTGCGCCAGACGGTCGAGCAGAGGGCGCACGCCGCGCGCCGGTGCCTCGCCAATCGCGGCGAGTTGCGGCGCGGCCGCATTGATCAGATCGACCAGCCCCTTGTGCTGGATATCGATCACCTCAATCCCGGTGACAAAATGCCTGCTCCAGACCATCAGCGCCATGTCAGCGTGTCCCGTTGTTGACCAACCATCGCGGATCGAGCGGAGAATCGTCCAAGAGCGATTCGTCGAGCAGGACCGAGCCATCCGGCCCCCAATTGACTTGCGTTATGCCGGGTTCAGCCGATTCAAGGCGTTTGCGTTCGACCTCTTCGGCGGAAATGGTCCCCATCGCCAGCCGGGCCTGATCGGCGAGGCGCTGGTTTTCCAGCGTCAGTTCGCGTAGCGCCAGAATGTGTGCAATCGAGGAAACCAGTTCGTAATCGTTCCACGGCTTCGAGATGAAGCGACTGATTCCGGCCTCGTTGATGGCACCAATCAGTCCGTTCAGGTCAGAATAGCCGGAGAGGATCAGGCGTGCCGCATCGGGCTGAATCTCGCGGAAAGCCTTGAGGAACTGCACGCCGCTCATGAACGGCATCCGGTAATCGGAGAGCACCAGGTCGTAAGCGGTGTGCCTGGCCTTCTCCAGCGCCTCCTGCGGCGAACTGAAGAGATCGATTTCCAGCGTGAAGCGGATTTCGCCCGTCGTGCAGGGCGTCATCGACAACAGCCGGCGCAGGGACTTCAGAATCGATTCGTCGTCATCAACAATCAGTATTCGGCTCATTTCGCTGCCTTCAGTGTTTTTCAGTACGGATGTGGATCGTGATGGCGTGGTTTTCACGCCGTGCATACTCCTGGATTTGTTTGATCAGTGACACGTCGAGAATGTAATCAGCCGACAGCAACATGACGCCGTCGCGACTCACCAGATCACGCGACAACACCATGCCGACCTTGAGATCAGCATGAGAAACCGCCCTCTCGCGAACCACTTCCTGTGCCAGACCACCCAGCAGATCGATGAAGGAATCGACAATCTGCGGGTCGTAACGTTTCCCACGTGATTGCACAAGCATCGCTTTTGCTTCGTCGGCACTCATGTGTTTTTCGGCCAAGGTTCCAATCTGCAGGCCATCGTAGTCGTTAACCACGCTTAGTAGGCGTGCGCCAAGCGGGATGCTCAGTCCCTGCAATCCGTCGGGGAAGCCCTGGCCGTCGAAGCGTTCGTGGTGTGAGCGAACGATTTTTGAAACGTCTTTCAATTCGTCCAGAGGCATCAGCGCCGATTCGCCAGCGATAGCGTGCTTGCGGTAGTGACCGAGATCGTCACCATTCATCTTGGACAGCGGGCGAGCGAGCAAACTGTCGGGGAATCCGATTTTTCCTACATCGTGCAGCAGCGCAGCAAAAAAGACATCCTGCTGTTCCTTGGCACTGAGCCCGTGGCGAACTGCCAGTTTGCGCGTCAGATCCGCAACCCGGCGTGAGTGTCCGGACATGGCACCGCCACGCAACTCCATGAGCCCGGAAAACATCTTGATCGAAACAAGGAAATTTTGTTTGAGCCGGTCGTTAGCCAGGTTGAGGAAACTGTTTACTTGCTCGATTTCGGACGTCCGTTCCTTGACCTTGTGTTCAAGGTTTGCATTGAGGTCCATTAGCGTCTCGTTCTGGGCTTGCGTCAAAGCCAGCAGACGGGCGTTTTCGTTGCGCAGCCGTGCGCTTTCCAGCGCATCGCGGACAACCAGCGTCAGATCGTTGTCATCCCACGGTTTGGAAACGTAGCGATAAATTTCGCCCCGGTTGATGGCTTCAATCGTCGAGGTAACGTCGGCATATCCGGTGAGCAGGATGCGCGTGGTGGCGGGCCAGCGACGGCGAACTTGTTCGAGAAATTTTGCGCCGTCCATTTCCGGCATGCGCATGTCGGAAATGACCAGGTCAATGGGACCCTGTTCGAGAATTTCCAGCCCGGCGCGGCCGCTTTCAGCGGTGTGGATTCGATAGCCGACCGGGCGCAGCAAGCGGCGCAAGGAAGACAGAATGCTCGGCTCGTCGTCGACCAGCAGAATGGATGGCGGTTGGACTTCAGAGGTGTCGGATGTGTTGGTGGTGTCGGTCATGAGTCGGTCTCATTGCTGATCTCTGAGCTTTCGGAATTTGGATGCGGATCGATGGGTAGCGTAACCCGGAAGGTCGTGCCCTGGCCAAGGGTTGATCGCACCTCGATTTTGCCGTGATGACGCTGGACGATGCCCCAGGACAGCGAAAGCCCGAGGCCGGTACCCTGACCGACCGGCTTGGTCGTGAAGAAGGGTTCAAACAACTTGTCAAGATTTTCCGGCGCGATGCCTGCGCCTGTGTCCTGTACTTCGATCCATACGCTCTCACCCTCGCGCCGGCTGCACAGGAAGATTTGACCATGCCCCTCGATGGCCTGGGCGGCATTGGTCAACAAGTTCAGGAAGATCTGGTTGATCTGCGACGGAATGCAATGTACGTCGGGCAGGTCGCCGTAGTCCCGCTCAACTACCGCTTTGTACTTGATCTCATTCCACACGATATTGAGCGTGCTCTCCAGCCCTTCGTGAAGATTGACCCACTGCCAGCCCGTTGCGCCGACACGCGAGAAATCCTTCAAGTCCTGAACGATCCGTCGTACGCGAGTCAGGCCTTCATCGGACTGGCTGAGCAACAGTTGAATGTCGCTGACGATGAAGTCGTAGTCGGCGTCGGTCATCGCCTGGCGTGCCCGTTTGAAGGCCTGGGGCATTGATGGGGAAAGCTGCATTTCCACGTCGGCGTAGGCCGCAGTAATTGCCAGAAGATCGTCGATATAACCGTGCAGCGAATGTAGGTTCGACGACACGTAACCGATTGGATTGTTGATCTCATGTGCCACGCCGGCTGCCAGCTGGCCCAGGGCCGCCAGCTTTTCCGATTGCAATAGCCGGTTGTTGGTTTCGTCCAGCTTGGCATTCAGCGCGAGCAGCTCGTCCAGCTTCTGCTTCAGGGCGGATTCGGCGCGCACCCGACGGACGATGCGCCACATGTCGTTCCCGATCACCTGAGCGGTGGCGCAATCGAAATCGTCATAGTCGGCGCCCTTGTTGCCGACGCCAAGAATGACGCGCACCTTGCCTTCTTCGATGACTGGCACCGAGATCAGCCGTTGCAGGTGGGCGTGGCCTTCCGGCAAGCCCATTTTGGCTTTATACGCAGGGTAATCGTTGAAAACCGATATTTCCTTGTTGCGCGCACAGTCGGCCCAGATGCCGGCCGATTGAATCGGATAGTGGCTTTCATGGACGGCCGTACAGCCTTTGAGCGCCCCCGCAGTCCAGGTCACGAGTTCGATGGTCTCCTGATCTTCATTGACAAAGTGGATGAAGCCGATGTGGCTCAACGTCAGGTGTTCGATTATTTCCAGGCCTTGCCGGAGAAATTCCTCCTCGGGCAGGGTTCCGCCCAACTTGGCGATTCTGATCAGCGCTTCCTGGCGGGCAATGAATTTATGGCGTTGCGTCACTTCCATGGTAATGCCGCCGAGCAGGCGTTTGCCGTTCTCGCTTTCGATGACGAATTTGTTCGTTTCGAAGAAGCGGCCTTCGAAGTCTTCTTCGATGATGGAGGTGTTACTCGACGCTAGAACCTGGCGGTCGTCGTCGTCGAGTTTCTTGCCGAAATTGCCGGGGAAGAGCTCGGCGTTACTCTTGCCAATCATGGTCGCCGGATCTAGGCCAAGCATCGTTTGGAAGGCCTTGTTGGCCATCATCACGCGCAGGTTTTCGTCTTTTACGTAAGCCGTGCCGGGCAACTGGTCGAGGAACTGTTGCGTTACTTTTTGCGCTCCTATCAGAGCGGCTTCGGCCTGTTTGCGCTCGCTGATGTCTTCGACCACGGCTGCAAAAAAAGCCAGGCGCTTGTCGGTTCGGCGGACGACGCTTACGGCGATGAAAGCATCCACAATAGCGCCGTCTTTACGGATGAAACGCTTCTCCATGCTGTAGCGGTCGGTTTCTCCACTCGTCAGTCGTTTGAAGTGAGCGAGATCGGCCGCCAGGTCCTCTGGATGGGTCAGTTCGGCCCAAGTCTTCTTGAGCAGTTCTTCCTTCGGGTAGCCGAGTATGGCGCACAGCGCCGGGTTGGCAAGCAACCAGCCTTTCTCCAGTGAGGTCGTGGCCATGCCGACCATGGCGTTTTCGAAGAAGGCGCTGAACCGTTCCTCGCTCTCCTGCACCGCGCGTTCTATGCGTTTGCGCTGGGTAATGTTTTCATGGGAAACCACCGCGCCGCGACGAATCCCGCGCAGCGGCGTAACGTGCATGATGAACCAGCGCTCTTCGTCGGGTGAATGGCACGGGTATTCCAGGCTGAACTCGGCTTGCGTGCCCTCCAGAACGCCCTTGATGCCGTCGCGTACGGCAAGGGCTTCTGCGCCAAAATCATACGCGGGTGCCGACGTGCAAATCTCCAGGTAGCTCAATCCGACCGACTTCAGCGCATGGCCCGGTGAACAATTGTCGCGGGCGAAATCTTCCCAGGCTTGATTGACCGTGAGGATGGTTCCGTGTTCATCAAGTACCGCGATATGCTGAATCAGGGAATGGAGGATGCTGGCGGTAAAGTCCTGGCTATCGCGCAAAGATTGCTTGGTCTGCTGGCGCTCAGTGATGTCGCGATTGACGCCGATCAGGCGTGTCGGTTGGCCGGTTTCGTCCTTGTATACCCAGGCGCGGGCATCGATGATGCGAATCTCGCCATCACCCCGCCGAATGCGGAACAGAGTGTCAAAATCCGTGGCAGCCTCGATGCTGCGTTCCAGTTCGGCTTCGGTAGCGGGCAAATCCTCTGGCAAAACGCATTTTCGCCATGCGTCGTAAGTCGACGAAAAATCGGGACGAATCACGCCGTAGAGGCGGAACATGGTGTCGTCCCAGCTCAGATTCCTGGTTTTTAGATCGAGTTCCCAGATGCCCGTGCCGCTGGCTTCGGTGGCCAGTTTAAGGCGGTCAATGTCGTGTCGCCGGGCAGCCTGATGGCGCTGTTCCAGACGCCCCAAACGGCGCTGTCGACTCTGGGCAACGTAGAGGGCTACGATTGTGAAGCCGAGCAGCAAGACAAATAGAACGGTTTGGTGGCGCACATCCTCATGCCATGGTGCCAGGATGCCGGCGATTTCCTGGCTAAGAACAACGACCAGCGGCGCGCTCATGGATAGGCTGGCGGTGTTAATGGTTTGCATTGCGGCCAGGCGTTCACCATGCAGCACTGGAGTAGAGCCGGTTGCCAAACTGTGTTCTTTTCCGGATTTGAGGTGCCGGGAGAAGAAAGACGCCGGATCAGACACGTCCGTACCGGGAGGAACGTCTGGCGTGGAGACATAGAGCAGCACCTCGCCCGAGCCGTGAATCAGGCCCGCCGAAACGTCCGTGGTGTAACGCAATGCAGCGAGGATCGGTTTGAAGTCTTCCGGATTGAGGGCGGCCAAAATGACGCCGGAAAAATCACCCTGCTCATTGAAGGTCGGCAGCGTCAGGGTGAGGGAAAAGGTGCCAAGAATGGTCTTGAAGGGCCGAGATACGTGTAGCACGCCCGAATTCGGGTTCTGCTGGAAGAACTGAAAATACTCGCGCTGGCTAAAGTTTTGTCCAAGCAGTTCATTTCGGCTGGAGGCCACGACGGTCCCCTGGACATCGAATACCGTCAGGGTACGCACGCCCTCCACGGCATGGCTCAGGCTCATTAGCTGCATCGCGATTTGTGCAGCCCGGTCCTGCTGTGCGCTGAGGTAGGGCAGGTTCTTGCGCAAGTCCTCAAGGGCCGTGTGAATTGAGATCAGTCGGCGCTCGGTCGTAAAGGCCACGGATTTTGCGCCGAGCGTCAGACGTTCTTCGGCTGAAGTGAGCAACTCCTTGCGTTCGCCATACAGAATGTTCGCAATAACGCCACCTATGATCAGCAGGGCGATTATCAGAGCTATCCACTGGCGCGTGAAGGTGTGCTTCTGCGCCGCGTCGGACGGAGCGGCTTCGGTTGCTTTCAACGAGGCTGATGGCGCATTCTTCATTTATGCCGGACCTCACGTCATGGTCGTGATTTTGTCTGTCTGATAATACGCCGGGAATAATACAAAAACCATTACGGGAATTACGGAGGAAACGGCGGGAAATACGGAGGGGCCGGCCCTTTGTAGCGGGGCGGTGAGTGTCGTATGCTACAAGTGCTAAGGGTTCGTTTTCTTGAGGTAAGATGAACCAAGTGCTCCACCTTCGGGATGTCAAAAAAGTAAAAAGGGGTCGGTGTCAATGAAGAGGTCTATAACAGCAAAGCTCGCATTGGCCTCCGTGGCCTGTGTTTTCGCCGTGATGGTCGTCTTTTCTTTTTTTTCGTATGAGTCCGAGAAAAACCGGCTGGAATCGATTATCGACAGCGAAGCGATGCACACGCTCGACCGATTGGTCAGCAATCTTAAGCTTCCGGTCTATCAGTTCGACCACTCGCAGGCGGATGCCGTGCTGGGCATCGAGATTCGCGAGAATAGTATTCAAGCCATCGCGGTTCTTGACCTTAAAGGCAATGTTTTTTCCGGCAAGAGAAAGAACGAGAGGAAGGAGATCCTCGATTTCCTGCCGGGCGATGTCGAGCCGGCGGCTCCTTGTTATCGGCAGTTGAAAAGCGAGATCCGGTACGATCAAGATAACCTGAAACAGGTGATAGGCACGCTCGAGCTTTGTTTTACGGACGTGAGACTGAGGGAATCCCTGGATTCGATGCTGGCGCGCATGGTCGATTCAACCGTGCTGGTGTCCGTATTTCTTTGCATCTGCCTCTTTGTCGTGCTGCGCTACATCCTGCTGCGACCGATTCTGGATATCCGGGATGCCGTTACTCGTTTCGAGCAGATGGATTTTTCCAGTCGTACCACGCTGCAGAGTACTGACGAGCTTGGGCAACTGGGGCGAAGTTTCAACACGATGGCGTCGACGATCCAGGATTACAGCGAGAACATGGAGCGGACGATTGCCGATCGAACGCTGGAGCTGACACGAAAGAACGAGATCATCGTTCTGGAAAAGGAAGTCGCCGAGGCGGCGACGCAAGCCAAGACGCAATTGCTCGCCGAGCAGGACGTGCTGATCAGGAAGCTCGAAGATGCCCAGGGGCAACTGTTGCAGTCGGAGAAAATGGCCTCGGTCGGGCAACTGGCCGCAGGCGTGGCGCACGAGATCAACAACCCGATCGGATTCATCAACTCCAACCTGAATTCGCTCAAGGGAAATGTCGAGGACTTGCTCGCGGTCATCGCGGTCTATGAGAAGGCGGACACGGCCTTGAGCGGCCATCTCGACCTGCTGGACGCTATTCGTAAGGCCAAGTCGGCCGTGGATCTGGGGTTCCTTCAGAAAGACATCCAGAGCCTGATTGCCGAATCACTCGAAGGTGTTCAGCGCGTCAAGAAGATTGTCGACAACCTCAAGGACTTTTCGCGTGTCGATACGGCCGAATGGCAGTATGCCAACCTTGAGAGCGGCCTCGAAAGCACGCTCAACATCGTCTGGAACGAGCTCAAATACAAGGCCGACGTCAGAAAGGAGTACGCCGGCCTGCCCGAGATCGAATGCATCGCCTCGCAGCTTAACCAGGTGTTCATGAACTTGATGGTCAATGCGGCGCATGCCATTTCAGGCCATGGAGTGATCACCCTGCGCACCGGTTTTGACGAGAGTACCGCCTGGGTCGAAGTTCAAGATACCGGTTCCGGCATCAAGCCCGAGCACCTGAAGCGGATCTTCGAACCTTTCTTCACCACCAAGCCCGTCGGCAAAGGCACAGGCCTCGGCCTTTCGCTGGCTTACAGCATCGTTCAGCGACATCACGGCAAGCTGGATGTGCGAAGCGATCCGGGGACGGGAACGGTCTTTCGGGTGACGTTGCCGCGTGAGCGTGTGCTTGAGGAAAGTGAAGCCTGAGGGTGGTCGTAGGTCCTGTTTTGGAGGAAACTGGCTCCCGAGAGCGGTCTTCCCGGAGAGTGTTTGCAACTCGACGATAAGGTAGGTGTTATGGCTGTTTCCGTCCTGGTGGTCGACGATTCGCCGATCGCAAGAAAGATGCTCATTCGTGCGCTGCCTCCTGAGTGGGATATTGAAATATCTCAGGCAACGAATGGGATTGAGGCGCTCGCGGCCTACCGCGCCGGCAAGGTTGATGTGATGTTTCTTGACCTGACGATGCCGGACCTGGACGGTTACCAGGTGCTTGAAACCCTGAGAAAGGAAGACCTGAACTGTCTGGTGATCGTCGTATCAGCGGACGTTCAGGAAAAAGCGCAGGAGCGGGTCCAGAATCTGGGGGCCATCGCCTTTATCCGCAAGCCGATTACGGCCGAAGGCCTTGCCGAGGTTCTGAAAAAATACGGGATCGTGGTATGACGGCCGAAAAATGTATTGATCTGACGGAAGACCAGCGCGATGCCTTGCAGGAGATCGCAAATATCGGCATGGGGCAGGCGGGATCGCTGATCGGCAAGATATGGGGCGAGTTCGTCAATCTTTCCATTCCGCGAATCGCCCATCTTGATCGGCGGAATATTCCGTCCGCGCTCTCCCGTTTAGTGGGTGATCAGACGGTCAACGCGGTCCGGCAAGCGTTCCACGGTGCGATTCGTGGCGAAGTCATCACGGTCTTTTCCGGGGGGCGCGGTGATGAGCTCAGGGAGTTGATGGGCTACGAGGAGACGGATAGCGTCGAAGAGCAAGAACTTTTGCTCGATGTGGCGAATATTCTGGTGGGTGCCTGCCTGGGCGGTATCGCAGAAACGCTCGACGTTGAGATCGGGTTTTCGGCCCCTTCGATGATGGGTTTCGATGTTTCTCCCGCACAGTTGATTCGTCCCGACGAGTTGAATTCAGGGCGGGCGCTCTTCCTTGAGGTTCGCTTTACCCTGGAGAATAAAAGTCTGGCCAGTCATCTGGTGGTACTGATGCCCGAGGATGAATTTCTCGTTCTGGGTCAGGCGCTCGACAGGTTTCTGGCCTCGATATGATGATGCCGGTCGCGCCGCCTACCGAATTGCTGGCGTTTATCGTCGATCGGATCGAGGTGGGCGTTTTTGCCGTCGATCGCGATTTTCGTATCGTCTTGTGGAACCGCTTCATGGCGACGCACAGCAAGCGTTCGGTGGCTGACGTGGTGGGCCGGAATCTTTTCGAATGCTTTCCGGAGTTGCAGCAGAAGTGGCTTGAGCGAAAGATCAATAGCGTCTTTGTGCTGAAAAACTATGCGTTCACGTCATGGGAGCAGCGTCCTTTCCTGTTTCGCTTTCACCACAACCGGCCAATGACCGGTGGCGTTGATGCCATGCGTCAGAACTGCACCTTGTTGCCGCTGAAGAATGCGAGCGGCGAGGTTGAGCTGGTTTGCCTGACTTTGGCGGACCTTACCGATACGGCGATGTACCAAGGCCGTTTGCACGACGCCATCGTTGAACTGGAGCAGGAGAAGTCCGCGCAACAGGTGTTGATCAAGAAGCTTGAAGATACTCAAGGCCAGTTGCTGCAATCGGAAAAAATGGCCTCGGTCGGCCAGCTGGCCGCAGGTGTTGCGCATGAAATCAATAACCCGATTGGTTTCATCAATTCCAATCTGGGTTCGCTGAAGACAAATGTCGAGGATCTGCTCGCCATCATTGCTGCGTATGAAAGGGCCGACACGGTGCTGGCCGCCCATCCCGATCTGCTGGGTGCCATAAAGATGGCCAAAACGGCGGCGGATCTGGAATTTCTGCAAGGCGACATCCAGAGCCTGATTTCCGAATCGCTCGAAGGTGTTCATCGCGTCAAGAAGATCGTCGACAACCTCAAGGATTTCTCTCGCGTTGATAATGCCGAATGGCACCACGCCAACCTTGAGAACGGGCTGGAGAGCACACTCAATATTGTCTGGAACGAGCTCAAGTACAAGACTGAAATCAAGAAGGAGTACGCCGGCCTGCCCGAGATCGAATGCATCGCTTCACAGCTCAACCAGGTGTTCATGAACCTGATGATCAACGCGGCGCATGCGATTGCCGAGCACGGCGTCATCACCTTGCGCACTGGCTTCGACGAGAGCACCGTCTGGGTCGAAGTCCAAGATACCGGTTCCGGTATCAAACCCGAGCACCTGAAGCGAATCTTTGAGCCGTTTTTCACCACCAAGCCGGTGGGCAAAGGGACGGGACTTGGTTTGTCACTGGCGTATGGAATCGTGCAGCGGCACCACGGGAATCTGGATGTGAAGAGCAAGCCCGGCGAGGGATCGGTTTTCCGCGTAAGTTTGCCGCGCAAGCGGGTTATCGAGGATGTCGATAGCGGGATTGAGTCTTAAGATAGCCGCTGGGCCAAGCCGCGCATAGGGCGAAGAGCGCGAAGAAGTTCAATGCAGATTATCCAATAGGCGAAATTTAGTACAAAAGTCCGTTCGTGGTGAGCCTGTCGAACCATGAACAGCCCTTCGACAGGCTCAGGGCGAACGGATTTTGGGCTAATGGATAATCTGGGTTCAATGCAGCAAAGGCCTCACCGCAGTGCATTCGCCGGTGCGTTGTCTTTGTGAACATCGCCGCAATCGGCGTGAACTGGCGATCTACGGCGAGTCGTCTCGCCAGGTCAATGAATACGTCAGTCTTCAGGCATACCGTCTGTAGAACGCCATTTCATGCGCGTTGCACGGCGCTATCGTGACTGTTTAAACCTCATTGCTGTCATCTCGCCTCCGTTTGAAATTGACCAGCCGGCGCGCTTTGGGTACATTACTGACTTGTTGGTCATTAATATTTCCTGATGAATTTCTTCCCCGCTTTACCCGCTGTCGAATCCGTTTCCGGTACGCGCGCGCCTCGTCGTCGGCGCAAGGAGGCGCGGCCGTCGGAATTGACGGCGGCGGCGCTTGATCTCTTCGTAGAGAAAGGTTTTGCAGCCACGCGGCTTGACGATGTGGCAGCGCGTGCCGGTGTCTCCAAAGGTACGCTTTACCTTTATTTCGACAGCAAGGAATCGCTGTTCAAGGCCGTCATTGAAGAGGCGATCGTGCCGCTGCTGGTGGCCGCCGAGCAGCAGATGGCCGAGTATGAGGGTTCGTCCTTCGAGCTTTTACGACGACTGCTTTTAGGCTGGTGGGAACAGATCGGCGGGACGCGCCTGGCCGGGGTGCCGAAGCTGATTATTTCCGAATCGCGCAACTTTCCCGAGGTGGCCCAGTACTATCACGACAAGGTATTGGCGCGCGGGCGCGGTTTGTTGCGCACTGTTTTGCAGCGCGGCATTGAGAGCGGCGAGTTTCGGCCGCAGGATATTGAAACCGCGATCAATGTGATCTTCGCCCCCTTGATGATGCTGGTTGTCTGGCGCTCTTCACTGAGCTTCTGCAGTCAGGAGATCGATCCCCCGGTTTTTTTGCAAACCCATTTTGATCTGCTGGTGCACGGCTTGTGCCAGCAAAAAGGAAATCCATGATGACTCTTCTGGTGCGCCGCCGTCTGCTTTTGTGCGCGGCGCTGTTCCTTGGGGCCTGTGGCGAGAAGGCCGCGCTCCCTCCTGAACCGTTGCGCCCGGTGTTGACCACCGTGGTCGGCACTGGCACCGATAGCGGCAGCGAGGTGACCTATTCCGGTGAAGTGCGCTCGCGCTACGAGACCCCGTTGGGCTTCCGTATTCCTGGCAAGATCTCCGCCCGGTTGGTCGACGCGGGTGCGCTGGTCAAGGCCGGTGACGTGCTGGCCCGGCTCGATCCCGCCGATACGGCACTTTCCGCCGCCGCCGCCAACGCGCAACTGGAACTGTCCGAGGCCGATTTGCGCCGCCACCGCGAACTGCGTGGCAAGAATTTCGTCAGCCAGTCGGCGCTGGATGCCAAGGAAACGGCGTTCAAGGCCACGCGGGCGCAGGCCGATCTGGCGCGTAACCAGAGTTCTTATACTGTTTTGCGCGCTGAGCACGCCGGGGTGATTGCGCTGGTCGCGGCTGAAGTCGGCCAGGTCGTTGCGGCCGGCCAGATGGTCATGCGCGTGGCGCGAACCGATGCGCTGGAGGTGGCCGTCGCCATTCCCGAAGCGCGCATGCCGGACGTGCGTCGGCAGAAGGAGGCGGAAGTCAGTCTGTGGGCCGACGACGTGGCGAGCTATCCGGCGGTCTTGCGCGAACTGTCTTCGGTGGCCGATCCGGTGACGCGAACCTACGCGGCGCGAGTGTCGATTCTCAAGCCTGACGCTCGGGTACTGTTGGGCATGACAGCCAGCGTGAAATTTGCACAGGAAAAGACGGATGCCGCCGCAGATTCAAGCATGCGCGTTCCGCTGACGGCGATCTTCCAGCAGGGCGGAAAGCCGGCGTTGTGGATTGTCGGCGCTGATCAGACCCTGTCCCTGCGTCCGGTCGTTGTGACCTCGTTCGGAGAAACGACGGCCTTGCTTGCAGGCGGCGTAAAGGCCGGGGAGCGAGTCGTTGTCGCTGGCGTACACAAGCTGAGCGCTGGTGAAAAGGTCAAGGCCGTGGATCAGGTGCCTGGTGGGGTCAAATGACCCATCTCAATCTCTCTGAATGGGCCTTGCGCCACCGTTCGATGGTGGCTTACCTGATCATCGTCATGGTGTTGGGCGGGGTGTTTTCATATTTGAAGCTGGGGCGGGCGGAAGACCCGGATTTCACCTTCAAGGTCATGGTCGTGCGCACGCTGTGGCCCGGCGCGACGGCGCACGAGGTCGAATTGCAGGTAACCGAGCGCATCGAGAAAAAACTGCAGGAAGTGGCCTGGGTCGACGTTCTGCGCTCCAATTCGAGGGCGGGGGAATCGCTTGTTTTCATTATTCTCAAGGACTACACGCCGAAAAGTGACGTCCCCGACGCCTGGTATCAGGTGCGCAAGAAGATCGGCGATATCAAACAGACGTTTCCCGCTGGAATTCAGGGGCCATTCATCAACGATGAGTTTGGCGATACCTTCATCAATATCTTCGCTGTGACCGGTGACGGCTTTGATATGGCCCGCCTGCGGAAAGAGGCGGATCGCATCGGGCGCGATTTGCGGCAAGTGCCGGAGGTGAAGAAGGTTGAGTTGATTGGCGTACAGGACGAAAAGATCTACGTCGAGATTTCGCACGCCAAGCTGGCGACACTCGGGGTCGATCCGCTACAGATTTTCGATGCCCTGCAGAAACAGAACGCGATGGCCTCGGCCGGGTTTTTCGAGACTGAATCGGATCGAGTGCGCCTGCGCGTGTCGGGTGAATTTACCTCGGAAGAGAGCGTTCGTGCACTCGGGGTTCAGGTCGGCGGGCAGTTCTTCCGTCTCGGCGATATTGCCAGCGTCAAGCGTGGCTACACCGATCCGCCCGCGCCGCGCATGCACGTGCAAGGCCAGCCCGCCGTGGGTATTGCCATTGCCATGAACAAGGGCGGTGACGTGATCAAGCTCGGCGACCGCCTGCGCACCGAGGTGGCGCGCCTGCAGAAGGATCTGCCGACCGGAATCGACATCCAGGTGGTTGCCGATCAGCCGGAGATCGTTCGACAGTCGATCCACCTGTTCATGTCGTCGCTGACCGAAGCGGTGATCATTGTGCTGGCCGTTTCCTTCCTCAGCCTGGGCTTGCGCACCGGGACGGTCGTAGCCCTGTCGATCCCGCTGGTTCTGGCGATCACGTTTCTGTTGATGGAGTTGTTCGGTATCGACCTGCAGCGCGTTTCGCTCGGGGCATTGATCATCGCCCTTGGTCTGCTGGTGGATGATGCGATTATTGCCGTCGAGATGATGGTCGTGAAGATGGAGGAAGGCTGGGATCGCTTTCGGGCGGCGACCTTCGCCTATACCTCGACGGCCTTCCCGATGCTCACCGGCACGCTGGTGACGGTGGCCGGATTTACGCCGGTCGGATTTGCCCGGTCGTCTTCGGGGGAGTACACGTTTTCGATGTTCGCTGTGGTGAGCATTGCGCTGATCGTCTCCTGGGTCGTCGCGGTACTGTTTACCCCGTATCTCGGTTACAAGATTCTCGACGCCAAGAAGCTGCAGGCCAAGGCCCAGAAGCACGGCGAGGACATCTACGACACGCCCGGCTATCGACGTTTGCGTGCGGCCGTTGAGTGGTGCGTGCATCGCCGCTGGTTGGTGATTGGCGTGACGCTGGTGGCGTTTGTGCTGTCCCTGGTGGCCTTCAACAAAGGGATCGAAAAGCAGTTCTTTCCGCCCTCGGATCGCACCGAACTGCTGGTTGATTTGTGGTTGCCCCAAGGGGCATCGCTCAAGGCGACCGAAGCACAGGCGCTGAAAGTCGAAAAGCTGTTGCTTGACGATCCGGAGATGAAGAAATCGGTCAGGCAGTTTGCCAGCTATATCGGCAACGGCAGTCCGCGTTTCTACTTGCCGCTGGATCAACAACTGTTCAACAATAACTTTGCGCAGTTTGTGGTGGTGACGCACAGCCTGGAGGCGCGCGAAGATCTGAAGCGCCGCCTGGAAGCGTATTTTGTGACCGAAAACGCGGATTGGCATGGCGGCATGGCCAATGTGCGGGCGCGGGTCTTGCGGCTGGAACTGGGGCCACCGGTGGGCTTCCCGATCCAGTTCCGCGTCTCGGGAGATCAACTTGACGACTTGCGTCGCGTGGCCGAAGACGTGGCCTCGGTGATGCGTACCAACCCGCATGTGCGCGATGTGAATTTCGACTGGAACGAGATGAGCAAGTCCGTTCGCCTGGACGTCGATCAGGATCGCGCGCGGGCGCTCGGCATCAGTTCGCTGGATCTGTCGAATTCGATCAACTTGCTGTTGTCCGGCCTGAGCATTACGCAAATGCGCGAAGCTGACCAACTGGTTGATGTGGTGGTGCGCGCCAAAGGCGACGAGCGTGCGAGAATTTCGGCTTTGGGCGATATCAATATCCGGACCTCAAGCGGACGCTATGTGCCGCTCGCCCAAGTTGCGAAAATCCATTACGAGCTTGAAGACGGCCTGATCAACCGGCGCAATCGCTTGCCGACCGTCACCGTTCGTGCCGACATCCGTGACAGCACGCAGGCTCCGGTCATTTCGGCACAGATTAATCCCCAGCTCGATGCGCTGCGCGCAAAACTGCCGCCCGGATTTCAGATCGAGCTGGGCGGTGCAACGGAGGAATCCGCCAAGGGCGAGGATTCAGTTCGGGCCGTGATGCCCTGGATGCTGATGGCGGTTATTACCCTGCTCATGATGCAGTTGCAGAGTATCGGGCGTACCGTTCTCGTGCTGCTGACGGCACCCCTCGGCCTGATCGGGGTGGCCATTGCGCTGATGGTCTTCCACGTCCCCTTTGGCTTTGTCGCTACCCTCGGCGTGATCGCCTTGTCCGGAATGATCATGCGCAACTCGGTGATTCTGGTCGACCAGATCGAACAGGACGAAAAAGCCGGAAAGCCCACCTGGGAAGCCATCGTCGGCTCGACTGTGCGGCGCTTCCGGCCGATCATGCTGACGGCAGCGGCGGCGATTCTAGCGATGATTCCGCTGACGCGCAGTGTGTTTTGGGGATCAATGGCGATTTCCATCATGGGCGGGCTGATCGTAGCCACCGTGCTGACGGTATTTTTCCTGCCCGCGCTTTATGCTGCATGGTATCGGGTGAAGGTGGGGTGAAGGTATAATCTCCTTCTATCCAAACAATCAATATTAGTTTGTGCTAATATAACCTTTCTGGCGAGGAATGCTATGGCCGCAGCGACGATGGACATTGAACAAGCGCGTTTTAACATGATCGAGCAGCAGATCCGCCCGTGGGAAGTTCTGGACCCGACGGTGCTGAGTTTGCTGTCGGTGGTAAGGCGCGAGGAGTTTGTTCCGGCGGCCCACAGAGACCTGGCGTTTGCCGATGTGGAAATTCCGATTGGCCAAGGCCAGGTGATGCTGGCGCCGAAGATCGAAGCGCGCATTCTGCAGGAATTGAGCATCAAGAACACGGATAAGGTGCTCGAAATTGGCGCCGGTACGGGCTACATGACCGCGCTGATCGCTGCCAGGGCCGAGTTTGTCTATGCCGTGGAAATCGATCCGGTACTGCTTGAACTGGCGAGAAAGAATCTGCAACGGGCCGGCGTGGTCAATGTCAGCGTTGATCTCGGTGACGGGGCCCGGGGCTGGCCGCTTTACGCACCCTACGATGTGATCGTGCTCTCGGGCTCGACGCCAGTGCTGCCGGAAGCGATGCTGCAGAATCTGAAAATCGGTGGCCGCCTGGTGGCTGTTGTTGGCGAAGCACCATCGATGCAGGTGCAACTGGTTACGCGCACCGAAGAGAACGCCTTCAACACAATCAATGTTTTTGAAACCGTTGTTCCGCCGCTCGCCAACGCCATGCAGAACAACAAATTTGTTTTCTAGTCTCTAGCGGGGTTCCTTTCATGCGCATCAAATCATCAGCAAGTCGTCTGTCCCTTCTGCTGGGAGGTCTGTTCTTTGCTGTGCCGGTGTTTTCGGCAGACCTTCTGCAGGTCTATTGTGATGCGCTGGGCAATGATGCGCTGTACGCCGCCGCCCGCGCTACGGTTGAGGCGGGGCGCGAGAAGGCGCCGCAGGGGCTGGCCGGATTGCTGCCAACAATTGGCGCGACAGCCAACACGATGTGGAACGACAACACCTATACGCCGGATAGCACCCGTTCCAGCACCAGTCGGAGTTTCAATACCAATGCCTACAACCTCAATCTGACGCAGCCCTTGTTCCGCTGGCAGAATTACGTGCAGTACGGGCAGGCCAAGCTGCAGGTTGTGCAGGCCGAGGCCGTTTTCGCGCAAGCCTTGCAGGATCTCGTTCTGCGTGTGGCACAAGCCTATTTCGATGTGCTCAATGCCCAGGAAAATCTGAAGGCCGTACGCGCCAACAAGCAGGCCATCACGCAGCAACTGGAACAGGCCAAGAAGAACTTCGAGGTGGGAACCGCCACCGTTACCGATTCGCAGGAAGCGCAATCGCGCTTCGATCTGGCGAGCGCGCAGGAAATTGCCGCGCAGAGTGATCTGGACGTCAAGCGCTATGCCTTGCGCCTGATTGTTGGCAAGGATTCCGGCGAGCTCAATCGACTCAATTCGCAGGCGGTGTTGCAGCCGCCGCAGCCAGCGAGCATGGATCAATGGGTCGATGCCGCCGTGAAGGATAACTTTACCGTTCAGGCCCAGCAGGTGGCGGCCGAAATCGCGGCCAAGGAGATTGAACGTACCCGCGCCGGTCATTACCCGACGCTTGACGTGGCCGCCAACTTCGGCCGGAGCCGTTCGGCGAGTGGGTATACCTCCAACCAGACGACCGAAGCCGGCAACATCGGCTTACAGCTCAATATTCCGATCTATCAGGGTGGGCTGGTCAGTTCCAAAACCCGCGAGGCGGTGGCCAATCGCACGGCGGCTGAAGCGGCGCTGGAAAATGCCCGACGGACGGCCTCGCTCAGTGTTC
>JBBQAT010000047.1:0-27010 GCA_038316625.1 Burkholderiales bacterium
GAACAAGGTCTATCAATACCGTGATGGCGTCTTTGAAGCGATCATCGACAAGTTCTACGAAGATCCCACCTTGATCGCCTATGGCGAAGAGAACCGTGACTGGGGCGGTGCCTTTGCCGTCTATCGTGGTCTGACCGAAGCACTGCCCTATCACCGCCTGTTCAACTCGCCGATTGCTGAAGCAGCGATCGTCGGTTCAGCCGTCGGTTACGCCATGTGTGGTGGCCGCGTCATTGTCGAACTGATGTACTGCGACTTCCTCGGCCGCGCCGGCGATGAGGTCTTCAATCAATTGCCCAAGTGGCAGGCGATGTCGGCCGGTATCTTGAAGATGCCCGTCGTTATTCGCGTTTCAGTCGGTTCCAAGTACGGCGCCCAGCACTCGCAGGACTGGACCTCGCTGGTGGCGCAGATCCCGGGATTGAAAGTGGTCTTCCCGGTGACGCCGTACGACGCCAAGGGGCTGATGACGGCGGCGCTGAACGGGTCGGACCCGGTGATCTTCTTTGAGAGCCAGCGGCTCTACGATATTGCCGAACAGTTCCATCAGGGTGGGGTGCCGGCCGAGAGTTATGAAGTGACGATTGGCGAACCGGACATCAAGCGAATGGGGACGGACATCACCATCCTGACCATCGGGGCGACGCTGTACCGGGCGCTGGAAGCGGCGCAGGTTCTGCAGGACAAGTACGGGATCAGCGCCGAGGTGATCGATGCGCGCTCGATGGTGCCGTTTGACTATGCGAAGGTGGTCGAATCGGTGAAGAAGACCGGGAAGATTCTGCTCTCATCCGATGCCTGTGACCGTGGGTCCTACCTTAATGATCTGGCACGGAATATCAATGATCTGTGCTTTGACTATCTGGATGCACCGGCGGTGGTGCTGGGCTCACGTAACTGGATTACGCCGGCCTATGAGCTGGAAGAGCATTTCTTCCCGCAGGCGGACTGGTTTATCGACATTATTCATGAGCGGATTCAGCCGATTCCGGGGTACTCGCCGACGCGCAGCTTCAATGATGTGGAGATGATGCGGAGAGCTAAGTTGGGGGTGTAAAGCACCGTTCGGCCTGAGCCTGTCGAAGGCCCCACGCGCCAGAGGGTGCGGTTCGACAGGCTCTCCGCGAACGGCGGTTGGGTGGTTGGGTGGTTGGGTGGTTGAACTCGCACGAATAATCAGGAGATGAACGATGGGCAAAGAACAGCTAAGTTCTTTGATTGAGCAGCTGAATGCCTCAACGAAGCAGCAGCGTCTGGAGGCCTTGGCCGCCATCCGGAAACTGATCGACAGCGGCGAAATTCCGCAGCCGGTTCGTGGCAAGGATGTAAATAACCACATCCACACCTTTTATTCTTTCTCACCCTATTCGCCTGCCAAGGCCGTGTACCGTTCCTGGGACGCCGGCCTGATGACCACCGGCATCATGGATCACGATTCGATCAGCGGCGCTGACGAGTTCATCGAAGCGGGCAAGATCCTTGGCATCGCCACGACCGTCGGAGCCGAACTGCGCGCGAGCTTTGCCGGAACGCTCCTCGACGACAAGCGAGTCAACAACCCGGATCAGGCCACGGTAACCTACGTGGCCATGCACGGGATTCCGCATACGGCAATTGCCGACGTACAGAAGTTTTTTGAACCGATCTGCGTCGAACGCGGCATTCGTAATCGCGCGATGCTCGTACGGATCAATGCCATCCTTGAAGATCCCGAGCTTGCTGTCGACTATGACCGCGACGTGTTGCCAATCTCGATGGTGCAGGAAGCCGGCAGCATCACCGAACGCCACTTGCTCTTTGCCGTGGCGAAGAAACTGACGCAGCGTTTTGGCCGTGGCGAAGCGGTAGTCAATTTCCTGCAGGAAAAGCTGAGCATTCAAGTCAAGGGCCCGGTTCGTGAATTCCTGCTCAGCGAAACCAACGACTTCTACGACTACGACTTGCTCAATGTGCTGAAAGCACAGATGGTCGAGCAGTTCTATATCCCGGCGACGGCCGAGGCACCACCGATTCATGAGGTTGCCGATTTTTGCGTCAAGCACGGGATCGTTCTCGCCTACGCCTATCTCGGCGATGTTGGTGATTCCGTCACTGGCGACAAGAAAACGCAGAAGTTCGAAGACGACTTTCTCGACGATGTGTTCACGACCATCAAGGAACTCGGCTTCAAGGCCGTGACCTACATGGCTGCCCGCAACAGCAAGAAGCAACTGGACCGCCTGCGCGCGCTGTGCGTCGACAACGAAATGTTCCAGATCAGCGGCGAAGACATTAACCAGCCGCGCCAGAAATTCATCTGCGAAGCCATGCGCAACCCGGAATTCGACAATCTGGTCGATGCCGCGTGGGCGCTGATCGGTCACGAACTCAGCGCCACGCAGGACCTGGCGCAAGGCATGTTCTCGGCCGCGACGATGCGACGGATGCCATCGCTAGACGAGCGCATCGAATATTACAAAAACTACGCGTTGAAGAATGCTGTCAAAAACTGACGGCAAAGACAGCGCCATCATTCCTATCAGGCCTTACTCATCCCCATGAACGAAATCGAAAAACTGATCGAGATTTCCCGCTACTACGGCGTCGATAGCCGCTTTGTCATCGCCGGCGGCGGTAACACGTCTTTCAAGAACAAGGAAAAGCTGTGGGTCAAGGCCAGCGGCTCGTCGCTGGCGACGATCACCGAAGATGGATTCGCCGTCCTTGATCGGGAAAAGCTGAGCGTTCTCTCGCAGCGGACTTACAGCGCGGACAGCACCGAACGTGAAGAACAGGTCAAGAACGATCTGGCGAACGCCTGCATCAGCAAGGGCAAGCGGCCGTCGGTCGAAACGTCGATGCACAACGCCATCGATTTCAGCTATGTCGTGCATCTGCATCCGACCCTGGTCAATGGCCTGATGTGCTCGAACTACGCGGAAAGCGACTTGCGCCGGCTGTTTGGTGAAAAGGCGCTCTACATTCCTTATACCGATCCGGGCTACGTGCTGTTCAAGGTGGTCGAGGATTCCATCGCGGCACACCGCAAATCGTTTGGTGAGGAACCGGCGATAATCTGGTTGCAGAATCACGGAATCTTTGTCGCTGCCGATTCGATTGATGAAATCAAGACCCTCTATACGGCGACCCTCGAAACTCTCGAGCGTGCAATCACAAACCCTTTGCCCAACGAAACGCGCGCGACCTCGTCAAATATCGAGCTAACGATTCCCGGCCTGCGCATGATCCTGTCCGCCTCCGGATTGAAAACGCTGAAGGTTCGCACGAACGCGCTGATCGAGCATTTCTCTGCGAGCGAAAAGAACCAGGCCAAGATCGCCCGACCATTCACGCCGGATGCGATTGTCTACTGCAAGTCGAATGTTGTGTTTTTCAACGACACTGACCCGGAAAACCTTCTGGCCTATGCGGCAAAGGAGATTCCGGCCTTCCTCGATGAGTATGGTTATCTACCCAAGGTCATCGTAATCAAGGGGATTGGCCTCGTTGCCGTGGGCGACAACGCCGCACAGTGCGACACCATTCTGGATGTTTTCGAGGATGCGATGAAGATCGCCTACCTGGCCGATTCCTTCGGCGGCGAACATCCGATGACGCAGGCGCAAGTCGACTTCATCGACAACTGGGAAGTGGAAAACTATCGCCGCGCCGTTGCGGCCGGTGGCGCACGCGGCCGTGCCGAAAACCGGACGATCATCGTTACTGGTGCCGCACAGGGTTTTGGCGAAGGTATCGCGCGCTGCCTGGTGCAGGAAGGTGCCAACATCGTTATCGCCGACATGAACGAAGCGGTCGGCCAGGAAACCGAAAAACGGCTCAATGCGCTGGCCAAGAGCAATCGCGTCATCTTCGCCAAGACGAACGTCAGCGATATCGCCAGCCTGGAACAGATGGTGCACCGGACGGTTTGCGAATTCGGCGCCATCGACGGCTTCGTCAGCAACGCCGGCGTTCTACGCGCGGGCGGACTGGACGACATGAGCATCGAGAACTTCGATTTCGTCACCAAGATCAACTACAGCGCCTATTTCTATTGCACCAAGGTCGTCAGCCCGGTGATGAAGTTGCAAACACGTTTCGCACCTGACTACTTTGCCGACATCATCCAGATCAACTCCAAGTCCGGCCTACGCGGCAGCAAGGCGAACTTTGCCTACGCCGGCGGCAAGTTCGGCGGTGTCGGTCTGACGCAATCGTTCGCTCTTGAACTGGCACCGTTTCGCATCAAGGTCAATTCGATCTGCCCGGGCAATTTCTATGAAGGCCCGCTGTGGAGCGACCCGACGAACGGCCTGTTCGTCCAGTATCTGAACGCTGGCAAAGTGCCGGGGGCAAAGACGATTGACGATGTAAAAGCCTTCTATCTGGCGCAAGTGCCGATGAAGAAGGGATGCTCGCCGGAAGATGTCACCAAGGGTGTTCTCTACCTGATGGATCAATGCGGCGAAACCGGCCAGGCACTGCCCATCACGGGCGGTCAGGTCATGATTAACTAGCACGTCATTCAAGGTTGCAATCAAGATGAAAACTACTGCCGTCCGACTCTACGGAAAAAAGGATCTCCGTCTCGAATCCTTCGAACTGCCACCGATCAAGGATGACGAGATTCTGGCCAAGGTGGTTGCCGACAGCCTGTGCATGTCGTCCTACAAGGCTTCGTCGCAGGCGACCGATCACAAGCGCATTCCGGATGATGTCGCCGATCACCCGATCATCATCGGCCACGAATTTTGCGGCGAACTGGTCGAAGTAGGTGCCAAATGGGCATCGAAGTTCAAGGTCGGCGACAAGTTCTCGATCCAGCCGGCGCTCAATTACGCTGATGGTCCGGTCGGCATCCTCAGTGCGCCGGGGTACAGCTATCAGAACATCGGTGGCGATGCGACCTACGTGATTATCCCCAGCGAGGTCATGGCGCAGAATTGCCTGCTGCCCTACACCGGCGAAGGCTTCTATCCGGCGGCACTGGCCGAGCCGCTGTCATGCGTTATCGGTGCCATTCATGCCAACTATCACCTGACGCCGGGCAGTTACGTGCACAAGATGGACATCGTCGACGGTGGCAGGATGGCCATTCTCGCCGGCGTCGGCCCGATGGGGCTGGCCGCCATCAATTACGTGTTGCGCCGTGAGGACCGTCGTCCTGCGTTGCTCGTGGTCACCGACGTCGATCAAACCCGTCTGGATCGCGCGGCTACGCTGTACTCCCCGGAATTTGCGGCGGCCAGAGGCATCGACCTGCGCTACGTCAACACCTCGGCCATGGCTGACCCGGTTGAGGAACTCAAGACCGTTGCCGGTGGCGAAGGCTTCAATGACGTGTTCGTTTTTGCCCCGGTAAAAGCGGTCGTCGAACAGGCGGATGCCATCCTTGCATTCGATGGCTGCCTGAACTTTTTCGCCGGTCCCAGCGATCCGAAATTCAGCGCCTCGTTCAACTTCTACAACGTTCACTATGGCTATACCCACGTCGCTGGAACCAGCGGTGGCAACACCGACGACATGGTCGAAGCGCTTGATCTGATGAGCAAGGGACTTGATCCGGCGGGTCTGGTCACCCACATCGGCGGCTTGAACGCCGTCGCCGAGGCAACGAATCACCTGCCGGATATCGCTGGCGGCAAGAAGCTGATCTACACACATATCGACCTGCCTTTGACGCCGATTGCGGACTTCGCAAAGCTCGGCGAAACCAACCCAATGTTCAAGCAGTTGGCCCGCCTCTGCGACGAAAACAAGGGACTGTGGAGTGTTGCGGCCGAAAGTTTCCTGCTGGCCAATTCCGCTCAGAAGACGAACTGACCAGGTTCAGCAAAGAGCGATCTTCTATTACGGCTGCCGTCGATTTGCATTACCGACGGCAGCCGTATACTATTTTTGCCCTTTCTTCCAATACCCCCGAGGCATCCATGCTTGAACGCATTAAAGAGATATTCGAAATTGAAGCCGCTGCCATCCGGAATATCCCGATTACTTCAAGCCTGGAGCAGGCCGTTGAAATCATCCACCAGCAGGTTCATGTCAAGAGCGGCAAGCTGGTCACCAGCGGCATGGGCAAGGCCGGCCAGATCGCGCACAACATCGCCACGACCTTCAGCTCAACCGGCACGCCCGCTGCCTACCTGCACCCGAGCGAGGCACAGCACGGCGATCTCGGCATTCTCCAGAAAAATGACGCGCTACTCGTCATCTCGAATTCCGGGAAGACGCGCGAAATTGTCGAACTGATCGAGCTCAAGAACAACCTCTACCCTGAAATTCCGGTCATCGTGATCACCAGCCAGCCCGATAGCCCGCTGGCGCAAAAGGCCCAATGCACGATTTCGACCGGCGCTCCGCCCGAAGTATGCGCGCTCGGTCTGACCCCGACGACGTCGACCACCGTCATGACCGTCATCGGCGACGCGCTGGTCGTATCGCTGATGGAAAAGATCGGCTTCAACGTCGTCGAATACTCGAAGCGGCACCATGGCGGATACCTTGGAGCCAAGTCCCGCAGCATTTCCGCTGGCTGATCTGGTCGAGCAGGCGGGAACGCCAACAAATACGGTTATCTCAAAAGACGATGCCCGGAGACGCCCTATTCAAGCGCCTCTCCGGGCATATGTTTTGTAGATCGCCTATTCATGCGGCGTCCAGGGGTGGCGTCGATTACCCCTGCAAATACTGCTGCGCGACCCAGGCCTGACCCAGCGACAGACCACCGTCGTTGGGCGGAATGCGGCGGGCTTCGATCAGATGCAGGCCACGATCACCTAGCCGGGAACGCAGTCCACGCGCCAGAACCTGGTTTTGCATGCAGCTGCCGCCTGCCGCAACGGTTCCGCCATCCGGCCCGGCGGAACACAGCCAGTCCGCCAGCGCTTCGGCCAAGGTCGCGTGGAAAATTGCCGAACCGCGTCCGGCGTTCTTTTCGTCAGCCAGTTCCGCGAGCAATGGCATCAGATCCAGACGTCCATCCTTGATGGTCCAGCCCTGGTCCAGAGGCGCGACCTCGCCGAACCGTTCAGCCAAGCCTTCCAGCATCAAGGTCGCTTGCCCATTGAACGCGGAAACATGCTTGATACCCAGGATCGAGGCCACCGCATCAAACAAACGCCCCAGACTTGAGGTGATCTGGCAATTTTCTGAAGTCAGCTGCTGCGCCACCAATGCGGCCTGCGGCTGATCAGCGAAACGTTCCACAATCTCATCGCCACGACCGAGCGCATGAAGTACGCCGGCCGCGAGGTGCCAGGGAATCCGCGACTCGGAGTCATCGCCGACGAGCTTGATCGGCACGAGATGCCCAAGGCGCTCGAAGCGGGCACCATCCACGCGTAGCAATTCGCCGCCCCAGTGCGTTCCGTCAAGCCCCGTTTCACCCCCATCGAGCGCCAGGGAAACCACCGGACCCTTCACGTGATGCTCAGCCAGAACTGCGGCCACGTGTGCGTGGTGATGCTGCACACCGAGCAAGGGCAAGCCGCGCAGGTGGGCAAACTCGAGCGCAAACCGTGACGCATGCGTCTCCCGGTGCAGATCATGCGCAACAAGTGCCGGCGACGTATCGAGCATCTTGAGCAAGTGCGCGACGGTTTGCTCAAAGGAAACGCAGGTGGCGGGATTACTAAGTTCGCCAATATGCTGGGAAACAAACGCTTCGTTGCCGCGAGTGATACACACGGTATTTCTCACGGGTCCGCCAACAGCCAGAATCGGCGGGCCCGAATGCAGAAGTTTGACTGCGCGCGGAGAGTAACCTCGGGCACGGCGAATCAACTGCAGGCCGCCAAAACCGGAAAACGCGATGCTGTCGTCACATGGCGTAACGATCTCACGATTGTTCACGAGATAGGCATCTGCAATTCCAGCCAGGCGCTCAACGGCCTCGTCATTGTTGATCGCAGGCGGCTCCCGACTCGGATTGCCACTACTCATGAGCAAGGAAAATTCTTGTGCCTGGTCGATCCAGTCAGCCCCCTCCGGTCGTCCGGCCGCTTCATGGAAAAGCAGGTAGTAGGTGGGCGAAATCGGCAGCAAAACACCTAGCCAAGGGAGCCCCGGCGCAACATCCGGCATGGCGAGATCACAGCGGCTGCGTTTTTTCAGCAGGATGATCGGCCGCTCTGGCAGATTCAGCAGGCCGGGTTCGCCGACACTGACTTGCACGTAACTCGTGGACGAAAGCGCGTTGGCAAACATGATGGGGAATGGCTTGAAATGGCGACGCTTGCGCTCCCGCATCAGTGCGACAGCGGCTGCATTGCGTGCATCGCAGACCAGATGAAAACCGCCCGGTCCCTTGATCGCGACAATTTTCCCCTCCTTGAGCAATCCGTAGGCGTTGGCAATGGCATCACCGGGAATCGCCTCGCCGCTGGCATCGAGCAAGGAAAGTTGCGGCCCGCATTTGGGGCAGCAATTGCCTTCGGCATGCAGTCGGCGATCTTCCGGTCGCCGGTACTCGGACTGGCACTTGTTGCACATGGCAAACGGCTTGAGGCTAGTGCGCTCACGGTCAAAAGGCAAGCCACGACTGATCGTATAGCGCGGTCCGCAGTGTGCGCAGTTGGTAAAGGCATAGCGCCAGCGACGGCCGTTCGGGTCAAACATCTCATTCAGGCAATCACGGCAAATGACCGTATCCTGCCCGATCATCGTCGCGGCACGCCCTCCACGGCTATCGAGAATGAAAAATTCCTCGGAAACAGAGACCGAACCGGTATAGCGCGAGGTAATCGCATCGATGCGCGCGGACGGTGGAGCGTCTTTGTGCAGACGTTGAATCAGATGATCTACGTTGTCGTGGTGGCCGCAGACTTCGATTTCAACGCCCTGGGCATCATTGCGCACCCAGCCCGTGAGTTTGAGTTCATTGGCCAGCCGCCAGACGAGAGGGCGGAATCCAACCCCCTGAACGACTCCGCTGAGCCGGATTCGTTGACAGACAATGTCGGAGTTTTCAGAAGCTTGCACGTGAAGATGAGTCCGTATTCGTGGTGCTTTAGGGGAAAATCATGCGGCACCCCGAATCTCTCGGGGAGGAATCGGACTTTATGCCCGGTTCAGATGCGGCGCATTCTATCCCATCACCATGCGCGAGGGAATCCGTGTTTTTACGGAGCGCACCATAGAAAACAGGCCTGACCGGTTGTTACCGGTCAGGCCTGTCAGTGAGTAAGAAGATTTACTTCTTGAATTGCAGGATCAGCGGTTCCTGAACAAAGGCGTGACGAACCTGAGCGTTGTCGAAGAACGCCATGCCGAAGCCGTAGGTCTTGCCCAGATCGCTGAAATTCACGTCGAACTTCGAGCCGGTCACCAGTTTGCGGGCGATTTCAATCGTCCACTTGCCGTTGGCCCATTTGGCACCCGTCGTAATGTCACCGCGATCACCGGTGAATGGAGCGATCATGATGGATGCCACTTCATCGCCAGCCTTGAACTTGGAATCGTCAAACGCCACTTTATCTTCGGCTTTCAGCCAGTAGGTACCGCCATTGTTGGCCGATTTGCCGTCCTTGCTCATGAATTCGGGCTTGCCGTTAACCAGTTTGATGTCGTCGTATCCGCCTCCAGTCTTCGGATCGGACTTGCGTCCAGCTTCCGGCGACTTGGCAGGATCAAACGGGGTATTGTCGAGCCACTGGTCATCAACCTGACCAATCGCTCCGGTCCGCACGTACTTCAGGTGCCAGATGTCGCCAAGTTCTTCGTCATCGCCGGTGTACTTGTTACCGTAGGGCTTGCCCGGTTCGCCGGCATGACACGCCGCCTGGCACGAGAAACGCTCGTTGAAGCCAAAGATTTTGCCATCGATATTCCAGATCATGGCCATCTTGTCTTCGTAAACCTTGTTGTTATCTCCGCCTTTGTCCTCAGGGTCCTTCATTTTTTCCCAGGTACCGTCAGCCTTCTTGACGAAGGGGCTGCGCTGCACTGACAGACTCGGATCATCGTAGGTCACCAGCACATAGATCATGTCCGCCGTGTAAGCAACTTGCAGGGTGCCTTGCGTTTCGCCCTTGTTGTCCTTGAAATTCGCGCCCTTGACGGCCTTGAGGTTCACTACGGGGGCATTTTTCCAGACGGCGTCATCGGCAACGCCGTCGAGCTTGGGTGCGGTCGCCGCCATCACGGCAATAACCGGGACCGGTTTGAAGGCCTTGGGTTTTTCCTTGTCCTGTGCAAAAGCACTGGTACTGGCTAGCGTGGCCAATACGGCCAGGGTAATAGAGCTTTTCAGAAAGTTCATTTTTTCCTCCTTGGTTCAACAAACAATAAATCCGGAACGAGTTTTCAACTTTCCCCTAGTGCTCGTGCCAGCCGGTAAACATCATCTTGAACATCTGGCCGACGGTCTTGCCGGTAGTGCCCAGGTAGATGTGAGACAACATGAACAACAAGATGGCCGCCGCCGACAGGTAGTGCAGCATGGCGATCGGCAACAGCCCGTCGAAGCCGAACAGCTTGTCGGGGGCGAACTCGGGGTAGAGGTAAATCAAGCCGGTAATCACCACGACGGGCATCAACAGGTACATCACGTTCCAGTAGGTCACCGCTTGCAGTACGTTGAAGTGCTCTTCCTTCGTCGGCTCATGGGGCGACGGATCGCCCCGGAAGATCCCGAAGGCGTACCAGTTGCCCTGCGCAATCAGGCGCTTCAGGATACCGGGTGGTTTGGGGACGAATTGCCACCAGTTGCCGCTGACGATGTTGGCGATGACGAAGAAGAGATAGGCGACGATCAGCGTGACGCCGGCGATGTTGTGAATCCGGACGGCCAGCGAGAACTCGACCAGGGTCAGGTTCGGATCAGCAAAGTGCAGGCTGATGCCAGTCACGCCCAAGGTGATAATCAATAGCGCGTTGGTCCAGTGCCAGATGCGTATCCACGGAGAGATCAGGTATTCGCGATTAGCCATTGTTCTTTCTCCGGCGAATGAGGCGAGAAATGATCCGGCCGAGTCCGTGAGCCAGCAGGCCCAGGACCATGGCGCCGAAGGCGATCATCAGCAGCGTGTCGAGCACGGGATGGCGGGTTGCACCAAGAACGTAGGAGTTGGCAAGGATGACGCTGTTGGCAAAGCCCAGTTTCTGCTGTTCCTCCTTGACCAGATGGCGATACAGCCGGGTCTTCAGCGAACTGTTGGCGCTATGGCAGCTCAGGCAATTCTTCTCGGCCTTTTCCTTGTTCACGATCTCGTGCGACAAGGTCTTGGTCGGCGGCGTGTGGCATTCGACGCAGCGCACGGCCTTCCAGTGCAGGCGGGTATTGGGCAGCCACTCGTGGATCGTGTCGATATCCGGCCGTTTCTTCTTGAGCGATGTCTTCTCGTCATCCGGCGCGAATTTGGCAAACTCCAGATCGGAATCGTGACAAGCCAGGCAGTGGCCGTTGTCCTGGGCAACGATCTTGTGCGGATCAATCAACTTTGAAGCGATCAGATCGATGTGCGGGCTGTGGCAAGTCGTGCAGGTGAACTTTTCCTTGAGGTTCTTGGCATGCACCGAGGCATCGAACTGCTGCTCGATCCGCATCACCTTGGCGGCATGGCACTCGTCGCAGGAACTCAGGTTCTTCTTGGCATCGACGTCGTGCGGGAATGCGCTGTACCCCGTTCCGTGGCACTGCTTGCACTCCATCAGTCCATGATTGGAGCCGTTGAAAATCTTCGGGTCGTGAACCAGGGTACGCAGCTTCACGAGATCCATGTCCGCTTCCGTTTTCGGCGGATTCTTCACGCCTTCCTCGGTGTGGCAGGCGAAACACTCGTTGTTGGATTTGCGGACCTTCTCAAGCAGTTCCGGCGTCATCAGCGCGCTGGTCTTTTCCTGGGCATGGGCCGGCAGCGAACCGGCAGCAATGACCAGCAGCAGCGTGGCAGCGACAAACAATGTACGGACAAACGACCGCATTAAATCCCCCGTTCTGGATTTTCAAATCCTGCGCTTGTTCCGCAATTAACATGCCACCTAGACCGGTTGATGCCAACGAACGATTAATCAAGCTCTGTCCAACGCTCCCGTGCTTTGGATTATGAAAAGATCAGGGCGTTCCAAGAATCTTGATTCACCATAAAATTCAATGCGATGGGATTGGGTACGACGGTCCGTATTGGCGGTCATTGGCCGTAGGGTAGGCGGCGACCGGGCACGTTTCGGCCCCTTGCCTTGACCCGAAGCACGCGCAAACACCCAGGAAAAGGGTCTATTCGGCAAGCAAGCTTAGAATTCGCTCTCCTTTTGTTACCGAAAGGTAACAAAAGGCTTGCCCACCGCCGGCATGCAGACTTATTGTTGCAGGCGTACACCACAGCGAGAAAGCACTGCGAGTGCCGGCACCACATCGTTTTGAGAAAATGGGGGGCTTGCCAGGTTTTGCAACGCCCTGCGACGCTACGAAGGGGATAACGGGGCATGAAACTTGCGAACTCGCCAGCAATGGACGAGCTTTGAAACCCGACGTTTTTCGTGATAACCAAGGTTCAATCCGGCCAAATGGAGGTTTGGGGTTTGCCAAGCACCCGGTTCGCTGAACGACAACGCTTTCCAGTCGGTAACGTGGACCCTGAAATGTTACCGTTTGGAAACAAAGGACAGCAATGAGTCGAATCTGGTTACCGTCCAGTAACATTTCTCGCCAAAGTCATCCGTCACACTGGCGAAGTGCAATCTCGGCCGTCTTGTGTACTGCATTACTGTTTCTTTTCCCGACCTGGACACGAAGCGCCGAACCGGCCGGCCCGCCAATCCGCTTCGGCGTCACGCCGGCCATCGTTCATGATCAATATGGCGTGCTGGACGACTGGCGGATCTACCTTGAACGCAAGCTGGAGCGAAAAGTGGAGTTTGTTTCGCGCGACAGCTACCGCGAGACCATCGACCTGATTTCGCAGAAGAAGCTTGATTTCGCCTGGGTGTCCACGCTGCCTTATGTTTATCTGAATCGACGGCATTACGCGAGTTTGCTGGCAACTCCGCTGTATCGCGGCAGGCCGTAATACTGCGCCTATTTCATCGTGCCGGTGGCCGACAAAAACACCACATCACTGCTGGATCTGGAAGGCAAGGTTTTCGCCTACGCCGATTCGTACTCGAACACGGGCTATCTGGTTCCCCGATCATATTTGCGTCAATCCGGAAAGGACGAAAACAAGTTTTTCCGTAAGACCTTCTTCACCTGGTCGCATCGCAAAGTTATCGTCGCGGTCACCGAGGGGCTGGCCGACGGCGGATCGATTGACAGTTTTGTCTGGGAAACGCTTTCAGTCATCCACCCGGAGCTGACGAACCAGACGCGAATTGTTGCCAAATCGGAGGAATACGGCTTCCCTCCCATCGTGGTCAACACGTCCGTCAGCAAACAGGACATTACGACGATGCGCAGCGTCCTGATTGACATGTCCCGGGATCAGGACGGTATCGCACTTCTCAAACGGCTCAATGTCGACGGCTTCATTCCGGGCGATACCAAGCTGTACGACAAAGTGGCCAAGCTACAGCGTTCGTTTGAGACGCCATGAAGCTGTTTGATCTCAGTTTTCGTGTAAAGCTCCCGCTACTGGGCGGGCTGCTGATTGTCGTGACCGCTCTGGGCGTATCGGCAACACTGATGGTCGCCGCCTATGCGGCACTCAAGGACGACCTGCGGGTCAACACGGAAATCCTCGGTCGCGCTCTCGCCCCCAGCCTGCTTCAGGAAATGCTGCACGAAGATGTCTGGCACGCCTTCGAGACGCTTAGAGCGCCGACTCGCCAGGCACCGGACAGCGGCTCGGTCAAGGCTGAAACCCTGCTGCTGGTCGACAACGCGTTGAACGTATTTGTCTCATCCCACCCCAGAACGGCACCGGTCCTTGCTCCGCTGCGCAGCCTCGGGCCGGACTACGGCCTGTTGGCCGACCGAATTCCCGCATCGGGGAAAAGTGACGCCCAGACCATCGACCTGCCCGGGTCGAACTATCTGTATGTGCTGACGCCGATTGTCGATGACCAGGTGCGGTTTGGCACCCTGATTATCGTCGTCGACAAGAATTTCTTCCTGCCGCGTTTTTACGCGATTGCCTGGTACGGCCTGCTTGCCGGCCTGCTGGTGCTGGCCCTTCTGCTTCCGGTCAACTGGTACTGGGGGCGGCGCATGGCGCTACCGCTGACTCAGTTGACAGAGCGCATGGGCGAGATCGGTAAGCGTTTGCCGGCCAATATCGACCCTGAGCTTTATAACTACGGCGACGAATTGGGCCGCTTGTTCACCGTCTATAACCAGATGCTGGTCGAACTGAGAACAAAGGAGGATATGGAAAAGCAGATCGTCCAGTCCGAACGCCTGGCGGCGCTGGGGCAACTGGCCGCCAGCATGGCTCACGAGATCAACAATCCGCTGGGTGGCATGCTGACCGCAATTGATACCCTGAAATACCATGCCGAACTCGATCCGCAGACGAAGAAGACAATTGATCTGATCGAGCGTGGCCTATTACAGATCAAGGATACGGTGGGGGCCTTGCTGGTTGAGGCGCGCTTGAAGAGTCGCAACCTGGGCGCGCAGGATATCGACGATGTCATGACGCTGGTCATGCCGCAAGCGCACAAGAAAGCCCTGCGTTTCGACCTGAAGAATGCGCTCAGTACCGATGTTCGCTTGCCGGCAACCCTGATACGCCAGATCCTGATCAACCTTCTGCTTAACGCTGTGGAAGCATCGCTGCAGGAGGGGTGCGTTGCTTGTACGATCGAAATCCGTGGAGGTTTCCTGCACCTTCGGATAACGAACAGCGGCAAACTTCCCGAGGACGAGCAGATCGCCCACCTGTTCGAACCATTCTTTACCCTGAGCCATGGCGGGCATGGGCTCGGTCTGTGGGTCACCTACCAGATCGTGAATCAACTCGGCGGCAATATCACCGCATCAAAAGAAGGTGGGGAAATGGTTTTCACTGTGGATATTCCGGCGGAGGTCGCAACGTGAACTCCCCTTTGCCTTACCGTATTTGCCTGATCGAAGACGACGCCATCATGGGCGAGGCGCTACTTGATCGCTTTACTATCGAGGGCTTCGCCTGCGACTGGCACAAGACCGGCCGGGCCGCGCTGCAGGCGATTGGTCGCAAGCCATACGACGTGGTGATCTGCGACATCCAGTTGCCCGACATCAATGGCGAAGACCTGTTCGTTCAATTGAAAGCGGGTGAAACGACGCTGCCACCCTTTATCTTCGTCACCGGTTATGCCGCCGTCGATCGCGCGGTGCGCCTGCTCAAACTGGGTGCCCACGACTACCTGACCAAACCACTCGACATACACGCCCTGCTGCAAACGGTACGCGATCTGTGTTCCCGCGCAAGGCCGCCGTCGGCCGGCAATAACACACTGGGTATCTCCAGCGTCATGCGCTCGATCGAGGCCATGCTGCCACGACTCGCTGACAACGCTGGTTCGGTGCTGATCACTGGTGAATCGGGTGTGGGCAAGGAGGAAGTTGCGCATGCGCTGCACCGACTTGGTGACCCAAATAGCAGCAAGCCGTTTGTTGCCGTCAACTGCGGCGCACTCACGGAAACCTTGCTTGAGGCCGAATTGTTCGGTTACGTGAAGGGCGCCTTCACCGGCGCGATCCGCGACAAGAAAGGCGTTTTTGAACAGGCCGACGGCGGCACGCTCTTTCTCGACGAGATCGGCGAAATGTCGCCGGTGATGCAAGTCAAACTGCTGCGCGCGATCCAGGAGCGCTGCATCGTCCGCGTCGGTTCCGAGACGACGGTTTCAGTCGCCATCCGGCTGGTCTGCGCGACGCACCAGGATCTCAAGCAGATGGTCGAAGCCGGCCGTTTCCGCGAAGACCTGTACTACCGCATTCATGTCATTCATCTGCACATCCCGCCCCTGCGCGAGCGCAAGGATGACATCCTGTGGCTGACCCAACGCCTGCTCGGCACCTGGGCCAGCGAAAATTCGGACCAGCGCACACTGCATCGTGCCGCAGAGAAAGCACTGCTCGATTATCCCTGGCCGGGAAATATTCGCGAACTCAAGCACTGCCTTGAGCGCGCCTGCATCCTCTCGCGCGACGCCGTAATTACCACCGAGATGCTGTTTGGCAGTACCTACTCGCTTCCGCCCGCTGAGCAACTGCAATCGGCCAGCTCGCTCAACGATTTTCTGCAAAGTTGCGAGAAGAAATACATCGAAGAAGCCTTGCGTGCCAATAACGGCCGGATCGGCGACACCGCCGCGAGCCTGAAAATCAGTCGCAAGAATCTTTGGCAGAAGATGAAAAAACTGGGCGTTCAGGATACTGACGACAGATCGTCTACGCCCTGATCCCGATTTACCGGTCCAGCATCACGGCCATCAACCTGGCCGTGATGGATGCAGCCACGGGTTCAGAACCAGCTTTCAACCTTGCTTCTCGCCGGTACGCCACCGGCGTGCACAACCGCTCCGTCGATCACGACACCCGGTGTAGACATCACACCGTAGCCCATGATCGACGGCAGATCCTCGACTTTCTCAAGCGCAATCTGCACACCCTTTTCACGTGCCACGGCTTCAACCAGCGCCAGTGTGTTTTTGCAATTGGCACAGCCTGTGCCGAGAATTTTGATGTTTTTCATTTCTGTTTCCTCATCGAAGTTGAACGTGGTCGCATGCCGCACCATCCTTAACCTTACCCGCATTGGCTACGCAGGCGGTCAATACGATGATGCGCGTCGATATCAGCTTGTCAGTTTGCCGAAGATTGCGCCCAATTGGGTTTGCAACATCTGAACTATCTCCGCTTCATGCGCAGCCATCGGCCGAACAGGAACCAGATCCAGCGCCTGAGTCCTTGGCAGATCACTGGCAAAGAGCATATCCGCCGTACCCGTGAGCATTGCATGCATTGCCTTGCGCGCAGCGTCCGCGTCGAGTCCGAAAGACTTCGCCAGGTTCTCAACTTCGGCAAACTGGAAGGCAAAGTAAGTCGGTCCCATGGCACTGATTACGGCGTAGCTTTCAAGAAGAGGCTCAGCAACCTGGGGGGACTGCCCTAGTGGCTGTAACAGCGCAAGCAGTTGGTCGCGTGCGGCTTGCGGCAAGTCGACCGCAAAAGCAATCGGGTTAAAGCCCCGACCGATAATGCTTGGCGCATTTGGATTCATGCGTGCCAGACGACCAAAACCGCCAAGCTTCTCCTTGAGCACGGACAGTTTTAGCTTGGGTGCCAAAGAACAAAAAACGGCCTGCTCTTTCAGTTGGCCGGCGATGCTGGCCAACATCTCGGGCATGGCAGGCGGATGGAGCGCGCCGAAAACGAGATCGGCCCTTGCCGCCTCTTCAAGACCCGCCGCCTGCACTGACGGGAAATCGACTTGCAATCCCGCAATAGCATCTGGGTTGGTATCGAACACAAGGATGGCCCGTGGCAACGCATTTGCCTGTTTCCAGCCACCCAGCATGATTCTGGCGACACGCCCCGATCCGATAAAACTGACGGTACTAAACATGACAACTCCTTTCGTAAAATTTGATAAGGGGAACGAGCACGGTTTACAACACCGCGTTAAACACATAGCCAACGAGCAATATTCCCGTAGCAACCACACCCGCAAAGGTGGCGATCAGTGTCGGCTTCAAGGCCTTTCGCAGGATGATCATTTCCGGTGCCGACAGTGCGATCACGGCCATCATGAAAGCCAGCACCGTACCGAGCGCAGCACCCTTGCCGATCAGCGCCTCGACAATGGGGATAATTCCGGCCGCGTTGGTGTACATCGGCACGCCGAGCAGCACGGCGGCGGGCACGGACCACCACACATCCTTGCCCATGAAGGACGCCATGAAATCCTCCGGTACATAGCCGTGAATCGCCGCACCGAGACCGATGCCGAGCAGGATGTACGGCCACACCTTGCCGACGATCTGCCTGACGTGATCCCGCCCTGCTTCGAAACGTTCGACCCAGCTCATCGCCTCGCCGACGTGCGGACTGACCTGCCCGGCCTGGATTTTCTGCACCCAGTCTTCGAGAAAGCGCTCCATCTTGAGCTTGCCGATGACGAAGCCGGCCACGATGGCGACCAGCAGTCCCATCACCAGATACAACGCCGCCACCTTCCAGCCGAACATGCCGAAAAGCAGTACCAGTGCTACTTCATTGACCATTGGCGCTGAAATCAGGAAGGAAAACGTTACGCCCAACGGTACGCCGGCCGAGAGGAAACCGATGAACAGTGGTACCGCCGAACAGGAGCAGAAGGGGGTAACGATGCCTAGGGTTGCCGCCAGCACGTTGCCGATGCCGACTCGTCGGCCGGAAAGCAAGGCGCGGGTGCGTTCCGGGGCAAAGAAGGTCTGCACGATGCCCATGACGAAGACGATACCGGTCAGGAGCAGCAGCACCTTGGGCGTGTCGTAGAAAAAGAAATGTACCGCCTCGCCGAAGCGGGTATCGCGGCCTACTTGCAGCACAGCAATAACAGCGTTGGCAAACTCCATCAGATAGCTGTAGGCAAGAACCCAGACGGCGGTCACGACCGGGAGGCCCACCAGCCAGCGCTTAAGGACGGGTGAGGCAGTTACTTGAGACGGCGTAGACACGGGACAGCTCCATTCACTAATTCAGGATGTTCTTGAACGGGTAGACGAATGAAGGTCAAAAAGGATGCAGCGGTGCGCGTGCGCTGACCGGAGACTGATACGATGCCCTGCAACCCGCATGAAATGGCGTTCTACACGAGGATGCCTTGAAGATGCCCTGTCGACGGCCATTTCGTACCTTGTATTTGTATGTATACCGCTCGCCCTGACAGTTACAATGTGGCCGACACAAGGGATGGCAGCGCCTGCATTGCCTCCCTCGAAAAATTCGACCCACGCCCTTTTCCTACTTTTCTTTCCCACAGCACACCCATGATCGACCTCCGTTTATGTAGCCTCCTGTCGCCGAGTGCGCGGGTTCAAGTTGGGGTGCTCCGGCATTCTTCCGAGTACCGGTTAAAGGCACGCACGAGCGGAGGTGCCCTATGACGGAGAAGGCGCTGCTCATCGGCATTGTCGGCGGCAGTGGGAGTGGCAAGACCTCCCTTGCTCAAGAGCTTATTCGGCGCCTGGGCCTGGCCCAGGTCGAAACGCTTCTGCTCGACATGGACGCCTACTACGCGCCGCTGGAGGTGGTTCGCGGACGCTTCGGCGAGCGCCCCATCAACTGGGACCATCCTCACGCCTTCGACCTTGAGCTGATGGCTTCTCATTTGGCGGGACTGAAGCGCAGTCAGCCGATCCGTAAGCCCGTCTATGATTTCTCGACCAATGATCGCGTGGGCTGGAGCGAGCCCGTGCTACCGGGTCGCGTGGTGGTACTGGAGGGCCTGCTGCTCTTCGCGCTGCCCGAACTCCGGGACCAGCTGGATGTGAAGATCTTCGTCGATACGGACGCGGACATCCGCATCCTGCGGCGCCTTCAGCGCGACACGCTGGAGCGCGGACGCACGCTGGACAGCGTCATCCGGCAGTATCTGGAATCCGTCCGCCCCATGCATCTGGAGTTCGTCGAGCCGAGCAAACGCTGGGCAGATCTGATCGTACCCACCGGCGTCGAGAACGAACGGGCGCTGGAAATGCTGCTCCACCATGTCCTCGGCGTGGTGAACGGCTGACCTTCGAGGCGCGCTCGGCCAAAGCCAGCGCCCAATGGCGACACCTATTTCAGCGAGCCGGCCAGAAACTGCTGCAGGCGTTCGCTTTTCGGATTCGCCAGCACGTCGGACGGATGGCCTTCTTCCTCGATGCGCCCCTGATGCAGGAAAATCACGTGGTTGGAGACATCCCGGGCGAAGCTCATTTCGTGGGTAACCACGATCATCGTTCGGCCCTCTTCAGCCAGCGTCTGCATCATGCGCAGCACTTCGCCCACCAGTTCAGGATCAAGTGCTGAGGTGGGTTCGTCGAACAGCATGACTTCCGGCTCCATGGCCAGCGCGCGGGCGATGGAAACGCGCTGCTGCTGACCGCCGGAGAGATGCACCGGATACTTGGCCCGTGCCCGCTCGTCGATCCCGACTTTTTCCAGATACTTGATCGCTCGCGCTTCCGCTTCCTCTCGCGACACGCCAAGCACGTGCACCGGCGCTTCGGTGACGTTCTGCAAAACGGTCATATGGCTCCATAGATTGAAGTGCTGGAAGACCATGGAAAACTTGGTACGCAGGAGCTGCAGTTCGTTGTGGTCAGCCACCTTGAGCTGATCGTGCGTGGTCTTGACCAGCCGGATCTCTTTCCCATTGACGTAGATCGAGCCTTCGTTGGGCTGTTCGAGGAAGTTGATACAACGAAGAAAGGTGCTCTTGCCCGAGCCTGACGAGCCGATGATGCTGATCACGTCACCGGCCTTGGCGTGCAGCGAAACGCCCTTGAGCACTTCGTGGTCGCCGTACTGTTTGTGGAGGTCGCGAACGACCAGTTTGTAGTTTTGGGGCATCAATGCATCCAGTAATAAATCAAGGACAGTTCAGTTCGTCGGCTCACGCCGTCAGCAGGTTACCGGTACGAAAAGACTCGCTTCCCGCCACCTTGGCGATGGTGTCGCCGGCCGTCGCAAAACGCTGGACATGGCGGGCAAACAGCCGCCCGCCCCGAGTCGTGCGCAGCGCCGTTACGGTATCGCTCAGCGGATCAATAATTTCGGCGACGATATCGTCGGCCTGCAGGATGTCGCCGGCCTCACGACGATAAACAATGATCCCGCTCACCGTCGCCTTGATCGGTTCGACCCCGGCCAGCGGCGTGGCAGGATAAACCAGTTCAGGCAAGACCGGCACGGGTGCGGCGATTTGTCGCTGGTGAATCAGGAAGGCGATGATCGCGTCGGCGTCCGCTTCGGCCTGAGCATAACTAACCTCGCCTTGGCCGCGCAATTCGACGGTCACCGCCACGCAGCCGTTCCTCGCAATCGGGAATTGCCCCGAAAATTCGTCGGCAAGCCGGTACCAGGTCTGACTGCACGCTTCGTCAAAAGGATTGCCACCGGATTCAGGGGCCAGCAGCGACGCCTGTGCGCCAAGGTAGCGCGCCAGCGGTTCGACATCGCTCCATTGCGCATCGGCCGAATAGAGGTGCAGCACCGCCTCCCAGTCGCAATGCAGATCGATCACGATATCGGCATCACAGGCGAGCTTCATCAGCGTGACGCGCAACGCCTGCAACTGCGTCTCGGGCGTCAGGCCATCCAGCACTTCATGCATCAGCCGGCGAATGGCCAGGGTATTGGCATCGCGATCCGCGCCGAGCGGCGTGGGCAGCGCTTGGCCGATCAGCGCTCGCAGATCCGGATAGTTGCGATTGAAGTTTTCGCGGCTGTCGAGTTCAAAACGTCCGAGGTGGCCGCCCTGCACGTGCTGATTGAGGCCGATCGGGTTGGCCAGCGGCACAAGAACGATCTCGCCAGGGAGAGCGCCATCCTGTTCAAGCTGGCGCAGCTTGCTCTTGAGGAACCAGCTGACGAGCATTCCGGGTAACTCGTCGGCGTGCAGCGAACTCTGGATATAGACCTTGCGCCCGCTCGTGCACTGGCCGAAGTGATAGCTCACGACTTCCCGGGAGGTACCCAGGGTCTGGCTGAGAAGTGAATGGTGACGTTCAAGCATGGTCGGTTGACTCTCAGCCCGTTGTCGGGCGAAGGTAAGCCATCCACTTTTGCTCGGCCCGCCGGAACAGCGCGATCAGCGCAAAGGTGATCACCAGATACATCAAGGCAGCGATACCAAAGGCCTGGAAGGACTTGTAGGTCGCCGCGTTGGCGTCGCGTGCCACTTTCAGGATATCGGGAACTGTCGCCGTAAACGCCAGCGACGTGGCGTGCAGCATCAGGATGACTTCGTTGCTGTACGCTGGCAGCGCGCGTCGCAGTGCGCCGGGGATGATGATGCGCCGGTATACCGTAAAGGTGTTCATGCCGTACGCCCGCGCCGCCTCGATCTCGCCGTAGTAAGTCGCCTTGATCGAGCCAGCAAACATCTCGGTCGTATAAGCACAGGTATTGAGCGTGAACGCCAGTAGCGTGCAATTGAAGCCGCTACGAAAAAAGGCGTTGAGAAAATCGACGCTGCGTACCGACTCAAGCCCGTAGATTCCCGAATAGATCAGGAGCAGCTGCACATAAAGCGGCGTGCCACGAAAAAAGTACGTAAACACCCACACCGGGCCGGAAATCGCACGCCGGGGCGAGACGCGCGCGACCGCCAGCGGGATCGAAATAACGAAGCCGATGCCGACCGAAACAATCAGCAACCACATGGTTACCGCCAGCCCGGAAAATCGATTGCCGTCGGTCCACAGAAACGCGCGCCAGTAGGTTTCGAGGATCTCGATCATAGCGCCCCGTGGCGAACGCCCACCGAATAACGCCTCTCAAGCCACATCAGGACGAAATTGGACACCGTGGTCAGCAACAAATAGATGATGGCCGCGATCAGCGTGAAATAGAAAAAGTGGTAGGTCGCCTTGCCGGCCAATTGCGTCGCCTTGATGACGTCCGCGAGGCCAATGATCGAGACGAGTGCCGTGGCCTTGAGCGTGACCTGCCAGTTGTTGGCAATGCCGGGCAAAGCAAAACGCATCATCTGTGGAAAAAGAACGCGCACGAAGACCTGCCACGGGGTCATGCCATAGGCGACGGCAGCCTCGATCTGCCCCTTGGGAACAGCGAGAAAGGCACCGCGAAAGGTCTCGGCATAGTAGGCCCCGTAGATGAAACCAAGCGTTGCCGCACCCGCAGTAAACGGCTCGATGTCGATCTGCTCCCAGTCGAGCCAATCGGTCAGAGAATTGAGCCAGAGTTGCATGCTGTAAAAGATCAGCAGCATCAGCACCAGGTCGGGAATGCCACGGATGATCGTGGTGTAGGTCGTCGCCACGCCGGAAACCAGCCGGTTCTTCGACAAGCGGCCAGCGGCGGCGATCAGGCCAATCACGAACGAGGCCACCAGCGACAGCAGGGCCTGTTGCACGGTAACCCAGGTTCCCTTGAGAATCAGCAGGCCGTAGCCTTCTAAAAACATGGTTCACTTTCGTCTTGAAACCAACTATGCGCTGGCGCTAACCAGCACATCGAGAGGTCCGGTTCCCGGTTGTCAGGCCGGGAACCGGCGGAAAAGCAGGGTTTACTTGCCGTAGATATCGAAATCGAAATATTTCGCGGCCAGCTTCTTGAAGGTACCGTCCTTGATGATCTCGGCCAGCGCCTTGTCAAGCATTGCTTTCAGATCTTTGTCTTCCTTGCGCATGCCAATACCGGTGCCCGTGCCGAAGTACTTGGCATCGAAAACCTCTGGACCGGCAAACGCGAAGCCCTTGCCCTCGGGCTTCTTGAGGAAGCCTTCACTGGCGGCGACCGTATCCTGGAAGCCGGCATCAAGACGGCCGGACATCAGGTCGGGATAGACGAGTTCCTGACTCTGGTAGGAAACGACTTCAACGCCCTTCGGTGCCCACAATGCCTTGGCGTAGGTTTCCTGCATGGTCCCTTGCTGAACACCGACGCGCTTGCCCTTGAGCGATTCAGCCGTCGGCAGCAGAGGCGATCCGGCCTTGGCGATCATCTGCGTCGGGCTGTTATAGATCTTGTCGGTAAACGCGATTTCTTTCATGCGCTGTTCCGTCATCGACAGTGACGACAGGATGCCGTCGAACTTCTTGGCCTTGAGTGCCGGAATCATGCTGTCGAAATCGTTCTCGACCCAGACGCACTTGACTTTGGCCCGCTTGCACAGCTCGTTGCCAATATCGATATCGAAGCCAGCCAGGCTGCCGTCCGGTGCCTTGTACTCGAATGGAGCGTAGCCCGATTCAGTACCAAAACGTACCGTCTTCCAGTCCTTCGCGCTTGCCATACCGGACAGACTCATCATCGCTGCAAACAGCAGCACGCCTAATTTTTTCATCAGAAAATCCCTTTTTGATTGATCGGTTGATTCGAATTTGCAGAAAGCGGCTCGCCCAACAACCGGAGAACGACCAACTTCATGCACTGCAAGGGGTAACGGACAGCAGGAACCATGCCACCGATCACGCCTGCGCGCGACGAGTTCAATTTATCCGGTGGAAACTGGGGCGGACAACGCAAAAAAAACGAAAATGCGTTCAACAATCCGTTTCTGGCACGAGGATCCACCACGCTGGAGGGCATTGCGCCCGACGGCCAAGCGCACAACTGTGGTGCAATTTTCCATCAACCGCCCGCAATTGGTGCATAGGCAGAAAAGCACCGCATGACCGATCAAGTTCAAAAAGTACCTCAAAACGCCCTAAAGACGGACGATCCGCAGGTTTGTACGGTGACCCTGGGGCCGTTACAATTGGGCTTGCGCGATGCTTGGCAACCTCCGCATTGCTACAACACAGCCAAGGACCGTGATCCGGTCGACGTCCCGAGGAGTCACCATTGAGAAATTCTGGAATTCGCCTTATTGCCTGCGGCATTGCCTCTGCTTTACTCAGCGGCATGGTTTCCGCGACAGAAGTTCGCCTGCGCATCATGGAAACGACCGACGTTCATATGAACCTGATGAACTATGACTACTATCAGGACAAGGCGACCGACCAGTATGGCCTCTCCAAGGCCATCACGCTGATCAAGGCGGCGCGTTCCGAGGCGCCCAACAGCCTGTTGTTCGACAATGGCGACCTGCTTCAGGGCAACCCGATGGGCGATTTTGTCGCCAAGGTCAGTCCGCTCAAGGCCGGCCAGATTCACCCGGCGTACAAGATTCTGAACCAGCTGAACTACGATGCCGGCAATATCGGCAATCACGAATTCAACTTTGGTCTGCCCTTCTTGCGCCAGGCGCTTGGCGGTGCCCGCTTCCCCTATATCAACAGCAACGTGTTCGAAGACGACAAGGGCAAGAACGAAAAGCATGCGTTCACGCCCTACCTGTTGCTTGAGCGCACGCTCAAGGATGCGCAGGGACAAGCCTATCCGATCAAGGTCGGCGTGATCGGCTTCGTTCCGCCGCAGATCATGCAATGGGATCGTGCCAACCTCGAAGGCAAGGTGATCGCCCGCGACATGGTCGAGATGGCGAAAAAATACGTCCCCGAACTGCGCGCCAAGGGGGCCAATCTGGTCGTGGTCATTGCCCATTCCGGATTTGAAAAAGGCGACGTCGGCATGAACGCCGAGAACTCGGTGTCCCGTCTTGCCGAGGTGCCCGGCATCGACGCCATCCTGTTTGGCCACGCACACGCCGAATACCCGAGCAAAGCCTTTGCCGGATTCCCGAAGGCCGATGTCGAGCGCGGCACGATCAACGGCATCGCCGCCGTCATGCCGGGCCGCTGGGGCGACCACCTGGGGATCGTGGATTTGACACTCGACGTCAGCCAGGGGGCCTGGTCGGTGCGTAGCAGCCAGTCAAGCATTCGTCCGATCTTTGACCGCACCGCCAAAAAGCCGCTGGTCGACGCCGATCCGATGGTCGAGGCGACCATCGCCGAGGAGCACGCCCAGACGCTCGCCTACGTGCGCGGCAAGGTGGCCGAAAGCAGTGCCCCGATCTACAGTTATTTCGCCCTGGTCAATGACGACCCGTCGGTGCAGATCGTTTCCAACGCTCAGATCGCCTATGTCCAGCGCAGCATTCAGGGAACGGACTACGAAAAGTACCCGGTGCTCTCCGCTGCCGCGCCGTTCAAGTCCGGTGGTCGCCAAGGCTGGTCGTACTACACCGACATCGCCGCCGGCCCGCTGGCGATCAAGAACGTCGCCGACCTGTACATCTACCCCAACACGCTCAAGGCCATGCTGCTGACCGGCGCGGAAGTCAAGGAATGGATTGAGATGTCGGCCGGGCAATTCAATCGCATCGACCCCAAGGGAGCCGCCCAGCAAGCGCTGATCAACGACGCCTTCCCGGCCTATAACTTCGACACCATCGACGGCGTCAGCTACGAGCTCGACGTCACGCAAGCAGCGCGCTACGCTCAGAACGGCACGCTGGCCGACGCGGCGGCCAGCCGGGTGAAGAACCTGCGCTACAAGGGCGAACCGGTCAACTTGGATGCCAAGTTTGTCGTGGTCACCAACAACTACCGCGCCTATGGTGGCGGTAACTTCCCCGGACTGACCGCCGCCAAGGTGATCATCGACGCCCCCGAGGAAAATCGTGAAGCCCTGATCGCCTATCTGACCGCGAGCGGCACCATCAACCCGTCGGCCGACAGCAACTGGCGCATCCAGCCGGTTCCCGGCATCAGCATGACCTTCATGTCCGCCAGTGCAGCCGCCAAGTACCTGCCCAAGCACCCGCAAATCCGCCTGGTCAAGGACAACGGCGACGGCTCGGCGATGTACGAACTCGCACCCTGATTTTCGTCCCGGTTCCAGGCGAAAAAAGGGCGGGAAAAACCCGGTTTTTTCCGCCCTTTTTGCGCCATTTTCCGCCGATAGCCTGATGCACCTGAGTTGTGTAGCCTCTGAAGAGCGCATGGATAGGCGCTCTACGGACTGCACATCCGTAGATGCGCGTGAACATTGGCGTTCAGAGCATGCAGCGCAAAGACCGCCAACCTACGCGCCTTCCAGCGGAGGTCGGGGGACAAAACAGCACACCTTGCCTTCTCCATCAAACGTCACCTGGCACGCTTCCGCCAATTGCGAGCGCAAGCGCGCACGTGCTCGCTGCACCCGCGATTTGGCCGCCGGGAGCGACAGCCCCAGTTGCCGCGCGTAATCCTTTTGCGTCATGCCTTGCATGTCGCAGAGCAGGATGGCCTCACGGTCTTCAGGCGAAAGCTCGGTCAGCACGCGCGGCAAGCAATGACTCAGGAGGTCAACCGGCAGGAATTCAAGAGCAGAGTCCGCCGCCAGATCGTCGGGCAAAGGAACCTGCTCCTTGGTCAGCCGCAGACGATCCACCAGCAGGTTGCGCGCCACGTGAAACAGCCAGGCGCGCGGATTGTCGAGCTTGCAGAACGCCTTCCCGTGCAGCAAGGCCTTGAGAAACACCTCCTGCAAGAGATCGTCCGCCTCGGCGACACTTACGGCGCG
>JBBQAT010000048.1:0-26873 GCA_038316625.1 Burkholderiales bacterium
CCAATTTGGAAAGAGACCATCAGTACAACCATTGAAAGCCTGGGAGAACTTGAAAAAAACCACATCGTACAAATTCTCGAAAAGTCGGATATCTCACGTCGTCCTCTTCCTCGTCCCCTGCATTTCAATGCCTGTAGTCTAAATCAGGCAAAGGGACAACTATCCTGACGCAGGGGGGCCGGATAACTCAGTAAATACGAGGTTTCTGGCCTTTTTGACGTCCAAATCTATCCATTTTTCACTATTGCAATCCGGGGGGGCGTGGGGGTATAAAACGGGGATGCATCCTTGTTCCCCTTGGGAGATACCCCCCCAAATGCCCCTCAGCGATACCGCGATTCGTGGCGCAAAGCCAACAGACAAGCCGTACAAGCTAGCGGACGAAAAGGGCTTGTTCTTGCTCATTCATCCAAATGGCTCGAAATATTGGCGGCAGAAATGCCGCTACGAAGGCAAAGAGAAAGCGCTGGTGCATGGTGTTTATCCTGTTACCAGTTCCAAGGACGCCAGAGAACGGCGCGACCAAGCACGGAAACTGCTCGCCAACGGAGTTGATCCGTCCTCATTCAAGAAGGCGCAGAAATCCGCCAGCCAAGAGAGGTTGGCCAATTCCCGTGAGGTCATCGCCCGTGAATAATTGAGGTAATCCCCCGGCTTTGCCGGGGGACTCCCTAGGTTTGACCGAGCGCGACGGTCGGCCTGATTCTTCTGACTCGATCAAAAGTTAGGAGAATCAAGTGAAAGATTACCAGAGTCTTTGTCATACGAAATGGGACTGCAAGTATCACGTGGTATTTATACCGAAGAGGCGGAAGAAGATGGTATTTGGAGCGATCCGCAAGCATCTTGGCGAGATATTTCGAGAGTTGGCAGTACAGAAGAAATGCCAAGTTGTGGAAGGCCATTTGATGTCGGATCACGTGCATATCTGTATCAGTATTCCGCCGAAGTACTCTGTGTCGTATGTAGTTGGGTATATCAAAGGAAAGAGTGCGATATCGATAGCGAGACGATTTTCGTGAAAGACGAAGAACTTCACGGGTGAGAATTTCTGGGCCAGAGGTTACTTTGTGACCACGATTGGACTTGATGAGGAGATGGTCAGGGCGTACGTCAGAAGTCAAGACAAAGAAGACGCTCATTACGACCAACTCAAGCTAGGTGTGTGATTGAGCGCCTTCAGGCGCTTCACGTTTTTGCCCCTTTGAGGGGCTAATAGCGATAAACCCCCGGCTTTGCCGGGGGTAACTTAATTGGCTCGACAAGAATTGGCACACATGGGCGGAAAGTCGTTCAAGCCGCTTGCTTCAACGCTTGGAGAACGATGTTTTCCCGTGGATTGGCGGCAGAGCGATTGCCGAAATCACACCGCCCGAATTGTTGTCTGTCGTTCGTCCCGGTGAATTGCGATTGGCCGAATGGAAAGGGTTTGATCTGGATAAGGCCGAATGCGCTATTTGGTGACCAAGACCAAGACAGATCACTTGGTGCCGCTTTCAGCGCAAGCCGTGGAGATTCTGCGCGAAATAGAGCCATTGTCGGGGCGTGGGCTCTATGTTTTTTCCGGCGCACGTGATCCGCAGCGCGCCATGAGCGATGCCGCGATCAATGCGGCTTTACGGCGCATGGGGTACAACACGCAACCGGAAATTACAGGGCACGGCTTCCGGGCGATGGCACGCACGATCCTGCATGAGGAATTGCACATAAGCCGGAAGCGATCGAACATCAACTGGCACACCGGGTGCCGGACACGCTAGGTGGGGTCTACAATCGAACCAAGGTCCTCAAAGAGTGCAAAGCCATGATGCAACTATGGGCCGATTATCTCGACAAGCTGAAAAGTGGGACCGAGGTGATATCCATTCAATGCAGCTTGGCATAACCTTCAAAGAAAAGAACGAAGAACATGACAGAAGCCGATTCCAGCGCTTTGCCCGCTGACGATTTATCACCTGAACAGATGGCAATTTTGGCTGATTTTGATGCGGATATTTCCGAGCTTGAAAAGGCCTTGCTTGAAGCCAAACAATCGACGCCGGAACGCGCACAGCAGCACCGGTTTTGCGTGTATGCGTTGTCGTCATCGTCAGGCATGCTCAAGGAATTTAGGCGACAATCACCGGACGATTTTGACGCCATGCTGAATAGGGTCGATTCATTTCAGGAGCAAATGAAAACCTTGGCCGAACTGTCGCAAAAGGCCTTTACCCGAATGCTCATAGTCGGTTGTTTGACCGAGGATGAATTACAAGTCTGATCGAATTAGCCGTGCCTAGCTCGACGGAGCGAATGCCGCCAAAAAATGATATTTAGAAGTCCATTAGAGGCCGGATAACATAGAAACTAAAAGGTTTCTGGCCTTTTTTGTCCAGTGCAATCCAATAGGTTGCTGTTGCAATCCAGTTGCAAACGGGAGTATGAATCAGGGTCGCAAAGTTTTTCTGAAAGGTTTGTGCCCTCAGGCCCCTGACTGACGCTCAAATCGCTCTTGCTAGAAACGGCATCTGGCCGAGCGGTACGGTAACTAATACACCGTACAAAATGGGCGATTCCAAAATAGAAGACGGACTGCTGTTACCGAACTGAGATGGCTAGTCGTGTTGAAGTATTCATGCCGTTAAAATACCGAATCGCACAAGAAGAAAACAATTCCGGAGATGGTATTCCCGGAAAAACAGCGCCTGACGTCGGGCACTGACCAGAATATGGGTATCTATCTACCTTTGCCGAACTTCTCCAGCAGTTGCCCAAGTTTTTCAGTTCGCTGCCTCTCAAGCGCTTCGGCTTCGCGCTGCGCCTTGCGACGTTCGGCTTCTTTCTTGAAGCGTTCGCGCAGGATTTCAGCGGCATGGGCGCGGTGTTCCGCTGTCACCCCATCGCCCGGAACTCCTTCAAGATCAAGGCGATGTGTTGCCTTTTCCATGGTCTTGAGATAGCGCAATGAATTGGTGTGCATGCCAAGCGCGATGCGCAGGGTCTTACGTTCCAAATCGGGAAGTCGTGCCAAGAGCATTTTGTCGATGCCAATGACCAGCGGCGCGTAGTCGCGGAAAACCGCGAAGTCAGTTTGCAATGCCTTAAGGAGCGCGCGCGCTTTCTGGCCGGGGTTGTCGGCAGGGGTTGGTGTGTTCATGAGGGGATTGAATTGGAATGAATTATTCAGCGGGTTGCCAGCTTACCACTTCATCGCTGGCGATTGGGGAGATGCAATGCCGAAGTTTCTTGCGGGGGTGAGCGCGCGCCGTGAAATTCCTTCCTTTTCAATAAGTTTACAAGGATTGCTAAAGCATTCCCTTTACGATACGTTATATTCAGGCGAGACGTCATGAAAGCTGGCATTGATGTGCGTACGCCGGATAGTCAAAGGGGAAAACCGTGGCAATTAACAGCGAAGAGCCGGAAATCGCCGAAGAGGCACCGGCAGAAAAATCTAAATTGTCACTTGTGGTCATTCTTTCAGTGCTTCTTGGAATTCTGCTGACGCTCGGTGGCGGTGGTGCGGTTCTGCATTTGCGCGAGAGCAAGGCCCTGCAGACTGAAATGCTGACGATACGAGCTGAACTTAAAACGAAAAATCTCGCGCTGGAAGATATGCAGGAGCAGATCGGTGCACTCTCCAGTCAAATGAGTATTCTGAAGGATAGTGCCGCCGCCCGTTCAGGGTCGGCCAGTGAGAGGGCAAAGCAAAAGGAAACTGCAGCGCAGGTGGCTGGAGGCAACGAGTTCAAGTCGTCGGGTGGCAAGGAAAAAGCAAGCTCGCTGGAGGTACCCGTCCCGCCTAAGGCGGTGAAGCCAAAACCGCCGGCCCAGAACTGTGAACTGGTTGGCAAATCGCCCGAAGAGCAGGCCGCTACGCTAAAACGTTGCGTTGGCCTGATCGATCCCCCTCCGCCCAAGGAAAAAGCGAGTCTGCATTGAAATTGTCAGATTCATCTTAGCCGACTTCGGCGCACAGCGAGCGGAAGGCGGCGTAACGACGCGGGCTGATGTCTCCTGATTTGAGCGCCGCATGCACCGCGCAGTCCGGTTCCCGGTCATGGCGGCAGTTGCGAAATCGGCATTTACCGAGTAATGGCCGGAGTTCCGGGAAGCCGTGTTCGATTGCGGCAGATGAGAGGTGGCGCAAGCCGAACTCTTGCAAGCCAGGTGAGTCAATCAGTGCCGAGTGATCGTCGAGTCGATAAAGCGTGGCGTGCGTGGTGGTGTGTTTGCCCGAGTCGAGTGCTTCCGAAATCTCGCGCGTCGGGGCGTTGGCACCGGGAATCAAGGCGTTGGTCAGCGTCGATTTACCCATGCCGGACTGGCCGACGAAAACGCTGGTATGACCCGACAAATACGGGCGCAATATTTCGCCGTCCGTGTGGGCTGATATCTTGAGTACCGGGTAGTTCAGTTTCTCGAACACGGCCAAAGCCTGGATGGAGGCGTCAAGGCGGTCGCTCAGGTCACACTTGTTGAGTACGATCAGCGCCTTCATGTCCTGGCTTTCAGCAGCGACAATGCAGCGCGTGATCAACTCGTCGGAAAATGAAGGCTCGGTCGCGACGACGATGATAATTTGCGTGACGTTGGCGGCGATCAGCTTTTGTTTGTAGTCGTTTGAGCGATAGAGCAGAGTGCTGCGTGGCGCAATCGTTTCGATGACGCCTTGGGCATCACCGCTGCGCAGTACGCTGACATGATCGCCGCAGGCCAACTCGCTTTTCTTGCCGCGCGGGAAACAGCGCAGCGATTCACCACCCGCAAGTTCAACGAGGTATTGCCGGCCATGCGCGGCGACGATGGTGCCCTCAAGCTTCAAGTCAGGCGCACCAGTCGTTCAACGCGCAGCGCCGCCGGCGGGTGCGAATCATAAAACAGCGAATGCAAAGGGTCTGGAGTGAGCGTGGCAGCGTTGTCTTCATAGAGTTTGACCAGCGCCTTGACCAGATCGTCAGCCGAAGCGTGCTGTGCGGCGTAGCGGTCCGCTTCGAATTCGTGGCGGCGCGAAAGAATGCTCATCAGCGGTGTCAGCGGGAAAGTGAATACCGGGACGACGAGGAAGAACAGAATCAATGCCAAGGCGGTGTTTTGTGCACTGACACCGAGTCCGCTGAAGAACCAGTCGGCGTTCATCAGTTGGCCGAGTGCCGCAAGAAAAGCCAGCGACATGGTGAAGAGCAGGATGATGCGCTTGACGACATGGCGGTGCTTGAAATGGCCGAGCTCGTGCGCTAGCACCGCTTCGACCTCAACCGGTTGCAGGCGGCTGAGAAGGGTGTCGAAGAAGACGATGCGCTTGGTCTTGCCGAAGCCTGTGAAGTAGGCGTTGCCGTGGTTCGAACGCTTCGAGCCATCCATGACGAATAGTCCCGAACTGGCAAAGCCGCAGCGCGCCAGCAGGGCTTCGATACGCGCCTTGAGTGCGGCATCGTTAAGCGGCGTGAACTTGTTGAAAATTGGCGCGATCCACGTTGGGTAGATGAAGAGGATGAGCAGATTGAAGCTGCACCAGAACAGCCAGACGTAGAGCCACCAGAGATTTCCCATCTGCGCCATCAGCCAGAGAACGGCGATCAGCACCGGGGTACCGATCGCCAGCCCGAGCGCTGTCTGTTTGAGGAGGTCGATAAAGAATAGCTTGATCGTCATTCGGTTGAAGCCGAATTTCTCTTCGATGACGAACTGGCGATAAAGCGAAAGCGGGAGATCAATTACGCTGGAAATGGCCATGACACTGAAGATCAGCGCCACGCCGTAGCTCAAGCCGTCGAGTTGGCTAGCCCAGAAATTGTGCAAAGCCTGCAGTCCGCCAGCGAAGGTCAGGGAAAGCAGAACGACGACCTCGAAGGCGAGACTCACGCGGCCGAAACGGGTTTGTGTGACCGTGTAGTCGGCCGCTTTCTGATGCGCCTGCAATTCGAGTCGGCCGGCGAATTGCTCGGGAACCGCAGCGCGATACGCCAGAACATGTGAAATCTGGCGTTGTGCCAGCCAGCGGCGGAGAGCCACCATCAGCGCCAGCGCAAGAAGAAAAACGAGAGAAAAAGTATTGGTCATTCAGCTGTGAGAAAATGCGGGTTTAGGATGTTCGGACGGATTATATGGCACAGGATGCAAATCACCTCGTTTGGCTGGATATGGAAATGACCGGTCTTGATCCGGAACGCGAACGCATCATCGAACTGGCGATGGTTGTTACTGATACTAATCTGGTGACTGTCGCCGAATCTCCGGTGTGGGTCGTGCATCAATCCGACGCCCAACTTGACGCGATGGATGAGTGGAACAAGACCACGCATGGTCGTTCGGGCCTGATCGACAAGGTCAAAGCGGCGGTTCTTGACGAGACGATGGTCGAGACGGCGGCGCTCGAGTTTTTGCAGAATCATGTGCCCAAGGGGGTGAGCCCGATGTGCGGCAATTCCATCGGGCAGGATCGTCGCTTCATGGTGCGTTACATGCCGAAACTGGAGGACTGGTTTCACTACCGGAATCTCGACGTCAGCACGCTCAAGGAGTTGTGCAAGCGATGGAAGCCGGACGTGGCCAAGGGTTTTGTCAAGAAAGCGGATCACACTGCATTGGCCGATATTCGCGAGTCAATCGAAGAGTTGAAGTACTACCGCGAGCACTTCATAAAGTTGTAACAGCATCCCGGTACTTCTTCAGGGGCGCGGCGCGGCGGCTTCTGGCTCTAGTACCGGGACTTCCGACAGCGCATTTGTGTGTGCTTTGGCATTACGCTTGTAGAGGTGAAATTTGTCGCTTTCGCGACGGTCGCCGGGTCGCTTGTCCTCCCAGGTTTTGCGCCATCCTGCGGCGGTCAAGGCTTCAGGATCGCTTGGTTTGCCTTGCACCAGCAGCCAGTTGCATCCTTCGCCGGCTTCGATTTTTAGCGGGATGGTACGGATTCCGTCGAAGTAATCAAAAGATGCCAGAATCGCGTTGGGAAGATTTGCATTGGCGATACAGCTAATTTTGGCTGGCAGTGCCTTGGCCAGTGAGGCGGAAAGCGGACGGAAGGATTTCCCATAGTCGATCCAAGGCATCCAAAGCGCTGCAATGAGTACCCAGAACAGGGTCAATCCGGCCATCCAGTGCATGATGCCGCGCATCGGCGAACTCGGGCTCGTCACAATCAGCCAGAGCCAGATGATTGTGCACAGCGCCGCGAAGGCAAAGGCGATCAGGTTGAAGCTCCCGACAAAGCCGGGTTCAAGCCGGACGACCTGGCGTGCCAGCCGCTCGGGCCAGCCAAAGACCATGGCGCTCCAGGCAACCCAGACGACCGCTGCAAAAATCGTAAAGGTCATCATGCCGAACCAGTCGAAGGCATTCGTCGCGCCGCGCCGCAACGAGGTGACGCCGGGCACGGCTAGCAGAACCAGTGGTGGCAGCAGTAGCAGCGCTTCGGCACTGCGCATTTCCACGCTCAGGCCGAGAATGAGCAACACCGATGCGAACGAAAGAATCGGGAGCGCCAGCGGCTTGCTGCGCAGAACACGACGTTTGGACCACAGTGCCCACGCCGCCAGTGGTAAGGCCGGCCAAGCGTACCAGAGCAGCATATTCAGGTAACGCGGCGTGTTGGTGAGAGGTTGCAGGGCCAAAGGCTTCAACTCACCCAGCAAGAAGGCCGTCAGGTATTCTGGCGCGCTCATTCCCAGGGGGAGCAACCACCATCCACAAAGAAAAAGTGCCAGCGCAAGAGCGAAGGCCAGTAGAGCCGCCGATCTTTTTCTGTCTTCCGATTGCCAGAGCGCAATGAGCGTAACCGGCAGCAAGGTCAACACCGGAAGCAATCCGTTGGCGAGGAAACCAAGGGCAACAGCCGTAGCAAACACCAACGCAGAAAACATCGGTCGACGTTGGATCAACGTCAGCGCCCAGTAAGCTGCCGTGTGCGCGGTCAGCGCCGCCAGCATCGGTTGTGCCTCGTGCGCGTGGAACAGGAACCCGATACTTCCGGCAAGGATCAGCGGCGCAGCGGCAGAATCATCCTTTCCGTGCAGTTCGCGCGCGGCGAGGAGAATGAACTCCAGCGCCAGCAGGGTGAACAAACCGCTGGCCAGACGCGCAGCGTCATGCACGGGGAGCAGCCACGAAAAGAGGTGCGCCGTCGTTGCTGCGATCCAGTAGTAGAGCGGAGCGTCCGGGTACGGCTGCCCGGCAAGATGCAGAATCTGCCAGTTGCCGTTGGTGACGATGTCGTACGCGATCCCGATGGTGATGGCGTCGTCGTTTTTCCAGGGGTCATGGCCGATCAGACCGGTAAAAATGTAAACAACCAGCAGGATGGCCAATACCCAGCCACTGGGTGGCAGCGAGATTCCCCTGAAGCGTGAATGTTCCTGGCGTACTGGCATGGGCGGGCGAGATTGACGGCTTATCGTTCGTGCATAATGAAAAAGGCAGCCCTGCGGCTGCCTTTTCGCTGAGTCCGCGTGAACTCGTGGCCTGATTTAGGCTGGCTTGTGCATTGCGCCGTACTTCTTGTTGAACTTCTCAACGCGACCGGCAGTGTCGATCATCTTCTGCTTACCGGTATAAAACGGATGGCAGGAAGAACAGACTTCAACGTGAAGCGCTTTCTTCATTGTCGACATGGTTTTGAACACGCTGCCGCAGGAACAGGTGACTTCGATTTCGTTGTAATCGGGGTGGATCTTGGATTTCATCTGGGAAATTCCTGTAAGTCAAATCTAGCCGGCTCGATGTAAGCGTTGGTTACTTCGGTGACCGACTCCGGAGAACGCAAGATTATCCTTGATTCTTTTGTAATTTGCAATCAATCAAGTGGTGGTAAGTAAATGCGTGATTAACGACGCATCGAGTCAAAGAACTCGCCGTTGTTTTTCGTGGCCTTGATCTTGTCGAGGAGAAATTCCATTGCTTCGAGATCGTCCATGTTGTAGAGCAGCTTGCGCAGAACCCACATTTTTTGCAGGACATCGGGCATGAGCAACAGTTCTTCGCGGCGGGTGCCGGAGCGGTTGACGTTGATGGCTGGGTAGACTCGTTTCTCGGCCATGCGTCGATCAAGGTGGATTTCCAGGTTGCCGGTACCCTTGAATTCTTCGTAGATGACGTCGTCCATGCGGCTGCCGGTGTCGATCAGTGCGGTAGCGATGATGGTCAGCGAACCGCCTTCCTCAATGTTGCGCGCGGCACCGAAGAAGCGTTTCGGTTTCTGCAAGGCGTTGGCATCGACACCGCCAGTCAGTACCTTGCCGGAAGCCGGTTGCACGGTGTTGTAGGCGCGTGCCAGACGGGTGATCGAGTCAAGCAGGATGACCACGTCCTTCTTGTGTTCGACCAGGCGCTTGGCTTTTTCAATGACCATTTCGGCAACCTGCACGTGGCGGGTGGCGGGTTCGTCAAACGTTGATGCAACCACTTCGCCGCGCACCGAGCGCGTCATTTCGGTCACTTCTTCTGGACGTTCGTCGATCAGCAGGACGATCAGTGTGACGTCGGGATGGTTGGTCGTGATGGCGTGTGCGATGTGCTGCATCATCACCGTCTTGCCGCTCTTCGGGCTGGATACCAGCAGGCCGCGCTGGCCTTTGCCGATCGGGGCGATGATGTCAACGATGCGACTGGTAGTGTTTTCCTCGCCGCGAATATCGCGTTCGAGTTTCATGTGTTCGGTCGGGTGTAGCGGTGTCAGGTTTTCGAAGAGAATCTTGTTCTTCGAGGCTTCCGGTGCTTCGCCGTTGATCTTGTCGACCTTGACCAGCGCGAAGTAGCGCTCGCCGTCTTTCGGTGTGCGGATTTCACCTTCAACCGTATCCCCCGTGTGCAGGTTGAAGCGGCGGATCTGGCTCGGGCTGACGTAAATGTCGTCGGTGCTGGCCAGGTACGAGGTATCGGGTGAGCGCAGGAAGCCGAAGCCGTCTGGTAGCGTCTCCATCGTGCCATCGCCAAAAATGGTCTCGCCCTTTTTGGCCTGATTCTTGAGCAACGCAAAGATGAGTTCATGCTTGCGAAGTCGATTGGCACCCTCGATGCTGTTGGTGACGGCCATGTCGAGTAGCTGACTTACATGTAGGGCTTTGAGTTCGGATAGGTGCATGAGCAAGTATGGAAATAAATTTTGGGGAGCGTGATGCGCTGGGCGTGGTCGCGATTGAAACGCGTACGAGGAGGGTGATGGGTGCTGCCGGAGTTTTTACGAACGGTACGAAAGGGGGCTTTGCCTGAAAGTTCTGCGCGGGCTTTGTTTTCCTGTTTCCAGGTGCCGCTTGGCTAGAACGTTCAGGCAGAGGTTAACGACTTTACAGGTGGCTGTCAATGAATGATGCAAGTTGTGATTTGGAGAGCGCGCCAACCTTCGTCGCCTCGACATTCCCGTTCTTGAACAGCATCAGCGTCGGAATGCCGCGAACGCCGTAACTGGCGGGCGTATTCTGGTTGTCGTCGATGTTCAGTTTGGCGACTTTCATGCGTCCAGCGTACTCCTTGGCGATTTCGTCGAGGATAGGTGCGATCATCTTGCACGGGCCGCACCATTCTGCCCAGTAATCGACCAGTACGGGTTGTTGCGATTGCAGAACCTCTGCGGCGAAAGAGTCGTCGGTGACGTAATGAATGTGTTCGCTCATGGGAAAGCCTCTTTGTTATTGGGGGATGGTAGAAGAGAGAGGGGATGCCAGAAGACAGCGGATTCGGCTGTTCGGTTCTATCCTAGCGAAAAAATATGGTTATGGGAAGAATGCGATCAGGCGGTGACAGAATGCGATCAGGCGGGCCACTTTTCCGTTGCAGGTGCTGACGTGTCACAGTCGCGGCACCATGGCCGGTAACCCTGCTAGGGCCGTGGTCTAGCCCCCTTCGGTGTTTCAAATGCGTTATAGTTTTCCTCCATTCATTACCAGATACTCAAAATGGCCTACGTCGTTACTGAGAACTGCATCAAGTGTAAATACACGGACTGCGTCGATGTTTGCCCGGTCGACTGCTTTCACGAAGGGCCAAATTTCCTGGTCATCGACCCGGATGAGTGCATCGACTGCACGCTTTGCGTTGCCGAGTGCCCCGCCGAGGCAATTTTTGCCGAAGACGATGTGCCGGATCAACAGCAGAGTTTCATCAAGCTCAACGCCGAAATGGCCAAGGCCTGGCCGGTGATCACCGAGCGTCGTGAGCCGCTGACCGACGCCGACGAGTGGAACGGCAAGCCGGACAAGCTTGATAAACTCGAACGCTGAGTTCTCTCGAACCCTATGCAGCTGATGGCTGGTGATCTGGCATCAACCGCTTTGCCTGCGGGCGAGAGCTTTCTCGATGCGTTGGCCATGGCTCTGCTTGACCGCTGTGCCGACGATGTGGCGGGTGGCGATCTGTCGTCGGTACGGATTCTTGTTCCAGCACTGCCGATTGCCGCCGAGTTGCGCACTGCATTATTGCGTGCCGCGCTCCGGGCAATGCTGCTACCGCGTTTTGATACCCTGACGAACTGGGTCAAAACTGCGCCCTTGGCCGGGATTCCCGAACCAATGGCCGAAAGTGAACGTCTTGTCCTTTTGCATGAAGCGCTACGCGAACGCGGCTGGTTCGACGAAGCCGCACTGTGGGGTATCGCTTCCGAGATGGCGTGCCTGTTTGATGAACTGACTTCAGCGTCCGTCCAATTGCCAGAGAATGAGGCCGCTCTGGCAGAGCAACTGGAACACGCCTATGCGCTGCGTGCGTCGGAACCGCTGGCCTTTGAGGCGCGCGTGGTGCATGAGTTGTGGCGGGCCCTGGCGGCCGCTGGTCAACTTGATGCGGCGGCGGTCTACCGGCTGCGATTGGCGGCACTGGCGCGGCAGGTGGAGGAGGGCGACGCTGGAAAACAGCCACTCGTGGTGCTGCTTGATGCGGCACCGAATGAGTCGCTTGACCCGGCCGAGTACGAGTTTCTGCGCCGTTACGGTCAGACGCATGCGCTGCATGTGTTCTATCCGGCTCCACGTGAACAGTGCGCTACGCCACTGATGGCGGCACTGGACGCTGCATGGCCCGGCGAATTGGACACCCCCCTGCTCGAGCGTGCTCAGATGTTGTTGAGGCGGCAGCCAGAAAGCCCGATGTCTGGTCGTCTGCATCTGGTTCCGACCTCCGGTCGAGAACCGGAGGCGCAAGCGGTTGTGGCGCAGGTTGGCCAGTGGCTCAATGCCGGGCTGCGCCGCATCGTGCTGATCACGCAGGATCGTCTGACGGTGCGGCGTGTGCGGGCCTTGCTCGAACGCGAGGGCGTGCTGGTCAGCGATGAAACGGGCTGGAAGCTTTCCACCACACGGGCCGCTGCAGCGGTCGATGCGCTCATCGAAACAGCGGCCGGCAACGCCTACTACCGTGATCTGCTCGATCTGTGCAAATCGCCCTACGTCTTTTCTGATGGTGACGAAAGCGAGCGCAAGGCGGCTGTTTTTACCCTTGAATCAGCCATTCGCGCCGCCTCGGTCAAGTCCGGCGTGCCGCGCATTCGCCGTTGTCTGCAAGAAGCCGAAGAAGATGGATCGAAAGCCCTGGGACTGGCGCTGCTCGACCGGATTGAAGCCGCCACCACGCTGCTACGTTCGAAACCCGCGCCGCTGGCGCGCTGGATCAACCGCCTGCTTAAGGCGCTTGAAGCACTGGGTGCGCTCATTTCTTTGCGGCAGGATGCCGCCGGCAAGGCGTTGCTCGATCTGCTCGAAGCGCGCCGCAACGAACTGGCCGGAAGCGCCGCGCTGTTCTCACTCGCCGCCTGGCGCGACTGGCTCAATCGAGAATTCGAAGCGGAAAATTTCCGTGACAGCAGCATCAGCAGCCCGATTGTTCTCACACCGCTCAATGCCGTCTGCCTGCGTCGTTTCGAGGCGGCCTTGCTGATTGGTGGCGATGCGCGACAACTAACTCCGGCGGCCAATGGCGAGTTCTTCAACCAGTCCGTACGCCGTGAACTTGGGTTGCGCACACGCGAGGATGGCGAACGCGAACTGCGCCGCGACCTCGAATTGCTGCTGGCCACGGTGCCGCGCGTGGTCGTCACTTGGCAATCGGTGCAGGACGGCGAAGCCAACCTGCTGGCGCCGGAACTTGCCTTGCTTTCAACCCTGCATCAACTGGCCTGGAACGACGACCTGCACCGCCCGCCCTTGCCTGCGCGCAGCGAAGCCGTGCCGGACGTCGCTACTGCGCCCGGCGCTACCGAAATGGCCGCGCCCGTTGCGCCGCTGGCGCTCATCCCGCAGCGCGTCTCGGTTAGCGGCTACGCCAGCCTCGTCGCCTGCCCGTACCGTTTTTTTGCCCGCCATGTGCTTGGCCTGGGCGAGATGGATGAAGTCGCTGAGGAGATGGGTAAGAGCGACTACGGCGCGCTGGTGCACCGCGTGCTGGAACGCTTTCACGAGCGGCATCCGGTGATTTCCGATCTCGCTGAAGAAGAGGCGCTGTCTGCCTTGCAGGACTGCGTGGCGGAAGTCTTCGCGCCGGCCGTCGAGGAGAATTTTCTGGCGACCGGTTGGCGCTTGCGCTGGGAGAAACGGCTGGTGGCCTATCTCAACTGGCAGCGTGACCAGGAGGCGCAAGGCTGGCGCTGGGCGCAGGCCGAAAAACGGGTCAGCCAGGTGCTTCCGCTGGACGATGGGTCCAGCGTCGAGTTCTATGGCCGCATTGATCGAATCGACTGCATGAAAGGTTCCGAGGGCGGTGCCTCACTGCTCGACTACAAGACGCAGACGGCCAAGGTGATCAAGGATCATCTGAAGGATGACGTGCAGCTTCCGGCCTACGCGCTCTTGTATGGTGACGCCGCGCAAGCGGCTTATGTGGCGCTTGACGATGAACGTGTGACGGCTGTTAGCGCGGGTGATGAAGAAAATACCTTGGCGCTGGCGGCGGAAGCGCAGGGCCAGCGTTTGCAGGCCGCCTTCGTTTCCATGCGCGCCGGGGCGAAACTGCCGGCGCATGGCGTCGACAGCGTGTGCCAATGGTGCGAGATGAGCGGTTTGTGCCGGACCGAGTATGCTTAGGCGCGTTTCATGAGTCGGCCTGGAACGCTCGCCAAATGGCGATCTACAGAGTGTGTGCCGTGTAGACCAATATCCATGCGGGTTTCGAAGGTGATGCGTCGAAGATTGACTATTGACGGGCGTTCACGAGATGAGCGTGGATTGAAGGTGAAAACGGTGCATTTTTTGTGCGACCCAATGGTAGTTGGTCGAGGTTTGGAGTGAACCGCTTGTGTCGGAGAAAGTATGTTTGATTCCTCCCGCGCCTTGATCCTGCGCGCGCTTGATCCATCACGCAGCGTCGTCGTCGAAGCTTGTGCCGGCAGCGGCAAGACCTGGCTGCTGGCGTCGCGCATTGTGCGTTTGCTGTTGACCGGCGTGGCACCCGGCGAGGTTCTGGCGATCACTTTCACGCGCAAGGCGGCGCGGGAGATCGAGGAGCGGGTAGTGGGCTGGCTGCATCTGCTGGCAACCGGCAACGAGGCGCAGGTCGTCGACTTTCTTGTTGAGCGCGGTGTGACGGCTGATGAGGCTACGGTGCGCACGGCTCGCGGGCTGTATGAGCGCGTCCTGACGGCGCAGCCGGGGCTGGCCGTCAATACCTTTCACGGCTGGTTCTTGCAACTGGTTGATGCCGCGCCGCTGTCGGCCAATCTGGCCGGGGCGACGCTGGTTGAATCCGATTCGCGCTTGTTCGACGAGCTCTGGCAGTCCTTCGCCGCCGATTTGCAGAAGGCGCCGGAAAGCGAGCTTACGCAGGGTTTTGTCCGCCTGCTCGGCGAGGCGGGACTCGATTCGACGCGGCGCCTGATTCGGCGGGCGCTGGATCGGCGTAGCGAGTGGTTGGCGTTTGGCGAAGACTCTCCCGATATTGCCGCAAAAATGCTTGCCGCGCTACGCGAGTATCTTGGTGTCGCCGAAGGCAGCGATGCCTTGGCTGATTTCTTTAGCGGTTCATGGACGACTGATTTCCAGATCTACCTCGGTTTTCTGGAAATGAGCGAACTGGTACGCGATCAGGAATTCGCGGCGGTCGTTGGTGTGGCGCTTGTCGAGACACAACCAGCGATTCGTTTCGAGCAGTTGCGCGGCGTGCTGTTGACCGAGAAGAATTCGCTGCGTCAACGCAAGCCAAGCAAGGCGGCGGACAAGCGTTTTGGTGCTGAAGGTGTGGCGCACTTCCTTGCGTTGCACGCTCAACTGGGTGAGCGCGTGCTCAGTTGTCTCGAACGGCAGACCGCTGAGCGCATCGTGGCCTTTAATCAGGATGCCGGCGCGGTGTTTACCGCCTTCCTTGCGCATGTGGAAGAGTTCAAGAAGGCGCGGCGACAGATCGATTTTGTCGATGCCGAATGGAACGTGCTCAAACTATTGCGTGACGAGCAGACGGCCGCTTTTCTGCAAGCTCGTCTGGACGCGCGTTATAGCCATGTGCTACTGGATGAATTCCAGGATACCAACCCGTTGCAATGGCAGATTCTGCTGGCCTGGCTGGAAGCGTACTCGGACGCATCGCGTCCGGTGGTTTTCCTGGTTGGCGACCCGAAGCAGTCGATCTACCGCTTCCGTCGTGCCGAACCGCGATTGTTTTCGGCCGCCTCGGACTTTCTAATGCGCGAGTTCGGTGCGGTGCGTTGCGAGCAGGATGCGACGCGGCGCAATGCGCAGCCGATCATCGACGTGGTGAATGCCTTGTTCCTTGACGTGCCGGAGTTCGAGCCGTTCCGCGAGCAGACTTCATTTGCCGGAACGTTGCCGGGGCGGGTAGAGCTGTTGCCACTATGCGGCAAGGCTGATGATGAAGAGCGTCCTATTCGCGAGATATTGCGTGATCCGCTGACCGAGCCGGATGTTGAACCTGAAGATATGCGTTTGCGGCAGGAGGCTGACTGTCTGGCGACGAAGATCAAGGAAATGACGGATGTCTGGCAGATCGAGGATAAAACTATCGACGGCCAGTCGCGGCCACGCCCCGTGTGCTTTGGCGACATCATGCTGTTGGTACGCACACGAACCAATCTCGCTTGCTACGAACGGGCGTTGAGCTCGGCCAATATTCCGTTTACGGCCGGTTCGCGCGGTGGTCTGCTGGTGGCGCTGGAAGTGCGCGACATCGTTGCCCTGCTCGAATTTCTCGTGACGCCAGTGGCCGACCTGAAGCTTGCACACACGTTGCGTTCGCCGGTGTTTGCCTGCAGTGACGACGAACTGGTGCAGTTGGCTTTACGCAAGGAGTCATCCTGGTGGCAGCGGCTTGAAGCGCTGCATGCGGAAGGTGGCGCATCGCCTCGTTTGACGCGTGCAGCGCGTTTGCTTGGCGAATGGTTGCAGGCGGCGGATCGTCTGCCGGCGCACGATCTGCTCGACCGCATCTTTCATCAGGGAGAGGTGATTGAGCGATACCGGCGGGCCGTGCCGGAATCCACCGGTGCGAGTGTGGAAGCCAATCTGCGCGCTCTGCTGCTCCTTACACTCGATCTTGATGGAGGGCGCTACCCAAGTCTGCCGCGCTACATCGACGAGTTGCGCGATCTGCGCGATGCCGAGGCCAGCGACGCGCCGGATGAGGGCGAGATCGAAACGCGCAGTGTCGACGCCGGTCGGGTACGCATTCTGACCATCCACGGGGCAAAAGGGTTAGAAGCACCGATTGTCTGGCTGCTTGGCGCAAACGCCTCGACGCGACCGCCCGATCCCTGGAGCGTGCTGGTTGATTGGCAGCCAGAAGCGCCGTCGCCGCAGCATTTCTCGTTCTTCGGGCGAAAGGACGACCACGGTGCGGCACGTCAGCCGCTGTTCGACGCCGAAGCCGTGGCGGCTCGACGCGAGGAGTTGAATCTGCTCTACGTCGCCATTACGCGGGCGCGGCAGGTGTTCATTGCCAGCGGTATTGAAAACGCGAAGTCGGGCAACGAAACGCCTTACCGTCGGCTCGAAGTCGCGCTTGAGAAACTTAATGGTGGGCTAAGCTACGGTCATGATTTGCCGGCGTCTGATGGAGTATCCGGAATTCAGATGATGACCGCAACAACGGCTGTATCAACGCCTCTGCCGCAGGTTGGCGAGCGCCGTGTTCCGCCGGGAGAGGCCGAACGTTTTGGCATCCTGTTGCACGCTGTGCTTGAGCGGCGTACCGGTGGTGATACGACGGAAGGCTGGTGGATTGATCTGGGTTTTGACGACGGTGAGTACCGGCGAGTCCTTCAGGTCGCGGAACGTCTGTTGAAGGCCAGCCCATTGCAGCAATTCTTCGATCCGGCGCTTTATCGTCGCGCCTGGAACGAAATCGATTTGACGGCGGGCGATGGGCCATTGCAGCGTATCGACCGTCTCGTCGAGCTCGATTCCGGGTTCTGGGTGCTCGATTACAAGAGTTCGGGCAGCGATACCGGGCGCCTTGGCGAGTATCGTACGCAGCTTGCCGGATACTGCAGCGCTGTGGCTGATGTTTTTCCAGGGAATGAAGTGCGCGGGGCTCTGGTGTTTTCGGACGCCTCTCTGCTTGAGGTGTGCCGATTGCCTTGTGGTGGGCCACTTCCGCAAAGTACGTAGGTGGGCTAGTATCTCTTGGTGTTTGCGCACCGGGCAGGCGTTACCACAAGGCTTGATGGGGTTTTCTGCAAAAAACAACTTCGGATGGAGGGTGTCCGTTGGACAAGATCTGGTTGCAGAGCTATGAACAGGGGGTGCCCGCTGAAATCGATCTGGGCGAGTTTCAGTCGCTTGGCGACCTGTTCGGGAGCAGCGTCAGCGCCTATCCCGAACGCACGGCGTATACGTGCATGGGGGCATCAATAAGCTATAGCGAGCTCGACACACTTTCGCGCGATTTTTCCGCCTACCTGCAAACCGTGCTCAAGCTACCGAAGGGCGAGCGCGTTGCGATCATGATGCCCAATGTGCTGCAGTATCCGGTCTGCATGCTGGGTGCTCTGCGTGCCGGTTATACGGTAGTCAATTGCAATCCGCTCTACACCGGACGCGAACTGGAATTTCAGCTCAGGGATTCCGGATCGAAAACCATCGTCATCCTCGAAAATTTTGCGCACACGCTGGCGAAGGTGATCGGCAACACGTCGATTAAAAACGTGGTGATGGCACGCCTTGGCGACATGCTCGGTTTTCCGAAAGGCAGCATCGTTAACTTCGTCGTCAAATTCATCAAAAAGAAGGTTCCGGTGTGGCACTTGCCGCAGGCTGTTGGCTTCAAGAGCGCCATCGCGCGTGGACATGCGGTGGACTACGTGCCGGTTCCGGTAGCACGGGAGGACGTTGCCTTCCTGCAATACACCGGCGGAACCACCGGGCTTTCCAAGGGGGCGATGCTGACGCACCGCAATATTCTTGCCAACACGATCCAGGCGCACGCCTGGGTGCAGTCCGCCGTGACCACCGATGGTGAACTGGTGGTTACGGCTCTACCGCTTTATCATATATTTGCATTGACGGCGAACTGTTTCCTGTTCATCAAGGTCGGTGCGAACAATCTGCTCATCACCAATCCGCGCGATATTCCAAGCTTTGTCGCGGAACTGGGCAAATACCCGTTCACCGTGTTGACGGGCGTCAATACCCTGTTCAACGCGTTGCTCAACAACCCCAATTTTTCTGCGCTCGATTTCAGTCGGGTCAAGGTGACGCTGGGTGGCGGTACAGCGGTCCAGAAAGGCGTTGCAGAGCGCTGGAAGAAGGTGACCGGCAAACCGTTGATTGAGGCTTACGGGCTGACCGAAACGTCACCGGCAGCGACCATCAACCCGATCAACATTGCGGAATACAACGGCTCGATCGGTTTGCCGATTTCGTCGACCGAGGCGGCGATCCGCAATGACAGCGGGGTTGATGTTCCGCTGGGTGAGCGCGGCGAGCTGTGCATCCGTGGTCCGCAGGTCATGAAGGGCTACTACAATCAGCCGGAAGAGACGGCCAACGTCTTCATGCCCGACGGTTTTCTGCGTACCGGCGACATCGCCGTGATGGACAACAAGGGCTATGTGCGCATTGTTGATCGCAAGAAAGACATGATTCTCGTCTCGGGTTTTAACGTTTATCCGAACGAAGTTGAAGACGTTCTGGCCATGCATCCGGGCGTGCTCGAAGTGGCTGCCATTGGCGTGCCGGATGAAAAGACAGGTGAGGCGGTAAAGATCTTTGTCGTCAGGAAAGACCCGGCGCTGACGCCAGAGCAACTCATCAAGCATTGTCGTGAATACCTGACGGCGTACAAGGTGCCAGGCCAGGTCGAGTTTCGGGATGATTTGCCGAAGACCAACGTCGGTAAAATACTGCGTCGCGAATTGCGTGATGTAGTGCCAAGCTGAGTGGTTTGTCTGTTTTCTGGGCTGATCCTTCAAGTCATCGTTGCCAAAGGGTTTTGTTGTTTAGCGCACAACAAGTGCACAGGTTTATTCACAGCTTCTGTGGGTAAATCAGTTCCAAAGATTTGAAATGGATTCTGGATAGCGTTATGTGGAAATCAATTCTGGCGATTGCCTTGGGTGCGGCGCTCGGTGCCTTGTTGCGCTGGCAGCTGGGTGCCAAGCTCAATAGCATTTTTCCGACTATTCCGCCCGGAACCTTGGTCGCCAACCTGATTGGTGCTTATGTGATCGGTCTGGGCATCGCTTTTTTCGCCTCCTTCTCGGCCATCTCGCCGGAATGGAGACTACTGGTCATCACCGGCTTTTGCGGTGGTTTGACGACGTTTTCAACTTTCTCGGCAGAGATCACCGTTCTGCTTCAGCAGGGGCGAGTTTCCTGGGCACTTGGGGCGGTCGCAGCGCATGTCATTGGGTCGGTTGTGATGACCTTCGCCGGAATCGGTACGGTCTATCTGCTCAAGGCTTCAGCATGAGCCAGCGGGATTTCAATTGACGGAGACGAACATGGAAGGCACTTTTCTCAGATTCTACGTTGAGGAAAAACAACGTCATCACGGGGTTCTGCTTTGGGAGTGGTTACTCGAAAAGGCCAATACAATTGGCATACGAGGAGGCTCGGCGTTTCGTGCCATTGGTGGTTTCGGGCGGCACCATGCCTTCCACGAGAGCAGGTTTTTCGAGTTGGCCGGCAACGTGGGTATCGAGGTGCAATTCATTGTCAATGACACGGAAGCGCAGCAGCTTCTGGCGCTCGTCGAGCAGCAAGAAATCAGAGTTTTTTATGCGCGCATCCCAGCGCAATTTGCTGTGCTTAACCCCGACGTTGATGACCCAAAAGGGATATCAGAAGACGAGTAGGGCGGTTTTTTCTGAACGGGCATTGCGGTGTTTCGCATTGTCATTCGATCTCTTGTGGATGTCCCTCGCTGTGACGCTGGAAAACTGAAACGCATTTCGTTGTATACTCACGCTTTTGTTTGTTTGTCCACAGCGTATTTAATCAACTTCTGTAATGGAAACCAAAATGGCCACTGCTGCTAAAGCTGCATCCCCCAAGAAAGTTGCTCCTGCCAAATCTCCTGCTCCGGCCAAAAAAGCTGCTGCAGTGAAAAAACTTGCTGTCGCCAAGGCCGCACCGGCCAAGGCAGCGGTTGCGCCTGCCAAAAAGGCAGCCACGCCGGCTAAAAAAGTTGTTGCACTGGCCAAGAAGGCCGCACCTGTTGTTGCTCCGTTCGTCAAGATCACCAAAGTTGTCGGCCGTCAGATTCTGGACTCGCGCGGCAACCCGACGGTTGAAGTCGATATCATCCTCGACAACGGTTTCATGGCGCGTTCCGCCGTTCCGTCTGGCGCTTCCACTGGCGAATTCGAAGCCTGCGAACTGCGCGACGGCAACAAGAAGGTTTATCTCGGCAAGGGCGTACTGAAGGCGGTTGAAGCTGTGAATGGCCCGATTGCCAAATTGCTCAAGGGCAAGAACCCGCTGAACCAGCGCGAACTCGACGACGCGATGATCGCGCTCGACGGTACCCCGAACAAGTCCAAGCTTGGCGCGAATGCGCTGCTCGGCGCTTCGATGTCGATCACTGTGGCCGCCGCTCAAGTCAGCAAGATGCCGCTGTGGAAGTACATTGGCAAGCTGCACAAGAACAAGGAATTCGTCCTGCCGACACCGATGGCCAACATCATCAACGGTGGCAAACACGCTGATAACCTGATCGATTTCCAGGAATTCATGATCATGCCGGTGGGTGCCAAGACCTTCTCCGAAGGCCTGCAGTGGGTCACCGAAGTGTTCCATGCGCTGAAGAGCATTCTCAAGAAGGGTGGCCACGTAACTGCCGTTGGTGATGAGGGTGGCTTTGCCCCGAACCTGACCAACGACCAGGCGCTGGAAGTGGTCATGCAGGCGATCACCGCCGCCGGCTATAAGCCCGGCAAGCAGATCGCCATCGCGCTTGATTGCGCGTCGTCGGAACTGTTCGACGAAGGCGGCCGCAAGGGCTACAAGTTCTGGAAGTCGAATCCGGACAAGCTATTTACGGCTGACGAAATGATCGCCATCTACGCTGACTGGTGCAAGAAATACCCGATCGTTTCGATCGAGGACGGCCTTGACCAGAGCGATTGGGACGGCTACGTCAAATTCACGCAAGCACTGGGCAAGAAAGTCCAGATCGTTGGTGATGACTTCTTCGTGACCAACCCGGTTCGCCTGAAGAAGGGCATCGACATGGGTGCCTGCAACGCGATCCTGATCAAGGTCAACCAGATCGGCACTGTCACCGAAACGCTGGACGCTATCAAGATGGCGCAGCAAGCTGGCTACGGCGTCATCTCCTCGCACCGCTCGGGTGAGACGGAAGACTCCTTCATCGCCGACCTCGCCGTCGGTACGGGTGCTGGTCAGATCAAGACCGGTTCGCTGTCGCGTACCGACCGCATCTGCAAGTACAACCAGCTGATCCGCATCGAAGAGCAGCTTGCTGGCAAGGGCATCTTCAAGGGCTTGAAGTCAATCAAGGGCGCTGGCTACTAATTACTGATCGCGTTCTTTATCAACATAAAAAGGGCACAGCTTAGGCGGTGCCCTTTTTCTTTTTGAGGTTGAAAGCCACCGGAATCTTGGGGTTCAAGTCATTGCCACAGTGACGATGCACGCCACCACCAACAACATTCTCAGCCTCAGGCTTCCCGGATCACAGCATGCGGCTGGTTCGCAGCCAGTTCTGCGCTAGTTCGGGATCCAGTCGGTCGGTGTCTTGAAGGAATCACGCAACATAAATACCATAGGCAGCTTTAGATTGAGCTGTTTGGGTGGGATCGGCGACTCGAACCATTTGCGGTAGATCGGGTAAATCTCGCCCTGGAGAATAATGCGGGTCACTTCGTTGTCAACGAGCTTCTTGAAGGCCGGGTCGTCCTTGCGCAGCATGATCGAGAGCGGCTCGATGGTCAGTGCATCGCGCGTAACTTCAAGCTTTTCCGGGTCCTTGGAATTTGCCCGCAAGGTGTAGAGAAGAATGTCGTCCATGATGTAGGCGTCGGCCTTACCCGATTCGACCATGGCGACGGCATTATCCGATTCGTCAGTAAAAACCAGGCTGGCGCGAAGCGTTCGGGTCGTGTTCAGGTCGGTGAAAAGCTTGTCGCCACTCGATCCTTTGTTCGCGACGACGGTTTTTCCGGCCAGATTGGTGATTGATTTAATCCCGCTTTCGGTGCGCACCAACAGGCGTGTAGCAGCGATAAACGTGGGAATGGTGAAGGCTACCTTCTTGCGACGCTCCGCCGTATTGGTGGTGTTCGCGCATTCCATGTCAATATCGCCGTCAATCACGGCAGGGAAGCGCGAATCGTTGTTGACCTGTTTGTACTTGACCACAAGGTCGGGGCGTTTTATCTCACGCTTTATGGCTTCGATGACTTTGGCGCAGATATCAACTGTGTAACCAATCGGTCGTTGATTTTCGTCGACATAGGAAAACGGCGGAGATATCTGATAACCCATCGTCAGAACGCCAGACTTGGCAACTTTATCGAGTGTTCCATCTGCCAGTGCTGAAAACGAAAGCAGCAAGGCAAAAACGGCACTGGACTCACGAATTAAAACGGTGGAACGAGACATTTTCCCGCCCGGAAAAGCTTTCCCTGATTTCATTCTTGATTCTCTCCAAAGAGCAGATCTTGCTCAGTGATCTGTTTTTTCCGACCCGGAAGTTCAGTGCTCAGACCAATTGACGAATGGGCAGAAGCAGTGACGGTCACGTGAGAGTATTACGCCGGCCAGACCGGCGTCAACAATAGATTGGGTCTTCTTCAGCCGTCGATGCGGCTGGCGGTTACGCTGTAGCTCAGACGGTTGCTGTCCAGACTGTCAAAACGTCCTTCTTTTGTTTCGACTTCAGGGTACACCAGGAAGGGCAGGAGTTTTCCTGAAGACCCTCTAAGACTGGCATCCTGAGCCGCATTGAAGCTGATCCAGTTCATTTCCCAGAAGCCGAAGAGCAGTTTCTTCAGTACGTTGAGTTTTGAGTCGCCACTACCAAGGCGTTCTTCGCGAATGGCCTTGAGAACATCCGCCGGATCAACAGGAATCCAGCCATAACCGGGGCTATAGAATTCGGCACGACAGTGTTGCTCTGTACTCAGGTTGCCGACGGCACCGAGGCTACCGAACAGCCGCGAACTATCGATGCGCAGACCATAGACCGGCCGTGCCGGAATTCCAAGGGAGCGACACAGGCCGACGAAGAGTAGGGCGATGTCGGCGCTTTTGCCGTTCAGATAGCCGCTTTCAAGCATGCCGGCAATATTTGCATTGCCCACACCCTTGATGAGCGGGTCGTACGAGGCATTTTCAACGACCCATTCGTAGATGGCCTTGCCTTGGGCCAGTGGGTCCTTGACGCGGCCAATCGCCCGTTCGGCCGTGCGCCGGACGATTCCGTCGAGCGGAATCAGCTCAGTCGATTGCAGGCAGCGGCGGAGAACTTCGGTACGTTCTGCAATCGCCCCGCGACGGGTAACGTCGAAGTGGCGATCCTGGGTGGCAACCTGGCTGACGATCTGTAACTGTGGGTTGGCGACGCCCTCCGCCCAATCGGCGTAGAACACTTCCATTTCCGCGACGGGGTCGCGATAGATGCCGGCGCTTTCAAAGTTCCCCTGCCAGGTGTGACCAAGCGAGCGCTCCCAGAGCGTGTCCTTGTACTGCGCCAGCGGAAGCCAGAGACGCGCCTTGCCGCTAAGGTGGTTGAGTGAAATGGTCGAGCGGATGTCATAGGTTCGCCACTGCGCCAGAGGTTCGTCCGGCAGGCTTATGACGTTGCGGGGTTCAGCCTGCGCCTCGGTGGGGTGGGCTGTCTGCGCCGCTTGGCTTGCTGACGGCTTTTTCCTGTTCTTTGCCGATGCTGTTTGCCTGGCCGATGATTTGGATTTGGCGACTGGCTTTTTCGCAATTATTTTTGTTGCGGTCTTTTTGGCGGCATTTGCCGGCGAGGCGGCGAACAGCGAGAGAATTGCAGAGGCAGCTAGGAAGTCCCGTCGTTTCAATCGATTCTCCGGAAGGCGTTGGATCCACTCAAGCAGGGGTAAGACTAAGGATCGGTTGCAAAAACGACCGAGCCGTGTCACAGGACACGGCTCGATGAGAGAAAAAATTATAGCACTTCGGCGGCGTGGTCGGCGAGACGGGAACGTTCACCGCGTTGCAGGGTGACGTGCCCGGAGTGCTCCCAGCCTTTGAAGCGGTCGACCACATAGGTCAGGCCAGAACTGCCTTCGGTCAGGTAGGGTGTGTCGATCTGCGCGATATTGCCCATGCAGACGACCTTGGTGCCCGGGCCCGCGCGGGTGATCAGGGTCTTCATCTGCTTTGGGGTCAGGTTTTGTGCTTCATCGATGATCAGGAACTTGTTCAGGAAAGTGCGTCCACGCATGAAGTTGAGCGACTTTATCTTGATCCGGTTGCGGATCAGATCCTGCGTTGCGGCCCGACCCCATTCGCCGGCGGCATCATCGGTTTTGTTGAGCACTTCAAGGTTGTCTTCCAAGGCACCCATCCACGGTCCCATCTTTTCCTCTTCTGTCCCGGGCAGGAAGCCGATGTCTTCGCCGACGGGCACCGTCACGCGGGTCATGATGATTTCGGAGTAGAGCTTGACGTCGAGAACCTGCGTCAACGCGGCAGCGAGGGTCAGCAGGGTTTTTCCGGTGCCCGCCTGGCCGAGCAGGCTGACGAAATCGACGTCCGGGTCCATCAACAAGTTGAGCGCGAAATTCTGCTCGCGGTTGCGTGCCGTGATTCCCCAGACGCTGTTTTTCGGGTGGGTGTAGTCGGTCAGGGTCTCGAACTGGGCGGTTTTGCCGGAAACTTCACGGACAATGGCGTAGAGCGGTTGTTCGCCTTCCTGATAGAGGAATTCGTTGACCAGTAGTTTCGGGCAAAGCGGTCCTTTGACACGATAAAGCGTACGGCTTTCGCGTTTCCACGATTCCATTCCGTGGCCGTGCTTGTCCCAGAAGTTGGCCGGCAGTTCAAGGATGCCGGTGTACAGCAGGTCGGTGTCTTCCAGCACCTTGTCGTTGAAATAGTCCTGCGCCTCAAGTCCGAGCGCACGTGCCTTGATGCGCATGTTGATGTCTTTCGACACCAGGATGACGGCCCGCTCCGGGTTCATGCGTTGCAGATGGATGACGACGGCCAGGATCTGGTTGTCGGCCTTGGCCGTGGGCAAGCCGGTCGGCAGGTCGTTGGAAATGGCTTCCGTTTGCAGGAAGAGACGCCCGTTGGCCAGTTTGTGCGACGGCTCAAAGAGGGCGATGCCATTTTCGATGCCGTCGGCGTGACTGCTGACGATCTCGTCGAGGATTCGCGTTACCTGACGAGCGTTGCGCGAGACTTCTGAGAGGCCTTTTTTATTGTTGTCGAGTTCTTCCAACGTCATGATCGGCAGGAAGACATCGTGTTCCTCAAAACGGTAAACGCTCGTCGGGTCATGCAGAAGCACGTTGGTGTCGAGGATGAACAGCTTGGTCAGAGGGCCGACCGTCTTCTTTGCTTTTGTGCGTGTTGCTGTCTTGTGAGCCATGTGAGCAGTTTCTCCGTGATTAAAGTGTTTTAACGTAATCCAGCACATCCTGTGCGTGCCCCGGTGCCTTGACACCACGCCACTCGCGTTTCAATACGCCTTTGCCATCGATGACGAAGGTGCTGCGCTCGATGCCGCGCACCAGTTTGCCGTAAAGTTTTTTCTCCTTGATGACCGAGAATTGCATGCAGAGTAGTTCGTCGGCGTCGGAAAGCAGATCAAAAGGCAAATCCTGCTTTGTTTTGAAGTTTTCGTGCGAGCGGATGCTGTCCCGCGAAACACCCACTATCAAGCATCCGGCCTCGACAAAGCCGGGGTAAAGGTCGCGAAACTGCTGCGCCTCGGTGGTGCAGCCAGGCGTACTGTCTTTTGGGTAGAAGTAAATGACGACCGTTTTGTCCCGGTAGTGCGAAAGACTGAAGCGCTTGTCGCCGGTCGCCGGCAGGTCGAAATCAGTGATGATTGTATCGTTCATGGCAAGAAACCTCGGTCGTGTTGGCCCGATTGTTGTAAGAAATCGGGAACAGGTCAAGTTGGACAGCAAGAATACAATGAGGTGCAGTCGGGCGACGGTTCGCTCATCGCCACGGTACCACAGGCTGTTCTTGGGACCTGACTGCCATCAAGGGAATACGCCCTTCTTCAAATAGGATGCCGTGGAAGCCACTGTTCATGCGGGTCTTGGAGGGGCGGCTTGCGAAGAATGCATCAAAGACCAGAACGCTCTCGTCCAGACGCAAGAGACTAGAACTCCCTGAGTGATGGCGGTATTTCACTTGTCCGATTGTTTTAAGAGTGTCACAGCAAGATAGTAATGTCCGGTTCGAGCAAAGTAGAACTGTCCGGTGCATCCTTAGAAGCCTAGGAGGACAGAGCGATGGATCGGATCGAAATGAGCAAGAAAGATTTGGAGCGGTGGCGCGTGATTGGCGAGA
>JBBQAT010000049.1:0-26569 GCA_038316625.1 Burkholderiales bacterium
CAATACGCTCAGCGCCCTGGCCGGTGGCGCCACGCTCTCTGGCGGTTTGGGTAACGACCTGCTGACGGGGAATGGCGGCGGCAATACCTACCTTTACAGCGCCGGGGATGGCACCGATACGATTACCGACACCAGCAAGGCTAACGGTTTTACGGCGGCCAATACGCTGCGCTTCGGTAGCGGCATCACGCGGGCGGACATCAAGCTTGGGTTGGGCTCGCTGCTCATCCGCGTTGGCGATGATCCGGCCAATGCCATCCATATTGAAGGCTTTACGCCGGGTGACGTGTTTGCCCAGACGCCGATTGACCGCTTCGAGTTTGAGGATGGAACGGTGTTGAACTATGCGCAGTTGCTGGCGCAAGGGTTTGATCTGGACGGGACGAACGGCAACGAGGTGATCATTGGGACCAGCATTACCGATCGGATTAACGGGGGCGCGGGGGACGACAGCCTGTCTGGCGGGGCCGGCGACGACGTTCTGACGGGTGGGGCTGGAAATGACACGCTGACTGGCGGGACGGGCAGTGATACCTATACGTGGGGCGCCGGTGCCGGACAGGATGTAATCGACAATACCGATACCTCGGTAGGCAAAAAGGATACCTTGATTATTGATGGCGGACTGGTGCCGGCCAACCTGATCCTGGTTCGCAGCGGCAATGACCTGATTGTGCGTTTGCGAAATTCCGAGGAGCAGGTGACGGTTCGCAATCACTATGCGGGTTCGCCCATCGACGCGATTTCATTTACGAGCGGCACGGTATGGACGGTGTCGGACATCAATGCGCACCTTTCCAACGAATTGACTGCCGGCGCCGATATGTATTCCGGCACCGAAAGTGATGACAACATCAATGGTCTGGCGGGGAACGATACGCTGAGTGGACAAGGCGGCGACGATATCATCGACGGTGGAGACGGAAACGACCTCCTGAATGGCAACGATGGGAACGACACGCTTTTTGGTAGCGCAGGTATAGATTCGCTGATTGGTGGGAATGGTAATGACGCCCTGATCGGCGGCAGTGGCCCCGACAGCCTTTCGGGTGGAGCGGGTTCAGATACCCTCGATGGTCGTGGCGATGCGGCGGCCGATTCGTTGCAAGGCGGCACCGATGGCGATGTCTATCTCTTCGGACGCGGGAGCGGTGCCGACGTCATCAACGAAGCGGGGGATGCGACGTCAATCGATGTTCTTCGCCTGGATGCGGGAATCGCACCGTCCGATTTAACGGCCAAGCACTTGGACGAGAATCTTGTGCTGCAGATCAAGGGCGCTAGCGATCAGATAACAGTAATTGGGGCTTTTAACGGAGCCACTGGTGGTGTTGCAAAAATCGAGCGGATTGAGTTTGCCGACTCGACGGTGTGGACGGAAACGGAGATTCGTCAACACGTGCTGATCAACGCAGCCACCACTGCAAAAGACACCATCTACGGTTTCGACGGCAGCGATTCGATACACGGCTTGGCGGGCAACGATACGATCTACGGCGAAGACGGCGACGACCAGCTTTTCGGTGATGAGGGTGCGGACATCCTTTATGGCGGCAATGGCAATGATGTGCTGGATGGGGGGGCGCATGTCAGTGGGCAGGGGCTCGACGTCTTGAACGGCGAACTGGGCAGTGACACCTATCGATTCGGGCGCAACTCGGGCCCCACGTGGATCGTGGAAAGCGGCAACAATTCAGGTGATATTGACACGATCATTTTGGCCCCGGACGTAACACCCGACGATATTGTCCTAAGCCGGGAGCTAAGCTCTAGCAACGAATTTGATCATTTGAAGCTGGCCATCAAGCGCAGCGATTCGTCCGATGATTTTGCCGAGATTCAATATTTCTTTTTAAACCAAGACGGTCGCTACAAGGTGGAGCGTATCGTTTTTTCTGATAAAACAGTCTGGGATACGGCGACATTTGCCGCATTGCTGGATACAGGAACGGAGGGGAAAGACACTATTTCTGGTGATCGCTGGGATAGCACCATTGATGGACGCGGTGGTGACGATTCCCTTTATGGTTATGGCGGCAATGACCTTATTTCTGGTGGTAGCGGTAACGACATGCTTAACGGCGGCGTAGGCAACGATACGCTCGCTGGCGGTGCGGGCAGCGATACGCTGTACGGTGGTAGCGGCGATGATGTCTATCGCTTTGGTCGTGGCGACGGCGCGGATTTCATCAATGAAACGGCTCTGAGCGGCGGCAACGATACGCTGGAACTCGGTACGGGCATTACCACGATGAATGTTGCTTTGTACCGTCATGCCGACGACCTTGTGGTGGTGATCGACGGCAGTCCGACACAGATCAGAGTGCAACTTTTCTTTGCCAATGCCAGCAATCAGATCGAACGGATTCGCTTTGCCGATACGACGGAATGGAATGCAAGCGACATCGCCAGCCGAGTGATCACCGGAACGCAGAATGCGATGACGGGTACGGCGGGTAGTGATGTCTTTGTGGTTGATAACACCCTCGATACGATCACCGAAAGTGCCAACCAGGGAACGGACACGGTTAAGTCGAACGTCAGCTGGACCCTGGGCGCCAATTTGGAGAATCTCACCCTGACTGGCGCAATGAATATCGACGGCACGGGTAATTCACTGGATAACCTCATTGTCGGCAACGGTAGCAATAACGTACTTGATGGCAAAGGCGGAAACGACACACTGGTTGGCGGAGCAGGGGACGATTCTTACTACTATCTAAACGGCACCAGTCTTGTGGAACTCCCAGGAGAAGGAGTGGATACCGCATTTGTCCGCGACAGCTTCGTCTTGCCTGAAAATTTGGAAAATATTACGGTTTCCAGCAGCAGTGGAAGCTACAGCGCTTATAAAGTCTACTTGGATGGCAATGCGCAAGATAACGTAATCCAGGCACGCGAAGGGGATGTCGTTGATGGCAAGGCAGGAGCTGATACTGTCATTTTCTCAGGCGCCCAACCCATATATTACTCTCCCTTCTGGGAGATTCCGGGCAGTACCGCTTATGTAGATAACCCAGGAGATCGCGTCATTATTCCGAATGCGAGTGAGGGGATGGATTCTCGGGTAATAAGTTCGATCAACCGCGTACTTGACGATGGTATCCGTACGCTTGAGCTGGCAAACGGAAGTGCTGCCCGGACAGGAACCGGTAACAGCCTTAACAACGCCCTGCAAGGAAATGAATTCGCCAATACCTTGTTTGGCCTGGACGGTAACGACACGTTCTATGGTGGTGCCGGAGATGACACGCTGGTTGGTGGCAAAGGGAACGACACCTACTACCTCAATCCGCGATTTACTGCATTCTTCCATGATAACTACTATTACCCAGGTTACGTTGGCGAGACCATGCCCAACATGGATAGCGACGTCGTCATCGAAGCTGCCGACGAAGGACTCGACACGGTCATCAGCATCTTCGACTACACGCTTCCTGCGAATGTGGAAAACCTGGAGCTTGGAAGCTATAGGGTTGAAGGGCCCGGACACTTCCCATACACCGCCTATGCCCTGCGCGGTACGGGAAATGATTTGAACAATTCCTTGACAGGGAATATGGGCAACAACGTGCTGGATGGAGGTCTGGGCTCCGATACGATGGCAGGTGGTGCCGGAAATGATACCTACTACGTCGACAATTCCGGTGACGTAATCGTCGAGACGCCCGGGAATGGTAGCGATACCGTGTTTAGTCCGTTTGCCTATAGCTTAGCCCAGGATATTGAGAATCTGGTTTTAACGGGACATGGCAACGATACCGGTAACGGTAACAGTGCCAATAATCGCCTCGATGGCACGCAGAGCACCGGCGCCAATCAATTGATCGGCGGAGCAGGCGATGATACGTATGTGCTGGGTGCAGGCGATGTGGCCGTTGAATTGGCCGGTGGCGGGATAGACACCATCGTCACAACCGAGAGCTATACCCTCAACGACACGCTGGAAAACCTCACGCTAACTGGAAGCCAGGCGACGACCGGAACCGGTAACGCGGGTAATAACATTCTGGATGGGTCACAAAACGCGGCTGCCAACGTACTGGTCGGTTTGGACGGTGACGACACGTACAACGTCGACAACCTCGATCTCATCGTCGAGAGCGCAGGTGGCGGGATCGATACGGCGGTTGTGATTGGTACGTCGTACACCCTCGGAAATAACATCGAGAATCTGGTGATCGGATCGGCATCCGGAGCAGCCGGTGGTCTCGGCAATGCGCTGAACAACATTCTCACCGGTAATGATGACGATAACCGACTGGATGGCGGTCTTGGCGCAGACACGATGCGTGGTGGAAGAGGACAGAACACCTATGTCGTCGACAATCTTGGCGATGTTGTTGAGGATGATTCCGGTTACGGGATTGTAGAAACATCCATTTCCTACGCGCTTAACAGCACAACGGAAAATCTGGTCTTGACCGGATCGGCCGCGATCACCGGGACCGGCAACGCCCAAGCCAATATCCTTGACGGATCCAGGAATTCGGCCGCCAATCTGATGGCGGGCGGTTTGGGTGATGACCAATATATCCTGGGCGCTGGCGATACGGTGGCGGAAGGCGTCAACGAAGGGTTCGATCATGTTCAGACCGCCGAATCCTACACCCTGGGCTCCAATGTCGAATCACTGAGCCTGCTCGGCGCTGCCAACGTTAATGCCACAGGTAATAAACTGGACAACGAACTGGTGGGCAACGACGGCGACAACTTCATTGACGGCGCAAGTGGTGCTGACTCGATGTATGGCGGTGGCGGCAATGACACCTATCTCGTCGACAACGCGGCGGATCTTGTATCAGAAGATATCGCTGCAGGCACGGATCGTGTTCAATCGACTGTGACCTATACGCTATCCGACAATGTAGAAAACCTGACCCTAGCTGGCACGGACACCATTGACGGCACCGGTAACGCGCTGAATAACACGATGCGGGGCAATCAGGCGAACAACGTGCTTGCCGGTGGTTCCGGCAACGACATCATGGACGGTGGCGCCGGTAACGATACACTCGACGGCGGGATCGGTAACGACACCTACGTTTTCCGTCGCGGTGGCGGTAGCGATACGATCAACAACTACGACACTGACGTTGGGCGTTTTGATTCGCTGGCCCTTGAAGGACTGAACGTCATCGATATCCGGCTGGTGAAATGGGGCAGCGACGACCTGGCAGTCGTAATCAACGACACGGGTGAGTCGATCAAGATCCAGAATTTCTACTATGACAATGGGCATAAAATTGATGCCATCGTGTTCGCTGATGGCACGACCTGGAACCGGACGGCCATGATCAACAACATTAGCATCGATGGTACGGCTGGCGACGACACCCTGTCGGCCGTTTACACCGGCAGTAATCTGTACGGCTATGCGGGTGACGACTCGCTCAATGGATACAACGGGAACGACCACCTTTACGGTGGCACCGGCAACGACACCCTTATGGGAGATAACGGTGATGACGTGCTCGATGGAGGCGAGGATAACGATGTCCTGAGTGGCGAAGCGGGAAGCGATACCTACCTCTTCCGGCAAAGCAGTGGCAACGACACGATCAATAACTACGATGCGGCATCCGGAGGCATTGACACGCTGCGACTCGAAGGTCTGAACCCGGTCGACATCCGGCTGGAAAAACAGGGCGATTATGGACTTACGTTTGTCATCAAGGGTTCCAGTGAGTCAATTAGCGTGCAAGATTACTTTTACGACGACAGCTATAAGATTGACACGGTGACGTTTGCCGACGGCACGGTCTGGGACCGGACGGCGTTGCTCAACAACTTTGGCGTCTACGGTACAGCTGGCAACGACACCCTGTCAGCCGTGAATAACGTCGCTAGCCGACTGTATGGTTACGAGGGGAACGATACCCTGTATGGCAATTCCGGTGATGACCATCTCGACGGGGGCGCGGATAGCGACACCTTGTCGGGCTACACAGGGAATGACGTTCTGGATGGCGGATCGGGTAACGATACTTTAGATGGCGGCAGCGGCAACGACACCTACCTATTCAGGCGCGGCGGTGGTGCCGATACGATCAGCAGCTACGACGCCGATACCGGACGCGTTGACACGCTACGACTTGAAGGGCTGAACGTCACTGACATCCGCCTGGAAAAATGGAATGACTACGATCTGGCCTTCGTGATCAAGGACACGGGTGAATCGATCAACGTGCTGAGTTATTTCGCGGATGACGGCAACAAAATCGATTCGGTAATCTTCGCTGACGGTACAACCTGGGATCGGACAGCCATATCCAATAACGTCGGCATCTACGGCACGGCCGGCGATGACACCCTGACCGCCGTGAGCAATAAAGACAGTCGCCTTTACGGCTACGCCGGAAATGACACGCTTTATGGCTCCACCGGTAATGACCTGCTCGACGGCGGCAGCGGCAACGATACGTTACAGGGCGGTGCTGGCGTCGATACAATGATCGGTGGCACCGGCAACGATACGTACGTGGTAGACAACGTCGGTGATCTCGTTACCGAGAATCTCAACGAAGGCACCGATCTTGTCCAGGCGAACTTCACCTACACCCTGGGCGCCAATTTAGAGAACCTGACGCTCACCGGCACCGCCGCGCTTAATGGCACCGGCAACGCACTGAACAACACCCTGACCGGCAATAGCGGTGCCAATCTCCTCGATGGCGGCACCGGTGCCGATACGCTGATCGGCGGCGCCGGCGACGACACCTACATGGTCGATAACCTCGGTGATGTGGTCACCGAGGCGGCCGGTGCCGGAACCGACCTGGTTCAATCGAGTCTGACGTATACGCTGGCTACGAATGTCGAGAATCTGACGCTTACGGGAATTACCGCCATCAATGGAACGGGCAATACCCTGAACAACGTCCTGACCGGCAACAGCGCGGCCAATATCCTGTCTGGCGGCACCGGTGCGGATACCCTGCAAGGCGGTGCCGGCGACGACACCTACGTGGTCGACAACGTCGGCGATGTGGTCACCGAAGGCGCGAGTGCCGGAACCGACCTGGTCCAATCCAGCGTCACCTACACCCTCGCCGCCAACGTCGAGAACCTGACCCTGACCGGTACGAGCGCCATCAACGGCACCGGCAACACGCTGAACAACGTCCTCACCGGCAACAGCGGCATCAACGTCCTCGACGGCGGCACCGGCGCCGACACCCTGATCGGCGGTGCCGGCAACGACACCTACGTCGTCGACAACGTCGGCGATGTCGTTACCGAAAACGCCAGCGAAGGCACCGATCTGGTCCAGTCGAGCGTCACCTACACGCTCGGCGCCAATCTGGAAAACCTCACCCTCACCGGGTCGGCCGCCATCAACGGCACCGGTAATGCCGTCGCCAACACGCTCACCGGCAATACCGGCAACAACCTCCTCGACGGTGGTGCCGGTAACGACACCCTGATAGGCGGCGCCGGCAACGACACCTATATCGTCGATAGCACCAGCGACGTGGTAACCGAAGCCGCCAGTGCCGGTACTGATCTCGTTCAATCCAGCGTGACCTATACCCTGGCTACCAACGTCGAAAACCTCACCCTGACCGGTACGACCGCGATCAACGGCACAGGCAATACGCAGAACAACCTCCTGAACGGCAACAGCGCCGCCAACACGCTCGACGGCGGCACCGGAACCGACACCCTGACCGGCGGTCTGGGCGACGATACCTACATCGTCGATGTCGCCGGCGACGTTGTTACGGAAAACGTGGCGGAAGGCACTGACCTGGTCAAGGCGGGCGTTACCTACACCCTCACCGCCAACGTCGAGAATCTGACGCTGACCGGCGCCACGGCCATCAACGGCACCGGCAATGCCTTGAACAACGCCCTGACCGGAAATGCCGCAGATAACCTCCTCGACGGTGGTTCTGGTGCCGACACCCTGATCGGCGGTGCCGGCAACGATACCTATATCGTGGACAACATTGGCGATGTGATCACCGAAGGTTCCAGCGCGGGTACCGACTTGGTACAGGCCAGTGTCACCTACGCCCTCGCCACCAATGTCGAGAACCTCACGCTGACGGGCACCGCCGCCATCAACGGCACGGGCAACACCCTGGCCAATACGCTCACCGGCAATAGCGGGAACAACCTTCTCGACGGCGGGACCGGAATCGACACCCTGATCGGCGGTGCGGGTAACGATACCTATGTGGTCGACAACGTCGCCGACGTGGTAACCGAAGCCGCCAGCGCCGGCACCGATCTGGTCCAATCGAGCGTGACCTACACCTTGGCCGCCAACGTCGAGAACCTGAGCTTGACCGGCGCCACGGCGATCAACGGTACGGGCAACACCTCGGCCAATACGCTCACCGGGAATACGGGCAACAACATTCTCGATGGCGGCACCGGAGCCGACACCTTGATCGGCGGTGCCGGCAACGATACCTATGCCGTCGACAACGTGGGTGATGTCATCACGGAGAATGCCAGCGAAGGCACTGATCTGATTCAATCGAACGTCACCTATACGCTCGCCGCCAATGTCGAGAATCTGACCTTGACCGGAACAACGGCGATCAACGGTACCGGCAATGCCCTGGATAACGTGCTGATCGGCAACACCGCCGCCAATACCCTGACGGGCGGTGCCGGCAACGACACCTACGTCGTCGACAACATCGGCGATGTCATTGTCGAAAACGCCAGCGAAGGCACCGATCTGGTTCAATCGAGCGTTACCTACACCTTGTCCGCCAACGTCGAGAATCTGACCCTGACCGGAACAACGGCCATCAATGGTACCGGTAACGCCTTGAACAACACGCTCACCGGCAACACCGCCGACAATATTCTCGACGGTGGCGCTGGAGCGGATACCCTGGTCGGTGGCACCGGTAACGACACCTACTACGTCAGCACCGGCGATACGATCACCGAAGCTGCCAGTGCAGGAACCGATACGGTCATCGCCGACGTCACCTGGACGCTGGGCAGCAATCTGGAGAATCTCACCCTCTCCGGAACCACCGCCATCAACGGCACGGGCAACACGCTGGCCAATGTCCTGATCGGTAACAGTGCGGCCAATACCCTGTCCGGTGGCACCGGCGCCGATACGATGCAAGGCGGTGCCGGTGACGATATCTACGTCGTCGATGACGTAGGCGACGTAGTGACCGAAGCCGCCAGCGCAGGAACCGACCTGATTCAATCCAGCGTCACCTACACCCTTGCGGCCAACGTCGAGAACCTCACTCTGACCGGGACGACCGCCATCAACGGTACCGGCAACGCCCTCGACAATATCCTCATTGGCAACAGCGCCGCCAACACCCTGACCGGCGGCGCGGGCAACGACACCTACACCGTCGACAACGCCCTCGATGTCGTGACCGAAAACGCCAGCGAAGGCACCGACTTGATCAACAGCAGCATCACGCTGACCCTGGCCGCCAATGTCGAAGCCCTGGTCCTCACCGGCAGTACGGCGATCAACGGTACCGGCAACACCTTGAACAACCTGGTACGCGGCAACACCGGCAACAACGTCTTGAACGGCGGCACCGGCAACGACGTCCTCGAAGGCGGTGCCGGCAACGATACCCTGACCGACACCGCCGGCACCGCCCTCTTCAACGGCGGCGCCGGAATCGACACCATTACGGGAGGTGCCAGTGCCGAACTCTACCTCGGCGGTCTGGGTAACGACACCTATACCACCGGAGCTGGCAACGACCTCATCCTGTTCAACAAGGGCGATGGTCAGGATACGTTTGCGACCGGCGGCACCGGCAGCGACACGCTCTCACTCGGCGGCAGTGGTCTCGCCTACAGCGACCTCGTGTTCAGCAAGTCCACGAACGACCTGGTGCTCAAGGTCGGCACCACCGACCAGATCACCTTCAAGGACTGGTATGCCGCCACTCCGTCCAAGCCGGTGGTCAACCTGCAAGTCATCGCCGACGCCATGGCCAGTTTCACAGCTGGCGGCAGCAACCCGCTGCTCGACCAGAAGGTGGAGAAGTTTAACTTCGCCGGTCTGGCCGGTGCCTTCGACGCCGCCCGTGTCGCCACACCCACGCTCACCAGTTGGGCGCTGACTAACGCCCTGGCCAGCTTCCAGCTGGCCGGATCGGATACGGCGGCGCTCGGCGGTGACCTGGCCTACCAGTACGGCAAGAACGGCACCCTGGCCGGCATCGGCCTCACCGCCGCACAGACCGTCATCGGAGATGCCAACTTCGGTACGCAGGCGCAGACCCTGCAACCGCTAGCCGGATTACAGACGGGCGCGGTACGGCTGAGTTGAGTACAAAAAGCAATTAGCCACAACGAACACAACGGGCACAACGAAAGGATCTAGGAACATCTTGTGCAACAGCCTGGCTGGAGAATCGAGTAAGCATTGTGTTCTTGCTTCTCGTTGTGTTCGTTGTGTCGTTGTGGTTAAACGATCTTACGTTTTAAGGTTCACATGTTTGCAAAACCCCAGGGGAAACTCGACGACGCTTTACCGCAGAACGATCCCCGTTCACTCGACTTCTTCCCACCACTCCTGCGCCTCACCGACTCGCCGCCCAACCCACTGGGCCGCAAAGTCCTGTGGCTGCTCCTCACCCTGCTCGCCGCACTCCTGCTCTGGGCCTTGATCGGCCAGCTCGACATCGTCGCCGTCGCCGAAGGCAAGCTCATCCCGCATAGCTACCTCAAGATCGTCCAGCCCGCCGAATCCGGCATCGTCAAGGAAATCCTGGTGCATGAAGGCGATTCGGTGAAGGCCGGCCAAACGCTGATGCGCATGGATCGACTGATCAGCGACGCCGACAGCAAATCGATTGAAGCCGACTACCAACGCAAGCAGGCCACCCTGGCCCGCATCGATGCCGAACTGGCCAACAAACCCTATGTTCCAACCCCGGAGGTGCCCGCCGAACTCGCCCGTGAGATCGCCGCCCAGTACCGCGCCAACCGTGCCGCCCTCGAAGCGGCGCTGGCTGAAGAAACCACCCGTCTCGTCCGCAACCGCGCCGATCTGGCCTCCGCCGAACAAGTCCAGACCAAACTGAGCGAAACCCTGCCGCATTACCAGGAACAGGACAAAGCCTTCGAGAAACTGGTCAAGGACGGTTTTGCCGGCAGCCTGATGGCCAGCGACAAGAAGCGCGAGCGCATCGAGAAGGAACAGGATCTCAAGAATCAGGCGTACCAGATCGAATCCAACCGCGCCTACATTACCCAATCCGAAAAGCGTCTCGCCCAGATCGACAGCGACTACCGCCGCCAACTACACACCGAGCGCAACGAGGTACACGGCCAGGCCGAGAAACTGGCGCAGGACGTCGCCAAGCAGGCGCACCGTCAATCGCTGATGGAACTCAAGGCCAGCCAGGACAGCGTGGTCAAAGATCTGGCGACGCATACTATCGGGACCGTCGTGCAACCGGGGACCGTGCTGCTCACCCTGGTGCCGAAAGAAGAGACGCTGCGCGCCGAGGTATGGGTTAGCAACGAAGACATCGGCTTTGTCCGCCAGGGCCAGCCAGTCAAACTCAAGTTCGCCGCCTTCCCCTTCCAGAAGTACGGCATGGTCGAAGGCACCGTCGAGCATGTCAGTGCCGACTCGGCCGACAGCAATACCAGCAACGGTACGACCCCGAACGAAAAGGCCCCGGCCCGGAATCAGCCGCTCGTCTATAAGGCACTGATCACCCTCAAGGCCCTGCATCTGGAAATGAACGGTCAGCGCTTCATGCTCTCCGCCGGGATGCAGTCGAACGCCGAAATCCTGCTCGGGACGCGCTCGGTGATGGAGTACCTGCTGTCGCCGGTCAGGAAGGCGTGGCATGAGGCGGGAAGGGAGCGCTAAGCATCCTCCGTTGAGGGGCGATCAATCGCTGCAAGAAAAAAAACAGAAAGGATGCTGTCCATGAAAACACTGAGATCAACGTGCGCCATCGTCGTGCTGTGCGCGTTATTGGTCCCTCAAGTCGCCCTGTCACTCGAAATCCGGCCGGAAAGCGAAATCGACGGCGTGGTCCGTACGCTGGCCTCGCGCCACTGGTGGGAACGACTCCTGAATAACGGGGCCTTTCGCGCCATCGAAAGCTTCTCGAATCCGGAACACGAGAGGACGATCCAGATCACCTGGGGGTGCCCCAGTTCGTCGGGTTGCGATGCCGAAACGCCGGGATTCCCCTTTGCGCCGCCGGCCGTGCTGGCTGGAGTGCGTTGGAACGACAATCCCCCGTTTGAACTGACCCAGACCTCCATGGCGGAATGCGCCGGTCGGACCTTGGCGCTGCCCAATTACGGCAAATGCTGGTTCACCCTCTTCCTTGATGGAGAAAAGCGGGCCCGGAACGGTGCGCTTCTGGATTTGAAATCCGGTTCCGTCATCATGCTGCGCTCACACTTTGGCGATCTCCAGTTCCTGCACGCCATGGCTTCAAGCTCTGAGGAGCGTGCGGGAAAAACGCGCGACAAGATTCTGATGTGGGCCGAGTTTACGTGGCGGGCGGCACGCGGGGAGTTCCAGACGGGCACGCGAATCACCGATACCGGGATCACCGCCCTGAATGACTATTTCCGCCCCGGAGACACCCTGCAAACCCTGTTTACCCGAGGCAATCCCACCCACCGCAACCAGATCGGCTCGGTCGCCTTCGGTTCGCTGCTCCACACCTTGCAGGACAGTTTCACCCGTTCCCATGTTGATCGCGCCGAGAGCGATGGCAGTTCCTGCGGGACGGATTTGCCCCAACGACCGGGACGCATTCGTCAATTTCTCAATTACGTGCCGCAAGACTCGGCCAAGCACAAAGTGGAAGACAAACGGAATGCTGTGGACCTCCAACTGGTGACGGTGAGTCCGAACATGGTCGATGTCGGGAAATACCTCAAGGAACGACTGGAGCAAAAAGCCACCTGGGACGAAATCAAACCCGTCTTGTCCTGTGTCTTTGAGGTGGAGGATGAAAATGCGCTGACCGGTGCCGGGAATTACGGGCTGTGACCGGGACCGCGTGCCAATGAGGGCGAAACGCAGCGACTCCCGTGGGCCTTGGTTGGCCATGCGGGCGGTCCCCAATTCATCATGAAAATCCTCTTCGTCCATCAGAACTTTCCCGGTCAGTATTTGCATCTTGCCCGTCATCTGGCGGCGAATCCGGCGAACGAGGTGGTGTTCATTACGCAGCGCACCGACGCCGCGCTGCCGGGCGTGCGCAAGATCGTCTATACCCCGCAACGCGCCGTCACCAAGCACCTGCATCATTACCTGCGTGATACGGAAGCCGGAGTGCTCAATGCCCAGGCGGTGGTGCGTGCTGCGCTCGACCTGAAGAAATCCGGCTTCGTCCCCGATGTAATGCTTGGCCATAACGGCTGGGGGGAGATCTGGTATTTGAAGGACGTGTTTCCGAAGACGCCCTTGCTGGGGTACTTCGAGTTCTTCTATCAGTTTCATGGGGCGGACGTCGGTTTCGATCCGTTGGAGCACCCCAGTTTCGATACCGCACCGCGTATCCGGACGAAGAACGTCGGCAACCTGCTCGGACTTGAGGCTTGCGATCTGGGGCAGTGCCCGACTGAGTGGCAGAAATCGCGCTATCCGGAGCGCTATCACTCGATGTTGCACGTCATTCACGACGGGATCGATACGGACAGCGTCAAGCCGGATGGGAAGGCTCGCCTGCGCTTGCCGAACAGTAACCAGGAGATCGTTGCGGGCGATGAGGTCGTGACCTATGTGGCGCGCAATCTCGAACCGTACCGTGGTTTCCCGAGCTTGATACGTAGCTTGCCGGCCATTCTTGACGTACGTCCCAAGGCGCAGGTGCTGATCGTCGGCGGTGACGAGGTGAGCTACGGGGCGCGTCTTCCGGCGGGGCAAACGTATCGGCAACGGATGTTGACGGAGCTGGGCGATTCGCTGGATTTGAGCCGGGTGCATTTCCTGGGGAAAGTGCCGTATCCGACTTTCCTCAAAATCCTTCAGGTCTCAAGGGTGCATGTCTACCTGACCTACCCGTTTGTACTGTCGTGGTCGATGCTGGAGGCGATGGCGGCGGGGTGTCTGGTGGTCGGGTCGCGGACGGCACCGGTTGAAGAGGTGATTCGGGATGGTGAGAATGGGGTGCTGGTGGATTTCTTCGAGCCGAAGGAGATTGCAGCTCGGGTGGTCGACGCGTTGGCGGAACCCGATTTCTTCGAGTCGCTCCGCGAGAATGCACGGCGCACTATCGTCGAGACCTATGATTTGCGAAGAATAGCGTTGCCAAATCAACTGAAAACGCTTGGAGAAGCAGTAGTCAGTGGGAATCAAAAGGTGCGAGTTTAGAGAGGAAGATTCGCCAAGACATCTGTCTTTCTCATCGCTGTGAAATTCCAGTTCTTGATCAACTTTTATAGAAGATTAAATCGTAGGGCAAAGTATGACCTGGTAGATAAAATGCCTTATAATTCAAAAGGCTGGTGAAAATGTTACAGTAAGCGTAGCGTGTTCCAGAAAATCGTTGCTTTCGTTGAAAAGTTCAAAGGTGTGGGTGGGAAGGTCTAGTGGGATTGAGCCCTGAGTCTGGTTTCCATCTAAAGGATCGGGCCGCCATGAATACGGCTGCAAAGAGGCGACTGCTGTCGTTGGTTTCACAACACGATAACATCCGGTGTCGATAATTCGCGCCCCATCTCTTTTCTTTAACCCGTTGCGGAAGCAATAAACCCGATGGATCGACGGATGGCCGCCGGCATCGTTAACTTCGCCGTCGTGGATCGCGACATCATCGCCAGTGCAAAAGCTTCCTGGCACAACCGGAGAGTCTGGCGCAAATCCATGTCTACACGTTCTGCAAGATCATTGGCTGTGGAATACAGTTTGATGTTCTTGCGGGTTTTCTGCCGCAAGCGAGCGAATTCGCCCTGTATGATGCGCAAGCGCTGCGCGGGTTGTGGCCGGGGCACCGAAAACACGGCCATGCGGGACTGAAGGTGTGCCGGGACAGCGTGAATGTCGTTGGCCGTCGCCACAAAAACTATGTGGCTAGCGTCAAATTCCAGATTGTAAAATTCATCCTTGAATGTCCGCGCCGTTCCGGGTTCCATGATGTCGAGCAAGGCCGGTTCCAGCGGGTATTGGCTGGCCTGTCCGATCTTGTCGACCTCGTCGATTACCATCACGGGGGCGGCACTGGTGCCCATCGACAATAGCTCAAACACTGAGCCGGGCATGGCGCGGTTCCAGGTCGGGTGTGAACCGGTGAGTTGGAAGGCTCCCTGTGCGCCACCCGCACTGATTTTTTCCATTGGCACGCCCAAGGCATTTGCCAATTGTAAAGCCAGGTGTGTTTTGCCAATGCCGGGATCGCCCAGCAACAACATGGGTGACACACGAAAATCAGTAGGGTCCATTGCGCCGGCCAAGGCGAGTTCCGTTTGCAGATGCCGAATCGGCTCGGCTAGATTCTCGAAGTCGCCGGCGACTCGCGCAAGGTTTCGCGACGCCTTGCGGACATTCGGTACCAAGCGATAACCCCTATTGGCGTGCGCAGCTTCAAGATCACGCTCTGCGCGATCACGCTGCTTGTCATCGATGTTATCGATGCAGGCAAACGCCTTTGCCATCGGACCGGGCTTGAAGACCGGAATGCCTGCAGGCTTCTTAACACGATGCGATTTGGACTTGTCGCCGAGGGCATCAATGGCGTCCCTGATGACAGTAACGCCGCGACGAAACAAGCGCTCTAGTGAACTTTCTGGCAGCTTGAGTGCCGCTCTCATGTTTTCAAAGATCCAGCCACCAGCGTCCGTATGGCGCGGTGGCGTATTGTCATTTTGGATATCCACCATAATTTGCCGGGTCGAATCCCATAAAGGGTCTTGTAGATACGAAAGCACGTCGGCCCAGGAGCTAGACGCATAATCGGGAGAATGCAGTACGCGCAAAGTCGCGGCGGCGAACAGATCGAGGCAGAAGCGTGCGCTGAGTGCGTCCAGTCCGGATACGTGATTTATTAGAAGCCGCTCGGTCAATGCCCTTGCTCGCTCGAGTGCGACATCATCGTCCGTCAGGGGTAAACTGGCGAGGTCGTTAACTCCCGGAGGTGGCTTGTTCGGCACGGCAACGGTTTCGGGTACAGACGCGGCAGCCGTCTCTGGCACGGCCTTGGCCGGAGTATTGTCACCCTGCTGGCGTTCTCGCCTCACCCACGCCGGAACCAGCAATCCACGCCCACGCCCGATAGCGTTACCGTCCTGCCACTCAAACCCGGCACAGGGCTCTGTATCTCTTTTGTTCATGGTGCACTCCCTGATAATCGCGATAAGTCCGCTGTGCCAGATCGTTTTTCGCGATCTGGTGCAGCGCTTACTTTCTCCGCATTTCGTTTTCCAGACTTTCTTGCCATTCGAGCCGTTCTGGATTCTCAAAATAGGCTTTTGCACGTGTGCTTGCCGCTTGTTTTTCTCGAACAGCAATGCTTATGTAATGACCCGTGAACGCTCCAGCGATAATTCCTAGAGCAAACCCAGCACCTATTGCCACCGGACTTCCCCACGTTGCCCGGTTGTCACCCACGTACGCGCCGACTGCGACCATCAACGCCCCAAACAAAGACATTGACAAAGCCGCGAACCAGCCAGCCTCAAGGCGCGCCGTTTCAGCCGCCGTTCCTGCCACTTCCAATGCGATTTCCCCAGCCTTGCGCGCCAACCCGTCAATCGATTCCGCCATTTTTGATACAGCGTCGCGGCGGGCGCGATCCACTTCTTTGTCCGCCAGTCCTGGAAGCGTCCGAATTGCGGCGGTAGCCGCGTTGTTGATTGTCGCAGCAGTTTCCAACGCTCTACCTAATACTGCCAAGTTGGTATAAATGACGGATAGGAGCGGGTCGTCGTCTCGGATTTGCATCCGGTAGCCCGATTCCTTGTAGATCAGTAGCTTCAAGTCATCGACAGAGATCAATGGTTTTTTGTCGATCATTTCAACAAGCCCCTACGGCAGAGGCTTGAGTTTTAAGATTGAAAACCTGATCCAGCTCCTCGAACACGTCTGTAAAAATCGTCTCGATCCGGAGTTGCCGCATGAAATCGAATGTCTGTGACTTGCCCTCAAGGATTTCTTTAAAAGTGACAGCCTCCTCCATCATTGAGAGAAAGTCTGCGGTAAAGGCAGAGTTGTTCCGATCCACGATTTTTACGATACCGGCGATCTGTGCTTGATGCTTCTTGTACCAGTCCGTTTTCTCCAAAGGTTTACCGTCGAATAGCGGGATGCCCTCTTTCTCGTTTTGCCACAGCACGACTTTGACGGATGTGCCGTGGATTTTTTCCAGCAGCTTCTCTGCGCCTTCAGCTGTCTTTTGTTTTTCTGGGCCACTGATCACAACCACGTGGTAATACAACTGCTTTTTGACACGTTCAAGCACACTGTATAGCCGGTTATCGGCCATGTATTTCAGCAGGGGCAAAAAGGCACCAGAGCCGGCATCCATAAGCGTCGCTGCCTTGCTCTGCACAATATGTGTGAACGCGGGATCAAAGGCGCTTTGCTGTATCTCGCCATGCAGAATCAATGGTAGTAGAGGGACATTCAGTGCTGAAATGCGTGACAGTTTTGGTGCCTGCGGATCAGCGTCGACGCCCTCGATGTTAATACCGCGCTCCAGTGCGTACTGCATGAAGATCGACGCAGTGAGTGTCTTGCCAATGCCACCCTTTTCTTGCAAAAAAATGTGACTCGTGTTGTTCAAATCCATATTGACCTCTTAATAAGCTTCTATTCGTTTCGCCGGGGATCGCCGCTGTTTTGTCGTTCCGCAAGTTCGGCTGCTACGCGATGAAATCCGGTTGGCGTAGGCAGCGCGCTTTCCTGCTCGCCTGACGTCTTTTTGACGTGATTCGGCGTTTCGGCCTTGGCTGTGGCGGTGGTGCTTCCATTTTCTATATTTCGTTCCTTTCGCTCCTTCCTGATGCGTGCATAGGTGGTTTCGAAGGACCGCAACGTGAACGTCAGTCCTTTTTTCTCCAGGGTGGCAATCACTTGTTTCTGTGTCGTGCCAGATGCAAGAGCAGCCTCAACTTCACTGAAAATTTCGATCAGTCGCGCCCGTTTGCTCCTGTCGTTGCTTTGTGCGAGGTGCTGCAACGCGGCTATAAGTTGCCCTTTGTGGTTTCCGTCTTCAAATTCCATAAATTCGACACGTGGTTGGTTTGTGTTGTCGGAATATTGGCCTGATTCAGTTGTGCTGTCAACATAAAAAACACAATTAAAACAAAAGCTTAGTGGTAATAATGTGGTAATTTAGAGATTGCTAATGTGCTATTTTTCTTGCGCCTTTTTTATGTGTCTGGCGGGGTGTTGGCGTGGCAGTGGCGGTCCCTAGTAGGACTCTTGGCGGCATCACGGAACTGGCGTTTTCTTTCCTCGGAAATGACAATAGAGATGGTCAGTGAGTAGGTACAGGATGGGAGTTGGCAGACAAAATTGCTTACGCAATTCTGCCTTCCAACCCACGCCTTGACCGTTCGGCGCTTCGCTTCTCACAGACAAGGCTCCCCCTGCCAAGGGTGCGGCACTTGGATGCCGTAAGACAGTCGCCCCTTTGGGGGATTAACGTGGTTTTTTTAAAAGGATCGTGATGCCGGCCGGACGCCCACCGAATGATGTCGTCGCCTATGAAGAGCGCATCACCGTTCGTCTACATTCACACGAAAAGGTGAAGCTGGAGGACGACGCCCATGTGGCCGGGTTGAGCGTCGGCGAGCTGGTGCGCCGGCAATATTTCAATCGCCCAGTCGTCGCCGATGTTGACCGGACCATGATCCGTGAATTGCGTCGGATCGGCGGGCTGCTCAAGCATATCCACAATGAAAGCGCTGGCGCGTATTCAAGACAGACCGCGACCGTCTTGTCAGATCTGCAAAGTTTTATTCGGAAGCTCAATCCAAGATGATCTTCAAGAAGGTTCCCAATCCAAAAAAATCCGCATCCAAAGCGAAGCGCATCAGTGGATTGTCCAATTACATTGCTGAACCAGCGAAGCAGAAGGGCCGAGAGAAATGTATTCACTTCCGCGCCCTTGGCTTTGTATGTAAGGACTTGAAATCTCAGCAAGCAGAAATGCTTGCCCTCGCCACTGACGCGACTCGAAGTCCTGACCCAATCAATCATTACGTTCTGAGCTGGCGCGGCGGCGAACGGCCAACGCTTAAACAAGCGGACGAGGCGGCCCTGATGTTTGTCCAGCACTTAGGCCTCACCGGCCATCAAGCGTTCTACGGGCTCCACGTCGACACCGACAACACGCATATGCACGTGATGGTCAATCGTGTGCATCCCGACAGTGGCCGGGTCGTTGAGATCAACAAAGGGTTTGACAAGAAAGCCGGGCACGAAGCCATTGCGAAAATTGAGCAAGCGCAGGGTTGGAGTAAAGAGCGAAATCGTCTTTATGATGTTGCTGACGGCAAAGTGATCAAGCGCGACCGGCATGCCGAAGGAGAACGCCAGCCCACCGCCGAGAAACGAGACCGCGAGCAATGGACGGGGGAACAATCTGCCGAACGCATCGCCATCACCGATGCCGGCCCCATCATCAGAACGGCGCAGACCTGGCCGCAGCTGCACAAGGCGCTTGCCCGACTCGGCATGCGTTACGCGCGCAAAGGCAGCGGCGCCCTGATATTCGTCGGTGAGATTGGTATCAAGGCCAGCAATGTTGACCGTGGTGCGAGTTTCACCGTCCTGCAAAGACGCCTCGGCGCCTACCAAGAGAGGTCGTCCGATTGCGTCGTTCCAGATTTATCCAAGCGTACTTCCGCACAACTCACCCAAGGAGCAAACCATGTCATCGAACGAAGCATCGATTCAAGAAACCCTTTCGACCACATCCTTCACCTTGCAGAACATCGCGCCCGAGTTGCGGCCGACCGAAGTGGTGGCCTGCATGAACTGCCCACTGGCCGTGTGGATGGTCGACAGGAAAATAGTGAGGTGTTGTTGCCGAATGCTCAACAAAGTAACGTGGGACTCGTGCGGACTCGAAAGAATCAAGATGTGCGACGGGCCGGCACTGGCAAAGGCAGCGCTAGTGAGCGAGTGAGCGGAAGAAGTACCGGACGAGCCGCACAACCGCTGAAAGAAGACCAACCCGCGTGGACCGAATATATCGCTGCGCGGGAGGTGCAAAGGGCTGAAAAGAAGACCGCCACTGAGGCCATCAGGGCACGCCACAACGCCGAGTCGGCAGCACTATTTGAAGGGCAGAAGGCTGAACGTCACCGCCTCCTTTCGGGGGGCTGGAAGGGTCGGGGTGCCGCACGCAATGCTCTTCAGAGCGTGGTGGCCGTGCAGCATGCGGCCGCAAAGGCGAATCTTCGTGCGCGGCAGCGCCATGAGCGAAACGTGCTTTGGGCGGAATTCGTCCCATTGCCACAATACAGAGACTGGGCCGAGCTGCCGCGCCTCGTGCAGCCACTGAAGAAATACGCAGGCCCAGTTCGTGTGGTGCCATTCCAGTCACAACCATTGGCGGACACGCTCCGGTCACTCACCCGTACCATCGACAGGCGCGGCATCACCTACGATATTGGAGGCCATGCCATCTTTCGCGACGAAGGAAAAACCATCGCGATTCTTGATCTCAAATCCGATACGTCGGTGGCGGCTGCCCTGGCCACCGCGCAACAGAAATTTGGTAATACGTTAACGTTGACCGGATCTCCGGCGGCGCAACGGAGAATCGTGGCGGTTTCAGTTGCTCAGGGTCTATACGTCACATTCTCAGATCCCGCGCTTGATGAGTACCGGCAAGGATTGAAGAAGGCGCAAGCGACCCAGGCCCGCATCGCTCGAGTCATCGAAAATATGGCCAGTGCCGAACAGAGAAGTGTCGACCGCGAACTGGAGTGTCGCAAGCGGTACGGCACACTTGATACGGCAGCTGCCCCCAAGAAATTGCCCGAGCAGATCGCAGAGGCCGCGGCCATCGTCAATGCCAAAAAGATGGAGCGTGGTACGCAGCACAAGCACATCCCACCCCCTTCAACTGATCAGCTCGTAAGCAGTAGCAAATACCATCGCGACACATACAGCAGTGATCTTTTAAAACACGAGAAGACTACTCGGCAAATAGGCTTGCTACAACAAGACGTGACGAAAGAGTGGGATAACCAACGTACTGACCTCATCAAAGACAAGGTTCTGTCGGAAGCCAAGATGGCGTGGCGGAACACTACCTACAAAGAGGTCTACCGATTAATTACACCGAAGCCAGTATTGCAGGCTAACACCGCACCAGCGGGCGTCTCGCTGTTGGTGGAGAGAGAAAAGGAGAAGAACAACATGGCTACACAGAAAGAACACGACCTAGTTACCACAGCAACGCTCCACAAATCTGCACAGCCCAGCTACAAGCCAAGCATAGAGGAACTAAAAGCCATTGATGAAGTTCTGATCGAGCAAGCACGAGAGCAGCTAGAGGCCGATTCCCCGGCAAAGTGCAATAGATTAAAAGAAGTTACTCCGCTTCAAATGCGCCACGGTACGCAGGTTGGATTTCACGGCGACCGCGCCATCTACCATTCTGGCCGCGACTTGTTCGTTGCCCCTGTCGCAGACCCAATCTTTGGCAAGGGCAAAGAAAATGACCAGGGTCTCGCCAGGTAGCGCTAATTTGTAGAAATCTGGACTTGATCTGACAACCAGTTGTCAGAATGAGCTTTTGAGTGCTGCTACAACCGGTCAGTGGAATTGCTGCCATCGATGACAACAACCCGCGTACGGCTGGCTTACACGCGCACGCCCTCGGCCAAGCTTGATACCCACCTTCGGTCGAGTGCTGACCTAATCCGTCTGCGCATCACCTGCATCGGCGCCCCGCAGCAGGAGCACAGCAACGGCGGTCGCGGCTTCATCGGGCCCAGGTCGGCCCTGAGCAACACTTTCAGCACGACCTGCAACAGCGCGATCAGGCCTTTGCTATTGGGATGCAGAAAGTCGAAATTGCGGGCCCGTCGAAATCCCTTGGGCAGGACGTGTTGCAGGATCAACCAGAGAAAGGTGGCGCCGCTCACCGTGCGCACCGCCATCTCCCCGCTCTGGCTGTCGCGGTAGCGAAAGCTGACCTGTTTCTCGTCACAGGACAGGATATCCTTCTCCTGAACGACGCCCCGATTTTCGCCGTTGCCTACACCTTTGCAGTCGACCACCCATTACGCCCCCGTAGGCAGTGGGCAAATCGACGCCCCTATCCCGCGCAGACCATTACCCCACTGAAGACCGCCTTTTGCGGCCGTCCAGTTGCACCAGGTGCAGGCGATCGGCGATGTATTTCGGGGGAATACCCCCCTTCGGGAGCTATTCTTCCTGCTTATCTTGCAAGCAATCAGGCGGACATCGACGCGTTTCGGTTTTGTTGACCTCGTCGCAAAATATTCTCACCTAACGCGATCGTCCGGCTATCCATCGTCGGCGGAGTATGCAGCGCTTCATCGCGCTGTTTTGCAACTTGGGCCGCGTGACGGGCATTGCTCCTATATCTTTTTAGCGTGTCGAAATCCTCAACCGTCACCCCCCTTTTTAGTCTATCTGTCACTGTGTATTTCCAGCCACTCGGATTCTCTATTTTCTTCCCGCTTTGCTCGGCTGCCCAAAGCGCAGCCATCACCAATTCCTCAAGATCAGCATTTTCGATGGTGGTGGTTTCTGAAGTACTCTGTGAAGTACTCTCTGTAGTGTGAACTGGTAATCGCGGTGATTCCTGTTGGGATTTTTTCGGTTTCGTGATGGTGGTATGCGAGTCACGAGGTGGGAATTTCCCGGTCTCGGCAACTGCAACGCTTTGCGGCCAGTTCATGTTTTTTAGGCACTCCTCGAGTCGCTCAAAGTTGACTCGATAGCAGAGCGTTTTGTCAAACTTTGAAAACTGTGGAAAATGTTCCCACGCGTGCGCGCTTTCAACTATACCAATTTCCGCAAACAGCTTTCGCGCACCGCGCTGCTCATCCTCCGACAATGTGGTTTCAAACTCCCAATCCGAGGCAGTCTTGTACACCCAGCCGTCCTCATGGCTCGATCGATTACACCAATACAGCAATTGCGAGAGCAAAATACCGGCCGTCGCTCTTCCGACCAAGCGTGCAAGCACCGGGTGAAATGCGATGGGCCGTGTGAGCAAAGCCCGCAGTACTTGAATATCGCTATTCATGCGGTCGCCCCCTTGCGTGGCCTACCTGGCCCGCGCTTTTGCCTGTTTAGAGGAGGATTTTCGTCCGAAACAACTATGGCCTGCTCGGCAATCCCGAGTGATGAGTCCATGAAGCAAGCTATGTCGACCAAACGAAAATATTTCCTGCGGCCGAAACGAACAGAGCGGATGTGAAAATCATCACCAGCGTTATTTATGGTTTTTATTGCGATGCCAAGTACTGAGGCCAGGGCGCGAGTATCAACCTGAATGACGCCGGGAAAGACTCGCTGAAGTTGCGCGAGGGTACTGGTATTACTGCAAGAAGAGGTCATGCCAAAATCCCTAAAACTGCGGGGGGCGCAAGCCAATACAAACGGGGGCTTGCCGGCCCCCGCATTGATCCAATCTAAAAAGCTACTGAGAGGTCAATGCGGGAGCGCGGACGAAGGAGCGCCAGGACGGCGGGGTATCGCGCGTATCGTCGCGCCAGAGGGAAGCTGAATGTTAACAACAGAAGGTCGAGACACGATATCTTGATCGTCTGCCGATTGTTGTTCTAGATCAGAGAAAAGAGCCCCTGCAGAGACTGCAAAACATTTCAGCGCGCCGCGCTGCAACTCCGGCAGAAGTTCCGGACAAGCGAGATAGGTTGAGAAGAGCGGTTGAGACTCACGCACCGCATAAAGACGTTCCATCGCCTTCCGCAAGCGGTCGTCTTTCTCAGAACAGCCGTACTCTAGTATGTCCTGAGTCGTGCGCGTGCGACGGGCGTTCTGAAGCTCGCGGGCCCGCAGATCGTTAATTATCTGCCTCTGTTGGAGCCAAATTTGGTGTGCACGTAGATGTCGCAGCGCAGCTAGCAAGCTCAGTTGGTGCAACCGGTGTGATTGGGGCAGCGACATGCTACGCATTGTCCGCGATGGAAAAAATCTGTCAAGCGGGACACCTATTTATACCTAAGGAACGAGCGGGGCACTTAAATTGCAACGCAAAAGATGCGGCGGGGACAAAACCGGGTCAGGCATGCCGGGATAAACGAGGAGCTCCGGGGACAAAACGGGGACAGCCAAAAGCATTAACAGACAAATATGAGCATTCGATGAATTTCAATGGCATTGGTTTTTCATGAAATAAAAAACCCGCAAAGCCTTGCAGCTATGCGGGTTTCTATGGTCGTCTGGCGGAGAGGGCGGGATTCGAACCCGCGGTGGGATGTTATCCCACACACGCTTTCCAGGCGTGCGACTTAAACCACTCATCCACCTCTCCAGAAGAGGGCGCATTCTAGCAGAAGCACGCTCGATCAACAAACATGGGATTGCATAAAGCTTGTAGGCGATCAACGGAGAACGGTCAATTTAAAAAATCACGTTCTGAACACCGTGGCAGAAATGTACGAAGAGAATACCGCGATTTGTCGCGTGGCAAATTATCCGGTTTTTATCGGCAAACGCGGCTGAAATTCAATGATGAGCGCGTTCTGCGCTGGGCGATAGTTCAAGTCCATTCCCTTGTTTGATAAACGTTGGGCACCGTTGGGCGGCTGCGCATAATTTTGCAGTTCCTGATCCATTCGGAGAAAGCTCTCCCACATCATGGTCTGGATCTTTATGAGCGCGCTCAAAGGCGTGTGCGACAGGCGGCGGATGCAGTCCACGCGGAACTGGATTCCGCGCAAACGAGGCTGAATCCTTTCCGGAGCAGAACTGATGCAGTTTTCAATCAATTCGTTGCGCAATGCCTCGAATGCCTGAGGGTTGTCACTGGCAAGCTTCGCGAGTATTTCCTGGCTCGGAAGTGTCTTTGACTGATGCATACTCATGCTTTTCTCCTCATGAATCGTCACGTGGGAGAAAATTGGACCGCGTTTTTTTGAGGATGTTAGAAGTATTTGTGGAAATCTATCCTGTTATTCTGTTCAGTCTAGAATGACCACTAGACTGTTGGATCGAGAGTTCTCAAATGGGAAAGAGCCGGCTTGAAGCATTCAGCGATGGCGTACTGGCCATAATCATCACCATCATGGTGCTGGAACTCAAGGTGCCGCACGATGCCGAGCTATCTGCTTTATCACCGTTGCTGCCGGTGTTCCTGAGCTATGTGCTTAGCTTTGTGTATATCGGCATTTACTGGAACAACCACCATCATCTGTTGCATACCGTCGGAAAGGTTTCTGGCGGCATCCTCTGGGCTAATCTTCATCTTCTGTTCTGGCTATCCCTGTTGCCCTTCGTAACAGGTTGGATGGGAGAGAACCATTTCTCGTCTGTTCCGACAGCAATATACGGTGTCGTGCTGCTCATGGCGGCTATTGCGTACTGGGTTTTGCAGCGGACGATTATCCGTAGTCAGGGTGAAAATTCATTGCTCGCCCGAGCGCTTGGAAAAGACTATAAGGGCAAGTCTTCGCCGGTTATCTATGCGCTGGCCATACCGGTTGCTTTTGTGTCGCCGTGGATTGCCGAACTCCTGTACGTCTTTGTGGCCTTTATGTGGCTTGTTCCTGACCATCGTATCGAGAAGGTCTTGGCTGAATGAATCGAACACCCCATTTTGATCAATGACATGAAGACTCTACTCGACGCCTACATTCATCTCCTGCATGAAGCCCGGCATGCCGTGATTGCGTCGCATTCGACGCAGCTGCCCGGTTATCCTTTTGCCACGACCGTTCCGCTGGTGGTAGATGAATACCACCGTCCGCTGCTGCTGGTCAGTGCGCTGGCCGAACACACCAAGAATTTTCTGGCGGATCCACGAGCGAGTCTGGCCGTTTGCGAAGATGGACAATCCTGCATTCAAAGTGCCACGCGCATGACGCTGGTTGGACGCTTCGAGCGCTTTAATGCCCCACCGGAAGTCGTCAGTCGCTATCTTCGATTTCAGCCCGAGGCAGCGCAATATCTGCCACTCGATTTCATGTTTTTCCGACTGAACGTTCATCGGATACGCTTCATCGCCGGCATCGGGAAAATGGGATGGCTGGACGCGGCGGAGTGGACTGAAGCGAAACGTATTGCATTGGAGGACGAGTCGCGGCTTCTGGCTCAATCAGAAATCTATGCGCCGCAGGGTGTCCGCTTGATCGGACTGGATGCTTACGGGGTGAGCTATGAAATTGACGGTTTCCGGAATCGCCTGCGCTTCGAGTCTGCGCTGACCGCTGACGAGATTGGGCACTGTTTGCCAGAACATCTTTCCAAACTGATCTGAGGCCAGCGGCGAGACTGGTTGCTTTAAATTGAACCGATTGCCCCCAGGCGTCTCCTAACCTACATGCTCGAAATTGAAAATCTCTCTCGACAGTTCGGCGGTCGGCCCGTTCTGCAAAACGTATCCCTGAATCTGCGAGCCGGTGAGTACGTGGCGATTGTCGGTGAGTCGGGCGTTGGCAAATCCACGTTGCTCAA